>NZ_JBPXRQ010000049.1:0-30212 GCF_051842895.1 Cytobacillus sp. Hm23
CTAAAACAAAATTAAAAAATCAAAAGATTTGTGCCATAGACCTTGGAATCACAAACTCTGCGGTTTGTTCAGTTATGGATTCAACCGGAACTGTCTTGGCTCGAAAGTTTATTAACCAGTCAAAAGAAAAAGACCGATTGTACACTATGACGAACAAATTACGCAAAGCACAAGCGATTTCCGGTTGGATATCTGCTCAGAACTTTTGGCGTAGAATCAATGGAATTCAAAAACACATTGTAAACAATACTTCTTACGAAATCATGAAGTTCGCTCGCGAGCATAATTGCGATGTAATTGTCTTAGAGTACCTGGATAAAATGAAAACCCCTAAGGGGTACTACGGTGCAAAGAAACTTCGTTTCAAGCTCCATTATTGGAGAAAAAAAGGGATTCAAAACAAAGTCACTCAAGCTGCTCATTACCTCGGAATGCGTATTTCTAGAATTAACGCTAGAAATACAAGTGCCTTAGCTTTTGATGGTTCAGGAGAAGTAGAGAGAAATCCTAAGAAAGACCTTGCCACGTTCTCGACGGGCAAAGTTTATCATGCGGATTTATCAGCTTCTTACAATATCGGAGCTAGATATTTTATTCGAGGAATCCAAAAATCCATTCCTGAAAAGAAATGGTTGTCCCTTCAGGCAAAAGTTCCTGAATTGGCAAAAAGAACAGAACAAAACTTGTCTTCATTAATTAGTCTTAACTTGGCATTAGAGTCACCGAAGGTGGCTTAATAGCTTGTTTTGTACTCTATTTAAGACAAGGGATGCTCCATCAAATTGTGTAACAATTAGTTGGAGAGGTTCACGCGCTATCGTATAGGATACGAGGAAGAATACTAGTGCAACTATCCAAAAAAGGGCTGAAAATAACACCTCAAAATTTACGCTTAGTATAGGGTCAGATGATATGTTTTTCCAAAAGAATTCAAACAAAGCACTACTAAGAAAAAACACCACAATTCCTGCAATTACACTAATTATTTGTATTATATCAGATTTCTCTACTCCTAAATGGTAAGTAAGTGGAAATATAAACTAAATTGTCATAAACAAATTAAAAAACGGAAAGGAATATGGCGTAATCCATTGTGTAAATAGTTTCGACTCCAGAACCCATCTCCCAAACTTAGCAATTAAATGATCACTATCATGAATATTTGGCTCTAGGAAAGTGCCATCAACTGTGATAAAGATCAATTGAACAATTAAAAATATCCCAATGGTTATCATCCAGCGTTTTGCTAGGTTAGTATTATATGTTTTCTTTGCACCTGACATTTTACCCCTACTTTTCTTACGATCTATAATTTTTAGTTTTTTTATTCCTTCAAGCATCAGTTGGTTCACGATACACAATTCGTTACCGACTGAGTCTATTAAAATCAAGTTACACGGTTTTGCTAAAACATAAACCTCAACTTTTGTACATAGAAATCCTAAGATTTCGAATTTCAAAAATCAGGCGGAGCAGTCTCCACCTGATTTACTGATCTTTATATTTATTAGAACGAGTTCACTGACTTGCTGTTAAATGATCACTTATAGGGAAAGCTAGTGTGTCATGCCCCTTTTCCTAATACCCAGCGGTCTTTTTTGAACATGAATGAGCCAAGTAAAAATAAGATAGCGATAACGAGAACTGAGCTTGCTACTACCATTCCTATGCTTTCAATAGAATACACACCGAAAATTAATTGTTTAATTAATGCGAAAATATTGAAAAATGGAATGAGGAAATGGGTTGTAGTTAATTCATTTACAGATAAACCCATTAGTAGAAAGAATGGAATCATCGCTAACATAGACAAAGGCGATACATAGTTTCCTGCTTCCTTAACTGTATTTGCTAATAGACTTAGCATCATCATTATGCTAGAAATTAAGGGTGCAAAAGCTAAAACTCCGATACTCATAACCCCGATGAATGGCGCCACTTTATCGTCTGGTATAACATTCGTTAGTCCTTCGGTAAATAATTTCGTCGTAATAACAAACATCACTGTAGCAAAAATTCCACTAAACGTACTTAAGGTAGAAACGGTTAACCATTTACCAAAAAGGATGTTTGTGCGTTTTACTGGAGTCATTAATAATGCTTCCATTGTGTTCCTTTCTTTTTCTCCTGCAAATAAATCATTACTAGTAGGAATACCACCCGTAATAATAGACATCACAATAATTAATGGAGCAAGAATGCTTAGGAGAAAACTTGATGTATCTTCCTCAGATTCAGAAAGGCTATTAATCGAGAAAAGAAATGGTTCAAATGCATCCGCATCTAAATTATAATCTTCATACCTCTTTTGTTGGACGGTTTCTTTTAAAGTGTTTAGGTGAGAGTTTATCGTACTGGTAGCTAGCTCGCCTTTTTGACTAAATTGATCTACGTATATATCAATAGCAGGTGATCCACCTTGTTCAATCTGGTTAAGAAAATCTTGGTCTGCATATAAGGCAATCGTTGCTTCTCCGTCTTTCACAGTTTGGATAGGATCGTTCACCTTTGACACAGTTATACTTTCTAAATTAGAAAACCAATCATATGTTTTATCATCTATCGTGCTCTCTACAGCAACTGTATAGTTTTCGGTTGAATCTTTAAAGAAGAATGCCTCGTAGAAAAACACCATTCCTAAGCTAAATAACATTGGAATGAGAATACTAAGCATGATTGTCTTACGATCACGAAGCGAGTCAATTAATTCTTTTTTGTAAATTGTCCAAATCATTTTAAGCACCTCTCACTAATCTTGACATGAATATATAATTTAAATCTTCACTTTCTTCTTGTTTATACAGTTCATCAATAGCACCTTGATATACGAGCTCACCTTTATGAATCATAATAATTGATTGACATAACATTTTTACCTCTTCCATAATGTGGCTTGAGAAAATAATCGTTTTACCTTCTTTACGGAGTTGATGAACTAATTCACGAAACATATTTGCTGACGTAATATCAAGGCCTGTAGTAGGTTCATCAAATAAAATAATGTCAGGATCATGAATGAGTGTCCTAGCAATTGCTACCTTTTGGCGCATTCCTTTAGAATATCCGCCAACTTTTCTGTCGATATAGTCCTTCATACCAAAGCGCACAGCTAATTGATCTATACGGACATTCGTTTCGTGCTTACTAATACCGTAAAGTGAAGCGAAATATGCTAAATTTTCTCTTGCCGAAAGGCGGTCGTACAATCCAGTTTCACTGCCGAATAAAACGCCGATTTGCTGCTTTATACCCATTGTTTTCTTGGATATATCAATACCATTAATCTTTATAGATCCATTTGTAGGCTCCATAATTGTTGATATCATTCTTAACAAAGTTGTTTTCCCTGCACCATTTTCTCCTAATAAACCAACGATCTCACCCTTTGAAATAGAAAAAGAAACATCCTTTACAGCCGCAATCGTCTTTTTCTTTTCCTTAAATTGTTTGGATACGTTTTTCACTTCGATCATCCATCGTTCGCTCCCCTCATTTATAACTGTCTTCACTTTACAAAACCTTATGAATTTTACCAACCATGTTGTCGTGAAACATTCTTTTCCTGTCGTGAAAATTCCATTTATGGTATTTTATTTATGTTAGGATAAAAAAAACAGATTAGTTTCGGAGTGAGGATATGGTGAAGGTTGGTCTAGTTGACGATCATAAGTACGATTTGGAGAAACTTGAAGCATTATTAAGAAAAGAAGAGATGTTCTCGATTCATTTTTCAACAACTGATTCTGAAGAAGCTTATGAGTTTATTAAGAAGAATGAGATAGATCTCCTGATCACCGATATTGAAATGCCAAAGCTTTCAGGTTATGAATTAGCTGATTTTATTCAAACTTATGCTTTGGACATAAAAGTAATTTTTTTAACTGGTCATAGTGGATACGCTGTTCATGCATTCGAATTGGATGTTCTTGACTATATTTTAAAGCCATACTCTAAAGATAGACTAATGAAAGGTATGAATAGATATAAAAGGCATATGGCACCAACAAAAGATGAAGGGAAGTTAGTGTTAAAACAAAAATCTGAAATGAACTTCATTGATAAAAAAAGCATTCTCTTTATTGAAAGAACAGGTCGATCATCAAAGTTAGTTACTATAGATGGAGAGTTTGAAACGTATCAATCATTAAGCGATTTAGAAGATCAGTTGAATAACCGAAATTTCATACGCTCTCACCGATCTTTTATTATTAACCTACATTATGTAAAAAATTTCTCAATATATGCTAAAAATTCTTTTTCTATCTCTTTTCAGCATACGAATCAAACAGCGATTATTACCAAAAGTAAACTAGAATACGTGCAAGAAAATTATTTTTAAAGGGGTACAATTGTGAACTTAAGGATTTTTCATACGAGTATGATCTTTATTGTACTTTTATTATCATCATTAACAGTTATACATAAATTATTTCTATCTATTAACGTGACAATTACATTCTTAATCGTCTATGCTGTTGTATGGTTGTTTCTATGGAAGAAGGTTCAAAAAATATTCTTCCAAGTAGAGGCTATTTTATTGTTAAGTAGCATACTTTGGCTCGTGCAAATTATCATAATGTTTCTTCAATTTTACAGTGATAAGCCTATCATATTTACTAGTTTATGGGTCGTTAATATGCTAGTTGAATGTTTCAGATGGTCATCATTGAGCAAAATACAGCTGTTATTATTGAATGATTCAGTTTTGCAAGAAGAGAAGATAGGTATACAAGATGCTTTTCGAGAAATCAGGAGTCAAAGGCATGACGTGATGAAGCATATGAATGTTTTTCAATACATGCTGGAAGAAGAAAGATTAATAGAGGCGAAATCATACGTTGAATCTTTGATAGGTGAATACGAAAATGTTAATTTAACCATCAAAGGTGAAAAAGGACATATCACAGCACACTTACATCATTATTATGTCGAGGCTATGAAAGAAGGGGTAGATGTAACCTATCAGTTACAAGTTCCACTAACACTATTACCAATGAGCAACTTAGATCAAAGTAAGTTAGTTAGTAATTTATTAGAAAATAGTGTCGAAGCTGCTGCTGGATATTCAAGAGCTCATAAAGAAGGTTCTGTCGTATTGAAGTCATCAATGGTAAGTGGTTTTTACATACTTGAGTCAGTAAATCACACCGAGCATATTCCAAAACAAATTATCGATTCTTTATTTACATCATATGGGCAGTCTTCAAAGGGAAAACATCGAGGGCTCGGTACGACAATTATAAATGATATTATTAATGAGTATCACGGTAAAATTACTTACAAGTATGATTCACCATCTTTATATATTAAAATTAAAATGCCAATCGTTAAGAAATAAATTCAATTTAATCAAAACCTTATATTCAAACTTATAGGGAAAGTAGATGTACTTCTAGAGGGATTGTTATTAAAGAGTAATATAGTTATGAAAGGCTATATTCGAATTGAATTAATTGTTGCTTTTGAATAGGCTGTTATAATCAGTGCTTTTCGGGGCGCTTTTTCTTCTCTAAAACTATAAAAATACATACCAGCACAAATGTAAGTGAAAAAAGAATAATTTAAGGAAAAGAGCCTTAGCAAAGATTACCTTCGTAATAATTGTTTCTTAACGTTCAAAGTTTTAAGCAAGTATACCTCTAGCTTTCGTGGCATCCTTTCCAAAATTACTTTTATTGAGCTCTCATAAAGCTCATCATATTGCCCATTATTAGTAATAATAGCAACAAAGTTCAAAAAAAGAGCCTTATGAAAAGAAATGTACGATTAACCACAATGAAAGGGTTATATTTATAATAATCCTTTCATTGTGGTTATTTAATATATATTATTGAGGAATTTATGAACTTTATGGAGAATAAACTACCCTCTTAACACATTATAGTAAAATAAAAATATACAGTATATACAATATATAAAATGTGAAGATGAAGCATGATTAAAACTCCAGATATATCTGTTCAGTAAAAAGTCTGAATAGTATATCATATATTATCCTAATAAAGTATAGGAGGGGTACACCATGTGTAAACTGGCACGTTTGAAACTAAGTTTTATTTTTGGATTAATTTTTATGTTATTTTTTAGTTTTTCAACTTCTAATGTCGTATTCGCAAGTGAAGCTAATGCAGATGAAATGTTAGGAACATGGCAAATGATAGTAGATGGAGAATCTGGAGAGGGGGCATTCTTCTATCGTTTTGAATTTAAGGATAACAATCAAGTGACTGTAATTAAGCAATATGGTGGACAAAATTTAGAAGAAGTAAAGTCATGGACATTAAACGAATCTGTTTTAAGTATGTCTAGTGAAACAGGTGCACTAATTACTGAGTTTGATAATATCCCCCTTATAGTTAATAAGGATGGAGATTTATCATACAAAAATGGGTTTTATGAAGGCGTTGCCAAAGAGCATAATAGTCCCTTATCAATTTTTCATTGGGTAATGATTCTAATTGTTTTAATGGGCTTAAACGAGTTGTTTAGAAAATCAAAATGGGCTGGAATCATATTTTTTTTCGTTTTACCGATAGCCTTATTGCCTATTTGGACAAGTTACGGTGTTACTTATTGGTTCAAATGGGTAAAAGTATATTCTGTTGTAGGTGCAAGTGTATGGTTCATTTTAATGAGATATTCGAAGCTGGGAGGACTTACATCTGCAAAACTAGTAGCAGCATTGTTTTTAGCATTAAACATTGGAGAGGCAGTAACACAAGATTTTACGATGGGATATTTACCAAACATTTTAAATGGTATAGCAGGTGTGTTGTCAATTGCTACGCTATTTTATGGATTTAAAGGAATATATATTGATAATAGTAAAGAGAAGGATATGCTATGGCCGAAAATGCCTCTTTTATGGATAATCGCTTATGATATTTGGAATTGGGTATTTGTTTATTTAAATTTCCCTGGATCGGCGTCAGCTCAATTTATGGTGCTACTATCTTGTACATTACCTGCTATGTTCATTAAGAAAGGGACATGGTTACAAGCGCGTGCATTCACATTAGCAGCTTGGTTTATGTATTATTTTACATTTCCAAGATTTACAGAATCAGTGGAATTACTAGTACCACGTAACGATTTCTTAATGCTCTCAGTAGCTGTAATTAGTTTAGTAGCTAACGGGGCATATGCATACGTTTATGTGAAAAGAGTTGCGAAAATGAAGAAGCAAGGTGAATTTGCTCTCGTTTAAACATGAAATGAACAAAATGTATAAATAATTTAACAAAGGGTGACTGGTGATAGTAAGTTATAGGTTGTTGAATGATTGTTACCTTATCCTGAGTTACCCTTTTTTAGGATGTTTTGGATGTTTGCTGTATATCATACAATAGAGTATACAATTCTTGATCAATGCCTCTTTTCTTCTATAGAATAATAGCAATGGGACATAAATTCCACTTTGCTGTTGAAAGATTGATCACAAGAGCCTTTGTTTTTATCTAGGTTTTTTTCGTCAACGTTGTTGTTATTTTTATAACAATGGTCGGTATGAAGATTTGTTATGAAACTTCAATTATTGTAAAAGTAGGAAAGATGCCACGAACGCTAGGTTTATACGTGCTTATTTATTAGAATGTAAGCAACAATCAAGACGAGAACAGCCTTAATTTATATATAGTAAGCAATCAATATCGAAATTGCAGTATGAGAAGAGTAGTTTGAGAATACGTTATATTAGGAATGATAAAACAATCCAGTTAGAAATATTAGACCGAAGCAATTCACATGCAAATAATTTCTATGGAGTTTTTCGTTTAGTTGTGATATATTAACCTAGTGAAAAATTGAAAAGAATACCGTAAGCACTCATGAAATTATCCATAATTTACGGGAGAGGTTCTAGAACACCCTCTATAAAAAACTAAGGAAATAGCTGCGTCCTTAGGGTGTAGTTTTTTTATTTGATTTTATAACAATCAAATTTAAAAACTACATCGTGTTTGACAAATGCTTTTTTTGTTTGGCTATTTTCTGCTTACATCAGATAAATAGCATCAAAATTAACGAATAGAGTCAGTTATATTTGTTAACTAAATTCAATTAGTAAGTATAACATTGCTGAAAAAATTACCTAATAATGAATTGATATAACTCTTTGAAAAATTGATTAAGCATGGAATTAAAAGAAGAGAGGGGTCACACATAATGAAAAATGAAAAAGCTGTTGTAGTTTTTAGCGGAGGACAAGATAGTACTACTTGCCTTTTTTGGGCAATGAAAAGATATAAGACTGTTGAAGCAGTTACGTTTCAATATAATCAACGACATGACAATGAAATTGAAGTAGCAAAAAACATTGCCAATGAATTGGGTATAAAACATACAGTTCTTGATATGAGCCTTCTCAGCCAATTGGCTCCAAATGCATTAACACGTGATGATATTGCTATTGAAGAAAAAGAAGGTGAATTGCCTACTACTTTTGTTGATGGTAGGAATTTATTATTCTTGTCTTTTACTGCTGTGCTAGCGAAACAAACTGGTGCTAAACATATTATTACAGGTGTTTGTGAAACAGACTTTAGTGGATATCCAGATTGTCGAGATGTGTTTATTAAATCATTAAACGTTACGCTGAATCTCGCTATGGACTATCAATTCGTTATTCACACACCTCTCATGTGGCTTGATAAAGGAGAAACGTGGGAATTGGCAGACGAATTAGGCGCATTTGATTTCGTACAAGAGAAAACTTTAACATGTTATAACGGCATAATTGCCGAAGGTTGTGGAGAGTGCCCTGCATGTAAATTACGTAAAAGAGGCCTTGACCAATACGTTTCTACGAAAAATAGGGGTGAAAACAAGTAATGATTCAGCAAATCTATCCTCAAGTACAACACCCTTATCAATTTGAATTAAATAAGGATATGCAATTTGCAGCTGCGCATTTCGTTCCGCATGATGAAGCAGGAAAATGTAGGGAATTACACGGACATACGTACTTTGTGAATATAACCATTGCTGGTGATGATCTTGATCATACAGGTTTCCTAGTTAATTTTCAGCAAGTGAAAAAACTTATTCACGGCAAATTTGATCATACTGTAATGAATGACCATAAAGAATTATTTAATGATCAAAATCCAAATGATTTTCCTACAACAGAAGTTGTTGCAAAAAAGATATGGGAAGTTGTTCAGGAACATTTAAATACGTTGACAAATAGTCCGAAGTGCCTTCAAGTTTTTGTTCGTGAAACACCTACGAGTTATGTTGTATATCGTCCAAAAGCTGGTGAACGATAATGGAAAAAACGATCCCGGTATTAGAAATATTTGGTCCCACAATCCAAGGTGAAGGCATGGTTATCGGTCAGAAAACGATGTTTGTTCGTACAGCAGGGTGTGATTACTCATGTAGTTGGTGTGATTCTGCTTTTACATGGGACGGGTCTGCAAAAAGTGAAATAGAGCAACTAACTTCGGAGGAAATATGGCAGCGACTTGTTGAACTTGGAGGAAATCGATTTAACCATGTTACGATTTCTGGAGGAAACCCAGCATTACTTAAGAATATTGAACACCTACTAACCTTGCTTAAAGAAAAGGGGATTAGAGTAGGGTTAGAAACTCAAGGAAGTGTTTGGCAGGATTGGTTTCTACTAATCGATGATTTAACCATATCACCGAAACCACCTAGTTCTGAAATGAAGACGAATTTTGAGAAATTAGACTTTATTATTGACAGGTTAGTAAGTAGAGGTAGACAACAGCATGTAAGTCTTAAAGTGGTTGTATTTGATGATAAGGACCTAGAATATGCAAAAATGGTACACAAGCGATATGGACATATTAATTTTTATTTGCAGGTAGGTAATGAGGACGTTCTGTCAGAGGATCCAGCCATTGTTAATAAACTACTTCACAAATATGAATGGTTAATTCAAAGAACAATAGATTCTCCTGAATTGAATGACGTAAAAGTATTGCCACAGCTACATACACTCGTATGGGGCAATAGACGGGGTGTATAATCTCGTTTTACTAGATCCCATGTATGTGGTCAAATAAGTGATTGTCAATGAAACTGTGAAGTGAATCAATAATGATAAATAGGAGAGATGTAAAATGCAAGGAAGAAAAGATGAAGAACTTAAGGATATAACGCTATTAGGAAACCAAGGAACAAACTATATATTTGAATATTCACCTGACATTTTAGAGGCTTTTGATAATAAACATACGAATAGAGATTACTTCGTAAAAATGAATTTTCCTGAATTTACGAGCCTGTGTCCAAAAACCGGTCAACCCGACTTTGCAACTATTTACATTAGCTATATCCCAGATGTAAAAATGGTGGAAAGTAAATCTCTTAAACTATATTTATTTAGTTTTAGAAACCACGGAGATTTTCATGAAGATTGCATGAATATTATTATGAATGATTTAATTAAACTGATGCAACCAAGATACATCGAAGTATGGGGTAAATTCACTCCAAGAGGTGGTATCAGCATTGATCCTTACTGTAATTACGGCATTCCTGGCACTAAATATGAAGAAATGGCTAACTACAGATTAATGAATCATGACCTATATCCAGAGAAGATTGATAACAGATAAATCCTATATTACCCTAAAATATCCTGTTAATGGTCACGGTTTTGTGACCAGAAGTGTGACCATCAAGTAGAATGTGACCAAAGTTGTGACCAAAGTTGTGACCAAAAATATGACCACTAAAATAGGAAATGTGACCTCAATGGTCACATTTCTTTATTATTTTTCGATTCACTTCTGTTCAAAATGAGGCCGTAAAGTATGAAAATACATCCTAAAGCATGGAACAGGTTAACAGTTGATGAAAAGGATATTCCTTTTAATGAACCACATCTTAACAGGTCATATGTAAAGTCTTGAAATCTATCATAACAGGCCGCTCAGTTTTATTGGCTGGGAGTTGATCAAGTTACTAGAATAGAAGCAATAGGTCTAAAATGGGGATTAAATAATAGTATGTGGAAAAGATCTGTTTCAAACTGTAGATCAACTCAATTTATTCAATTACTCCATTGTTCTTATCAAACAATGTATATTCAGCAGGAAAAGGAGTATCCAATGTTTCAGAAAATTTATGATACCTAACAAATAGTTCCTCGGTTGGTACATCAACATTAAAATTGTAATTTTCAAACATGAGGTTAACTAAAATATTATCAATTTTTTTCTCTGGGTTTTTTCCGATCAAAATTGCATATAATCCCTTGTTCGTTTCTATTTCTCGATATTTGAAATCGTTAGTACCGTGTCCTGCACCAGCTATTTTTAATTTGCCATTTAATCCTTCAATTAATCGA
Organism: Cytobacillus sp. Hm23; assembly: GCF_051842895.1. Taxonomy (NCBI): domain Bacteria; kingdom Bacillati; phylum Bacillota; class Bacilli; order Caryophanales; family Bacillaceae; genus Cytobacillus; species Cytobacillus sp. Hm23. Next base: position 11,321 of record NZ_JBPXRQ010000049.1, read on the forward strand.
ACATAACCAATGTTATCGTTTTCTAATTGAAATAACCCAATATGAGTTGATGTATCATCTAATTTAAATTTCTCTATAAGTGTAGGATTCTTTATAGGAGTAGGATTTGATTGACGTTTTTGACTTCTATTTAACCAGTCTTTTAAACTGGACTCAATTGATTCATGAGTATTTTCAACTTGATATCTACTATCGATATAATACACTGAAAATCCAATTCCAAGAATAAACAATAACGTAACAACGTATATTTTTTTCATCTATTATAATCATCTCCACAAACAGTTCAACTCCTTATATTGTACACCAAATGTGTCAGATTTCGATAGTTTAACTGATGATGGATACAGGTATCAAAGAAAATAAAAGGTAAATTTTATATAGTATCGACTGTAATTTATTTCCAGGTGTGAATTCACCAATTTTACAAATCTTAATATTATGCGTAATGGCAATATTTATGTGGACTAAAGCTTTAGAGTACCGTCGAAAAAAGAAATAATTAAGAAACATAATAGAAAATGTGTTGAATAACCACTATTCTTATTGGATGCACCAACAAATAAGGAAAACATATTATGCATTACATTGGTCATGGTGAAATGGAAACTGCCTTACTATTTGATTAAAGTAGGGTAGTTCTAGTGTTTACTTATCTTTTTGAAAAGTAGTGACATTTATACATCGGCAATTACTTTCTAATTCTAAGGAAGGGGTTGATCCGACATCTATAAGGGAGAGTTGGTACATATGACAACCTAATCCTGGTTCATCACATACTGTATTATTAGGTGTTAATGTGTAGGGGTTGGATCTTTGTTCAAACACATTGTAACTACATAACGTTGTAGTATCCCTTCCTGATATTCTTTCAACAACATAGTTGACATTAAGGGTGCCACCTGCAACAATAATTTTTTGTATATCTATCATTGTATCTATTTTAACAACCAAGTCTTTTTTTGTGACCTTTAGAGCTTCTGTTGTTAAGGATATATTCATAAAAGGTGTAGAGGAACTATCCGACAAAGTTATCGTATCAAATTGACAATTGCACATTAGTTCATTGTTCGTCTTCCCTTTACATTGACAATCTGCGATAAGAGTTCATTCCTTTCAGTGATATTTCAAAGTGATTAAAATTGTCTCTTTTATATAGTAAATGTATGATTAATCAACTGTGAAACTGGCAACTGTCTACATATTCAATTTATTAGAAAACATAATGAATAGAAAGTAAATTAGTTCCAGTTCTTCAGAAATGAAAAATTGGAACTACACATATGGTACATCACCATACTATCTAAAATTACGTATACAAAATATTACAATTGCATAATATAGAATACAGCAAGATATTCACTCCATGAAAAAACAGCCCTGCAAAGCATGTGGGGCTGTTATATTATTTGTACGTTTATTATATTCTCGAATTTAATTCTGTGAACATCCTCAAATTTATCCATTACCCTGATATGTTTATTAAGTTGATCCAAAAAATGAACATATCCCATACAAGGTTTGAAAGCTCCATCTTCAAAATATGTCACAGTTACTTCTTGTGTAAACTCCATAGCTTCAATGGTTGTATTATTAATTTCTTCTATTTCATGCTCATCTAATACAGGTTTTTTCAACTTATAGTAATCAGCCTTTGCTTCTTTCATCATCTTCATATGTTCCGTTTGTATAAATACTGGCATCCACTTCATTATTCCTCTGTCCTTCAAACGTATCACCTTTATATATAATATATACGAAAACACGTTCGAATAATACATATCAACTCCCCCGCCAACTGCATAAGCTAGCTTACCCTCTGGTGTGAATGCAATTTCGATAGGTGAGCCCACGTAGGAATTGTAGAAATACCAGAATGAGATTTGGTGTCAATCACAGATATTGAATTTCCAAAAAAATTTGCAACATAAGCGATTTTCCCATCTGGCGTAATGGAAATAGCAAGTGGAGTATCACCGACTGAAATCGTTGAAATTAGATTGTGAGTTTTTACATCAACTTCTGAAATAGAGGGATTAGTATTATCTATATTATTAATAATATAAGCAAGTTTCCCATCAGGTGTTAAAGAAAATGGTGTAGCAGATACAAAACCTGGTGGAAAATTTCTTGAGGAATGTAGTTATTAGGGATTGAGTCTTCACGTCAATTACTAATGTAGCCAAATTTATGCACCTCTTCATTAAATAATACCAGTCAAGGTGTTAGTAATTAAAATAAATGCAAATTTAAAAGTGTTTATTAATATCAAGAGGGGAATCCCCCTTGATAAAATGTATTAATCATCAACTACTCTTAATACTTGAGTTATTTCAGCCAATGGAGCAAAATTATCCTTTCTAACAACTTGTTGCTGAAAACGATATTCATTTACTTTATTAAAAGTTACTATGATTTGAGCGCAAGCAGTAGGTGCTATTACTGATTCTATGCTAGCAACACCAAACTCATTAAAAACAATTGGTTCAAACATAGAGGTATCAGGATTGAAAAAGAATGCTTCAAAATCAGATGCTTGATCAGAGTCTCCAAGGGTTACAAATATAATCACTTCAGTTCCATCTAACATCGGATCAGAGTTTACTGTACAAAGCTGAAAGGCCTGTTGTTCATCAACGATAATTGTATCCGACAAAGTATTAAAAATTGAAACAGTCATATAGTTTCACCTCCAATTCGTTATCTCTTCTTAGAGGAAGAAGTACTATATTATATTCAAATAATTGGTGATAGCTTGGACTAATCAATTGAGGAAATAGAGGATTTTACTAAACTTATCAAGTGAAAAAAGATTCTAATTTACTAAGAGTGTCGGTGTATGGAGAATTATAGATATTATTGGAGAGCATTTTCCAAATTGTATTAATATAGCAAGCTATCAGTACAAGCACTTTCTCTCTTTTTACATATAATGTTGTGAATAATTAAGAGAGGTGTGAACAATTAATGAAAACAATGAGTTTTAATATTCTAGCTGATAGAAGAACTTGGAACAGTCGTAAAGATGGAATCATTAACAAAATTCTCGAAATAGACCCTGATATTGCAGGACTTCAAGAAGCTTTGGCAACTCAAAGAGAGGATTTAATCGATGGACTATCTGACTCATACGATTTAGTTGAGTTTAACATTCCTGGTAACTATGATAACCCTATTTTAATAAGAAAAGACTATTTTACAATTCTTGATTCAGGTTTTGTTGAAGCTGCTGAGTGTAATTTTATACGATATGTTACGTGGCTGCTTTTAAGAGAAAATAATTCTTGCAATGAATTCTATTTTTATAATAATCACTTCTGCTTTCAGCCATTATCAAGTAGAGAAGAGCAAGCCATCATACAAGCTGAAACAATAAATCAGCATCAAATGCAGTCATGTAGTAATGATTATGCCGCCATTGCAGTAGGAGATTTTAACTCTAATAGGAATAGCTCTGTAATGGAATACTTGTTGGATCAAGTTCCAATCGACGGCATACCTAATCCAGTAAATTTAGTGGACACATGGGATGTTGCAAACCCTAATACAGCCAAGCCTCCTACAACAGATCGAGGAGCAGCTATTGATTGGATTCTTACACTATCGGGCGCAGATGTTACTGATGCAACTGTAGAAAGCTCAGATGGATTTTCAGATCATTTTCCAGTAACAGCTACGTTTGAATTTTAGAATATTAATGGAGATAACCTAGCATATTGGGTATCTTCTTACATAGGGTTTATCCTTTAAATTTAAAATATAAAACACAATAAAACTATCCTTTTAATTCAAACCCTTTGCTGATGCGATTAACTAATAGTGTCATTATTATAAAGGAGATAGTTTTATCACTACCTCCTGGAATTGGAGAATTAACAAAGACACTTACTGATGAAAATTCTACTGCTAAAGATGTTGACCTAGCATTTATGGCTTTTATCCCTGATCTAGGCGTAATTAAAGATATTAGTAGAATAGGAAAAAAATTAAAGATGTTGTCGGGGAAAATAACCTAAATATTGATACTGAAAAATTACAGAGTGGTGTAGAGAACGCAGCGAAGAATATCAGGTCTAATTATCGAAAAACATTCTTTGAGGAATATCTAAAGCTAGAGGGTAGTGTAGTTGTTCATCACGCAATTGAACAGCAAGTACTAAAAAATACCCAGAATTATTTACTAAAGATGAAATACATGCATTAGAAAATTTAAGGGGTATACCTAAAGAACTAAATAGTGATTTACACTTATCAAAATTTAGAAAATATTGGAATAAATTTAATAGAGAAAATGAAAACCCTACTATGAAGATATGTTAAAATATATCGTTGAATTAGATGAAAAATATGGTGGTTTATTTAATCCACGAATAAAAAAAAGAGGGGTATATTATGAAATTGTACTTCATTGAACCAGAGGTAGCAGGTGGTCTTGGCGAAAACACTCAATTTGGAAACTCTGATGATGTTGATAGAATGGGTGTCTCAGGTAAAGTAAAATTCTTACATTATAAGTTCGATGGATGGTTAGGGGATGAGCTTCTAGAGTCAACACCTTGTTTTATTATAGCAAGTACTTTACAAGAAGAGCTAATTAATAGTGGTCTTGATGATTTTAATACGGAAGAATGTGCGGTTTCAAAATCGGAACTATTTGATGAGCTATATCCTAATAGAGAAATCCCCTCATTCCATAGATTTCTACCTAAAGGAACGATTCAAGTAAAAAATGGATATTCTGAGCAGTGGTCAGGACATCATTTTTCTCTTTCACAAAAGGCAGAACTAGTAGTAACAGAAGAAGCAGTATTAATACTAAAGAAATTTTTAAAGCATGTGGATATTGACGAATTAATCCAAAAAGCTTAAATATACCTACAGGATGAGCTTGCTCCAAACTATTTGTAAAGAAACATAAGTCAAAGAGAAGTCGGGTTTTTTAGGAAATCAAAAGAAGTCGGATTAGTACAAACATATCCGTAATAATCTATATCTATACATGTTGATAGTTAATATAATTAAGTATAGATTTTCATAACAATAGAGAGTTTATTTAGTTTATGTATAAGATGAATGAAGAGGGCATAGCTGTACTAACATCAAAAAGATAAGAGGAAATTTAAGAATTAAAAACTATCTTAGATAATATTTTATTGAATCCGGGTAGTTTGAGTTATACAACCTATAAAAACTAATTTTTGTAATCAAATTGAATATCGTATGGGGGCATGTAAAGTGGAACGATGGGAAAGATGGACTCCGGTAGATTGTTTGCCTTCAATAATTTACAATAATTCACTGATTGATAATAGAGAAGGTCTTACTTTAGAGTTTAATGATGGATATAGTGAAATAAAGATTATTATTAGATTTGAGTTTGGTGCATTAACTTATTCGAATACCGATAAAGGATATTTAGTTGAAACGATAAATTATCTACAAAATAATTATGATAAAACGTTTTTTAGCAGCTGGCCTCTATTTAAAGTAACTAATTCTAAATATCTAAAATGGTTTCTTGAAGAAAGTTCTGATTTATACGAATCAAAAGAGATAAGCCATTATGTCTTCTTGACTCAAAATGATGTAATAGAAGTATTATCTATACATACACCATTAATCACCATAGAATAATCGCTTTTCAGCAATTTAGAGTTTTAAAGTTAATTTGTTATCACATAGTGGGTGCTCGAAAAGGCCCTTCATTTTTCTCAATCAAGCAGGGATAAAATAGGAATTTATGACATTTAAAAAGAAAACTAAACACCTTTTAGAAATAGGATGTTATTATATACCAATTTCCTCATTTAAGTTGTAAATACAAGTGATAAAGTGTTTATTAACCAAGTTATTAGTTATAGAAGGTGATAATATAGGTACCAATTGTGAGTATCAATGTATGCCGGAAATGATAGGAATTATATTTTTTATATTTATATTATTCGTTATTTTTACTTCAGCAATGTTACTATTTACTGATACATGGGATTTAGGTATTTTTATGTTTAGTTTAGTTTATGGGTTATTTAAATTCGACAGTTTTTTTTCGGATATAAAATTAAAGCAAGGTATTAATCAATTAGAATACTTTATTTCTCTGTTGTTGTTCAGAGAAAAGACCAACTTGTACTCATTTCTTGCATGGCTTGAGTTAGTTATCATGGGTCTGATATTGACATTTATTCCATATGTTATAAAAACTTTATTGAGACACTTTAGAAAAGAATAGATAATGTTATTAAGCATAGGAGAAATAGAGTTAGGGGAAAGAATGAAACCGAGATTAATCAAATTACGACCATTAGTAGCATCTTGGGATTATGTAAAAGGGCAAGATGATAAAGGTAACTATGTTCCATACGAAGGTGTGAGTGAAAAAAATACCGATAGGCAGAATTATATCAAATCTTTGTTTATTGAAAGTCATAATACTCACAATTTTTCATACTCAAGAGTTCATCAAGCTGACAAAGTTGTAAATTCTCTAAATACTACATTAGGAGTAGATCATACTATTTATAGGCCTTATTATGAAGGGTCCGAAGGTTGAATAATTGATATGTCGAATGGTATCCAATTAATAATTACCACTTATGATGAATATGGTGGAGATAGTGGTATTAAGCTAACAGGATTAATAACTGATGGTAATATAAGTGATAAAGAGGTGTATAAATCTATTGATTGGCTATCAAAGATGTATCAAACTAAAGGGCACAAGGATTTTTGAGATTACTAAGGGCTGCTATTAGCCTTTTTATAATTACAAATGGTTTTTGTAGGAAAATTTAGTAACTCGACCTTATGTAAAGAATCGATATATATAAACGGATTCACAATAATAGATTAATTTTATTATCAAGAAACCTGCATGTTGATAGGGCTATTTACTTTTCTGACGTTCCTTACTCTCTTTATAGATGGTCATTCGCTCAGTCTTGATGATATTTTTTGCCTGTAATATTATTTCCCATTTGGACACAATATTACATTTTAAGTACTTGAGGAAGTTGTGTCGATAATACTATTCTAACTCCAGTTGAAGAATTTTTACGTGCTTATAGAGAATTAAATGAAGGCAACTTCGAAAACTTTCAGTTACTTGTTAAAATAATAAGTTCTAATAAAAAGTACGATTAAACTATGACACAATAAAACTCAAATTATATCTAAAGAAATTCTAGCCCCTTGTTAAGAGGAGCTAGATTTTTAAAATGGGTTATTATTTTTAGATTTACCACAGGTTAAATCTACAATTTCATTGTTAAATTCTAATTCAGTTAGGTCGTCAAGATTATCTACACATTCAAACTGTTGAGGTGGAAGTAGATCAATTAACAATAAAAAAACTTCCATAGTGTCTTTACCATTGGGAGGAATCTCTACAGTTTGAACGAAAGCAGGTGTGTTTGCAGGGAATTGGCTAGTAGTCAAAATTTGTTTTGCCTTCTCTTCATAACAATCTAAAATACAAGCGAAACGATCCAGAGAACCTGGTTCAAATTCATCAATGCAATCTCTTACACATGCTAAAGTTTCTTTCCAAGTTGCCATTAAATACCTCCTTGCATACTGAAAAAATCAAGTCATGATTTACAAAAACAATATATGTAAACGAAATTAATATGTGCTACATATAAAGTAAATTAAGGGGAAGACACAAAAAACGTGTATTTTATATGAAAGTGGTGATGGGTCATTTTAAAGGGGAGTCAACTGGTTATTTTAGGAATAAACCTGCTAATACACTGAATAGATTTTTACTAATGATCGTTTGACTAGGAGAAATTAGTAGAGGGGAGAGAATAACAATACTATCCTACATTTAAAAGAAGTTGACAATATATCTTCACTTTGGCCAAAAGGTGGATTGTATCTAGTAATTCATGATATTCAGTTTTCTATTAAACGAAAACATAACTAGCTCCACTGAGAAAAATTGAAATAAGCCTCTAACTGAAGGGTATGAGGCTTGCCATGACATGTTTGAGTAAGTATTGAGAGAAACTGTACAAACTATTTTAGCTGCTATTTATGTATGTATAAGTTATGTCTTTCTGTGCTAGGTCAAATAGAGTAAAATAATCTTAATTATCTAGGCAAAATTTATAAAAACAAACCTTATTGCTTGTTTTATTTTTTTTAGTGAATGCTCATAAAAACACACCCCTGTTTTATAAGGTAGTTATTTCTGTTTCTTCATACACTTCTAGTTATAATACTTGATAGCTAAATTTAGCAAAAACCGGGAGAACCCTGGTTTTTGCTATGAATTAATTTTTATAGAATCATATTGTTGTATTAATTTTCTGGAGGAGGCCCTATTATTACACCATCTGTTCCATCAATTGGTGCAAGAGCTCTGGATATTAAATTAGGATCTATATTATAAGCATTTTCATACACTGCAGGTGGTGTTCTTGTTAGTGAGACCGATCCTTCTGTTGACTCAAATTGATCATTATTAAAAAATAGAACTAATTTAGTATCATCTTCAACCGCTGAAATCCAATGCCACCATCCCATAGGAATGAAAACTGTTTGACCAAATTTATCCAAAGTATATGTTACTAATTGTGGAGTACTTGGGTCTAAAACAGAAATAATGACCTTTCCGGAAACAAGAAAATCTACCTCCCATGCATTTGGATGCCAGTGAGGTTCTCTAATAAAGCCTTTAGACAAATTTAAACTTACAACAGCCCCACCTATCATCGAAGGATTTTGTGTTGAAGTTAAAGCAAATGCAATATTTTCAGGATTCCGTTCAAAAAATACATTTTGGTTTATATCAAAAAAGAGGTTTGGTGTTCCCTTGCCTGTAATATTTCGGTTATCTGTGACATAACCAGAAGTTGGGTTTGTCATAACTTCACCATCTTTCATAAAATTTAATGATTACTGTCATATTCTATTCTTTAATTCTAGTAATGTTTGTATGTTTGTCCTATGTGAATTTCATTAATTTGAAAAACAATAATTGATAGTTGAAAGCCGTAGTCTAAGTAAAGGGTGGATTTTGTGAAAAAGAATATTAGTATTTAACGATATACAAGACTGCTATGGTTTTAATAAACAGTTAGAAGTAGTAAATTTGGATTGATATAGGAACTAATTACGATTATTTGTAGATGATGAGGAGGTTTTTGGTGGATTACCTTATTATCATGATAAAGATACAGGAATAAATTCAATGTTAAAAAAATGAAAATGTTATTTGTATTAGAAGTCAATTGTTTGTTAATCCCTCTAAAACGGTAATTCATAAATACTAACCATATACTCTTCAAGATAAGCATATTATCTATTACGCAGATAAATAGGTCGGAATTGTGTAAGTAAGTTTGACAGTATTAATTGTTTATTAATTGAAGCAAATGATTTCAATCAAAATAATGTAAGTGACATAGTTACATAAATACGGAGGTTTTATGTATTTTGATATAGTTAATTGCTACTATGCTAATGAAATTTCTTAGTCACGTGAAATAGTGTGTGAAATAGGTGATATAAAAATGAAGTGTAATCAAAGTTATTGTCATCATATAAGTTCATACAGAGGTTCCAAAATTGTTTTTCAAATGCTGAAAAATTTCAAATCCTTGATGGAATTTAGCAAAAAAGCATAAATATTAGCTAACGGTGGAAGGAATGAACCTTTTGAAAAGGAGACAAAGGATATGAAAGTAGAAACATGATAAAAACAATAATTTAGTGTAACAAAAACAACTTAAAAAAATATTCCGTGTTAACTACTAGTTAATTAATTGATTTTCCATAAAATGTACAAACCAACTATCCCCTTTTTAAGTTTATAACAATACTTATATAGTGTACAAAAAAAAGAAAGGGTTGGAAACATTTATGGAAAAAGAAGTGACATTTTGTGAACCTTCACAAATAATAGCAGAGCCAGTTGAAGAATTAGATTGTATAACATTATGTAACGTAGCTGTTAAAAAAGAGAGAACATGTCGGAGTGAAGAAGAAATTATTTGTTGTTTAGAAACATGCAATGACTTTCCAATCGTTCGTATAGACGATTGTAGAGCATGTTTTATAGATTCTTGTTGTGAGGTCAAAGAGGATAGCTCAATTACTGGATTAAAAACAGCAGATGTAAGTGCTACTTTCCAAATTTCGGTGTTAGTTCAAACTGAAGCACCTAGTGGAGAATTATGTCCTGCAGTTTGTACGAGAAATATTACTGTAGACATCCCTGATGTATTTGAGTCTTGTGAAATCAAAAACTGTAGAGTTGTTGAAGCTAGAGCGGATTGTAGAGCTGATAGGTTTGAAGGGTGCGAGATATTTGTTTTTGTTGAGGTGGAAATTAGAACTGAAGCGTGTGTATTAGAAAATGAAGTTAAAGTCGCTAGGTGTTTATTTGGATAATAAATATGAATACACTCCAGTATTGAGCTGGAGTGCTACATAACATTAGTAATAAATTATTTTTGTATCATTGGTTGAAGAAGGTACATTTTTTCCAGGAGCAGTGGAGTTAGTATAGTTTTTGTGGACACAAAGACGTGAAGTACTTAAAATGTACTGTGTCCGGATGGTTCAAGCCATACCGCTGATAATATTGTAAAGAAGCAAAAATAGAGTCTTCGCCTAAGGAGAATGAAATCTTAAAAAAGGCTATGGTTATATTCGCAAAAAGTAAATACAGACGAGCTAACGAGCTTCATCCAAGAGAAAAGAACAGAACATCCAGTGTCACTTATGTGTGGGGTGCTGAATACAGCTCGCAATTCTGAGCGAATGACAACCATCCAACTTATGTGTATACGGTGAAAGACGGATGGTGCTATTCAGAACTATTCAAAGACTCTGCATAAAATTTCTCTTTTTATGTCCAAAATATTGACTCAAGTTCAGTATTTGGGAATCCTCAAGTTTTCCCCAAAATAAATTAACTATTTCTTCCTGAAAGGGTTTCTTGATCATTTGTAAATTTACCTTTCGAAATCACTTCTGTTATTTCATCATTTTCTAAGGACTGATTTTGTAAAGTGGTGTTATTAGAGAAATTACACATGTTAAGAAAATGTATATAAAAAATGTTAGTAAAATAGTTTTTCTTTTTTACATCCACCTTTAATATCCATATATGATAAAATTCTACAACAGTTTTATATTGCCTTTATCACTTAGTTCCAAATAATAAATAAAAAAGAAAAAACATTGCAATAAACTGTCGAATAATTGGCAAATTTGTCGAAGTATTTTAAAATTAGGTAAAGTTGCGGAAAGGGGGAAAGATAATTTATTTAATGATGTTATGAAAAATAGAAAAGGAGTTGAATACATCTAATAGAAGAAAAGTTGACTTAAAAAGATGAGCAGTAAATCTATTTTCTAATTGTTAGAATAAAAAGCGTTGAAAATGAAGGAGAAGTAATTTACGAGTTGTAGAATCATAAATTCTATAATATTGAGCGTTAACAGGGTAAACAAGCAATTCTGATAAATGTATTTAAGTTTTAACAAGTGAATTTTTTTAATGTTCACTAATCTATTACTTTTTGAATTAGTGAAGAAGATACTAGTTGGGAATACAAATATTTCATTCAATATTTAAAACCCATATCAATAAATAAAATTAAAGTAACCTTTTATTTGTGATCCCTTAATGTAGCTGAAAAAAATATTTGTTTATTTTTTAAAGAAAAATATAAAAAAATAAAGGGAGAAATTGTATGCCACGAGATAATAAAATTGACGTCTTAAGTTTATATGACTTATATTGCAGGAAAGTTTTCAAATTCATATATGTGATGACCCAAGATTATCACACTGCAGAAGATTTAGCACATGATACGTTTATTAAAATTAGCAAATCAAGTCACCAATTAAAGAATAAAGAAAAAATAGAATCTTGGATATTTCAAATTGCTCATAATACAACTATGGACTACATTAGGAAAAAGAAACTAAAGCTTGATTATTTTGTCCCAATACTTCTAGAAAAAGAGTCAAGCTTTTCGATTGAAAATCAGTTAATCATAGATGAAAATTTCAGAGAATTGTATGAAATTCTAAGTACATTAAAACCTGCCTATAGAGAAGTAATCATATTCAGAAAGATAGAGGGTTATTCTACAAAAGAAACTAGTATAATTTTAAATTGGTCTGAAAGTAAGGTGAAATCTACTTTATCTAGAGCAATGACAGCACTTCAGCAAGAGTTGTCTGATGTAGGTTTCATATTCCAGCATACATTATAATGAAGTCCTATTTTATAGATTGAAAACGCTCTCAGTAATAACGATTGTTAACAGTTATTGTGATGGAAAAAATACAAAAATAGACTCACACGTTTCAAATTTAGCCTAGTTTTGGTGCATGGTGACAAAACATTAAAAAGTACTTAGTACACGAATCTCTATAATAACTACATATTAATTATGTGTATTCAAAGAAGTAGCTGTATATTTAATAATTCCATTACTTGGTTAATTTTAGTCAAGTCACCAGCATAAAACATGAAAAATTTATTTAGTTTAATACCTAAACCTTTATTGTGTGAAGAAGTCACAGTACACAATGAAGGCTTTATTTTTATCTTTATATTGTGGTTGATTTCTGAAAAAGAAAGAAAGGTACTCCTAAAAGAATATATAATTATAAATTTTTTGTCTAAATCAATGATATAGCTGTATGTAATACTACAATAATTTGATAGTAAGGCATTAATCATACTTTTTTATAATTAAAAAAAAGTATATTTTAAAAAAATTAAAAATAATGCGACGGATTTGAGTTTTTTTCGTCTTACATATGATTAAAAAATAAATAAGTTTTATTTTATGGGGACAAGCCTTATTACTTGTTCTAATTATTTCTCACTTTATGGGCTAAGGTAGAGAATATTTTTTATAGGTTTGATGTTGGGTTGTATTTTATAACTTATAGGAGAGAGGCGATAGCTTTATGGTTTCTAAAGCAGAACTTAAACAAAATACAGAAGACGATAAAATACTATCTTTACGAACACCAACCGCCTTTCAGTTTTTATGGTTAGGACTATTAATATCTATGATGGGAGATCATTTAAATAAAGTTGGACTAATTTGGTTTGTCAATAACAACTTTGAAGGGTCAATTGCCAATATGACACTTGGTTTCTCAATGGCAATTCCTACTGCTATTGTTGGAATCTTTGCTGGTGTGATAGTTGATAGATTTGATAGAACAACGTTAATGTTTGCTAGTGATTTGATTCGAGCAATACTATTATTCTTGCTAGTATTTATTTTTATTTTTTTTGAACCTAACTTAATAGTTATCTCATTATTTTCAATCATGCTTGGTGTAGTTGGATTGTTCTTTGGACCAGCAACTCAATCTCTTATTCCTGATGTTGCAGGTAATGACAAAAATAAAATATCAAAAATGGGCTCATGGATACTAGGGACCCGAACTACACTTTCTTCTGCTGGCCCAGCTATTGCAGGTATACTAGTTCCTTTTATAGCTATTGAGTGGGTTCTAGCAATCGATGGCCTCAGCTTCGTTTTATCATTTATTATGTTACTTTTTATGCAAAAAAAATTAAAAAGCCTTGGGGTAACTACAAAGGTAAATGTTCCTAAGGGAAGTAATTTACTAAAAGATGCAAAAGAAGGTTTAGGTTTTATTCTAAAACATCCTATATTAGGACCTCAATTTATGTTTTATCCAATTTTGGAAGCTGTAGCATTCTCTATACCATTTTTTTTACCAGAGTTAATAAAAACAAATATAGGGCACACAGCAGAAATATTTGGGCTTTCATTAGGTATTTGGATGTTAGGAAGGGTTGTGGCTATGGCTATATATCCAAAATCTCCAATATCTAAAAATCGTGGTATTGCTTTTACAGCTAACCTATTAGGGCAAGGAGTAGCATTATTCATTATTTCGACTGCTGAATCGATTCCAGTATTATTATTAGGATTTCTTTTAATGGGGATACCAGGGGGCTTTGTAATGATTTCATTACAAACATATGTACAGACAAATGTTCCAAATGATCTCAGAGGTAGAACTTTTGCTACTATGGGTGCACTAGGAATGTTACTTACTCCATTAGGTATTCTTATCATAGGAAATTTGTCCGAAATAGTTGGTGTTCAAAAGACATTTGTATATTCTAGTTTTCTGTTATTCATTTGTGGGATTTTTATTGCGACCAAACGTCAAATAAGAGAAGTAAAATAAGTAGGTGGGAAAATATGTATGAAATTGGTGTGATGAGTAGGATACGTTTACGCTCAAGGGTATTAACGATGGTTAAAGGTACAGATTTGTATTTAAGGTTTAATGACAATTTACACAAGATTAAAAATTACGACGCTGATCTTAATCAAACTTTAGCGGTTTGGCGAAATGGTGGAACTAGAGATGACTTTTTTAATACTTTAGATGAGTACAAGCTAGGGCTTGGAAATACGTATCAAGAAGATTTAGAAAGCCTAGTTGAAAAAGGCTTCTTTGAGAACTTAGACATAGAATCCTCTTTAGATCCAACAGATTTAGAGATTTGGAAGCGTAGTTTTGATTATTTTTCTGCAATTGAAACCGAAAATATGAGTCGGTTTGATTACATCGAAAAGATCAGAAACCTTAAAATTATGATAGTGGGTCTTGGTGGGCTAGGAAGCTGGGTTTTCTATAAACTATTGTGTTTAGGGGTTGGAAACTTTGTGTTGGTAGATGGAGATAAGGTAGAGTTAAGCAATTTGAATAGAGCCATTCTCTATAAAACTAGTGATGTAGGGAGTTTTAAAGCAGATTGCGCAAAAAGGGTAGCAAAAGAATTCTCCCCAAATACCAAGGTTGAAATCCACAAAAAGTTTGTGGGAAGTTCCGATGATTTACTACCTCATTTAGATAATGTTGATTTAGTTGTAAATTGTGCTGATGAACCAGCATTCTTAATCAATCAATGGGTAACCGATGCGTGTGTGAAAAAAGAGATCCCTTTAATTACTGGAACTGGTGGTAGAGTAGGTCCATTCTTTATACCAGGAAAGACTGCATGTAGAGTATGTATATTAAGTAGTCAAATAGATAAAAATCCGGAATTTATTAATTCCATAAAGAGACAGCAAGAGCTACCACCTTCCCACCCAGGAGTGGTTGCAACAAACTTAGGTATGATTGCATCGCTGCTTTCAAATGAAATTTTTAATTATTTTACTAAACTGTCATCTGTAAATACCTTTAATCAATTGATTTTTGTAAATAAAACTTTAAATCAGGAGTTCATAAAAGTAAATAAAAATCAAAAATGTATCAGCTGTGGTGAAAATGCTAATTCCATTAAAGGAGGTGAAAGCAATGAATAAGACAAAGGATCAAGAAATCATGGAAGAGTTTGATATCTTAGCTTATGAGCCAGAGTATTTCCAATAAAATAGTTTGTTAGTTAGTTTCTCGTTGGGAGGTGAAAGGAATGAATAAGACCAAAGATCAAAAAATCATGGAAGAGTTCGATATCTTAGCTGCTGAACCAGAGTATGGCGTTTAAAAGTCTGATATCTTATAAAAGCCTAAATATACCAATATTTAAAGGGGGTTTAGAGATTGAACAAGACAAAAGATCAAGAAATCATGGAAGAGTTTGATATCTTAGCTTATGAGCCAGAGTATTTCCAATAAAATAGTTTATTAGTTAGTTTCTCGTTGGGAGGTGAAAGGAATGAATAAGATCAAAGATCAAAAAATCATGGAAGAGTTTGATATCTTAGCTGCTGAACCAGAGTATGGCGTTTAAAAGTCTGATATCTTATAAAATCCTAAATATACCAATATTAAAGGAGGTTTAGAGAATGAACAAGACAAAAGATCAAGAAATCATGGAAGAGTTTGATATCTTAGCTTATGAACCAGAATATTTTGTGTAAATCTCTTAATATTTTTTTCTAACACTCAAAGGGAATGTAAAGAAAAAATAAGACAAGAATTTAAGAAGAGTTTGATATCTTAGGTATTGAATTGGAATACGGGCTTTAATAATAGTACTTATAACTTTTTAATAGCACTTGTGTCTAAACTTTGTTTTAGTCAAGTGCTGTTTTAATGAGGGGGATATAATGAAGAATTTATTTACTCCAATGGAGTTGGAAAACTTATCTTGGTGTGAAGGGTATTGCCTGACTTCTAATGGGAAGCCTTTGATAGTCTGGAATGGAATTGAAAGAACAATAATTAGATCACCTCATGAAAATTTGAATGAACCTTTTCTACTAGATTTACCAGACCCTGTTTCTCAAATTACTAGTTCTGGAGACATTTTAACCTTTCTATCTGAAAAAAATGATGGGTTTCATGTCACTTGTTACGATTTAAGGAATAAATCGATCCATTTTCCTGAATGTGAGATTTCAAAAAATAGATATACACCCATCATGTATGAAGATAAGATTATTGATTTAAAAACATCTATAGATGGTAGTAAAGAATTAAGATTAGTACATTATAACAATGAAGAGTTACCAATTACACTGTTGAAGTTAAATGCTAAACAAAATATGATAAATACTCAAATAGATGTATCCTCTAGAGGTGAGATTGCTATAGTTTTACAGCAGGAGGATAGCCCCATTTCAGATGTGTACGTATTCAATATACATTCGAAGACATTAACGTTAATTTATAAAGGAGATAGGACAGAATTCCCTGTATCAGTTGGATGGGATCATGATGGAAACCGACTAGTTTGTTTAACTAGGAGAGGTGCTAATTATGGTGGTGTTATAGTTTTTGTTGATACTAAAAGTATAACAAGAATTGTATCACCAACTCTTCTCGAAAAACCACTTTGGTGTCCAATGGATAATGAAATCTTACTTGTCATTGATAATTGGCCATTTTCTAGTCTAGCAATATATGATATCGAAAATGAATCATTGAAGAAGGTACTTATACAAAATAATTTGTTTATTACAAGACCTACATGGTATAAGGATACTCTTTATTTTTGTGGAATAAGTCCAAATACACCTCCCTCATTATATAGGTGGAGTACAATTAGTAAAGAAACACACATCCAAACAAGAAAGCCAAATTATAATAAAGAATTACATATTGACTCTGTGGATATAGAATCAGAAGAAGGGCACATCATACCCTGTATACTATATAAAGCTAAAAGTGAAAGGGGTAAGACAATTATTATGTTACATGGTGGACCAGCAGGTGCATGGTGGGCAAAGTGGCATCCTGCTATAGAAAAATGGACAAATGAAGGATTTAATATTCTATGTGTAAATCCACGAGGAAGCACAGTTCGTAGAAAAACTCTCCCCCAGTTGAGGAATGGCGAGTTCGGAGTTTTAGATGCTAAGGATGTTAAAACGAGTGTTGAATTTTTAATTAAAGAAGGAATAGCTGAAAAGGGGAAAGTTGTACTTTTTGGAGAGAGTTATGGCGGATATCTTGCTTATCAAAGTATGCTTAAACTAAAAAATCATATTGCTTCAATGGTTATTTTATATAGTTATATACATCCCTCCTCATTACTTCAGAGTAAAGATTCTACTGTCCAACGTTTTGCAAAATATGCTTTTATTAATGAAAATTTAATAGAGCCCCTTAAATTAAATTCTAATTGTCCTATTTTACAAATACATGGAAGTCACGATTTACAATTACCTGTTAACAGCATGAAAGATTATCATCATAAATTAATCGGTTTAAATCACAGGTTTCTTGAACTAGAAGATGGCCATGGGTTTCGTAAAAAGGAAAATATTATTATGTGGTTAGATGAAGCTACACAGTTTATAAAGGAACATATTTAAAAATTTCTACTTCTGGAAGATCAAAGAGGATAACAAAATTTGATGTAGAATAGTAGACAAATGCGGTAAAAGATTATATTTTTCAAACTATCAATTGCTCTTAAAAACGACAAGGAACTAATAGATAGAATTGATTCCGGAGGAGAAAATTTTGTATAAAAAGATACATATTTTAGGTGCATCTGGTTCAGGAACTTCTACACTAGGAGAAGCGTTGTCAGAGAAACTTTCTTATATGCATTTTGATACGGATGACTATTTTTGGAAAAACAAGTATACAGAACAAAGGTCAAAACCTGTAAGAAGAGAATTACTAAAACATGATATATTCAGAAATCAAAGTTGGGTTCTTTCTGGGGCATTATGTGGTTGGGGCGACTCCTTTAAAGCATATTTTGATTTGGTTATATTTTTATGGATTCCTCAAGCTATCAGGCTTGAAAGGTTGCAACAAAGAGAATATCAGAGATATGGTAAAGAAATGTTAGCTGGTGGTAGTAAATACGACCAATCAAAGGTTTTTCTGGAATGGGCTTCTTTGTATGATGAAGGTGGAATGGAAGTAAGAAGTAAAATGTTACACGAGTATTGGATGTCAGATTTAAGTTGCCCAGTATTGAGAATTGAAGGTGATTATACGGTTAAGGAACGAGTGGAAATAGTTTTACACTACTTAAACTCTAATTAAAATACATAGCTAATAGATGCTTGTTAGAAAATACAGTATTTGTAATAGAACAAATCTGGAATAAAAGAAGTGTTATATTGCTGTGAATAGCATTTTACTTTCGATAAAAGCTAAGTTGTATTCAAAATAATTATTGTTCTAGTAATGAACTACCCAACACTTTTTGGAACTCACGGTTTGATTGAAGTAGGAGGGGCTCCTGGTCGCAAGATGAAAAAAAGAAGTAGAGCATGGGATAAAAAGGCAATTAACATAGTAAATATCTTTTCCTTTAAAGCTAAAATAACAATGAGGCTGGGACATAACTAGCCTCAAAAAGTGAAAAAGGTGAATTTGAGCGAGCTCAGATTCACCTTTTTCTATTTAGAGTGGTAGTGCCTCTATTATCTTATTTGTTGGCAGTGAGTTT
>NZ_JBPXRQ010000050.1:0-29820 GCF_051842895.1 Cytobacillus sp. Hm23
AAACTCACTGCCAACAAATAAGATAATAGAGGCACTACCACTCTAAATAGAAAAAGGTGAATTTGAGCTCGCTCAAATTCACCTTTTTCACTTTTTGAGGCTAGTTATGTCCCAGCCTCGACATTTTTTCACAGCCTGTAATTACTTACAAATACGCTGTGCATTTTAAACGATAGTCACTAACCTACTTTCTCTTCTTTTATCGCTTCCTTCTTGGCGATAAAAACTCCATAACCTAAAATATGTCGATATTTTTGAGTCATATCATTATGATTTGCCCATAATTTAAATAACTCAGGGTCTATGTTCGCTGAAAAATTAAATTCTGGTTGCTCTTGCCTAAATAAAGAATGGTTTACAGTTGATGTTTTTAGCACATTTACTGTGGCAAAACCATTTTGTGTTAGTTTTGTTATCCATTGTTTCTTCGTTAATATTTCTGTAATATCATACATGCTCATTATTTCTTTAACTTCATGCTGTAGTAATAGCTTATCTGTTGTCATTTCAATGGCTAATAATACACCATTATCCTTTAATACTCGGCTATATTCTTGTAAAGATGTTGAAATGTCAGTAAAACACGTAACAGATTCAGCTATTACAATATCAAAAAAGCTATTAGGAAACGGCATGCTTCTAATATCAGACTCTTGAACGTGTACTTGTAAGTTATTTTCAGCAAATCTCTTCTTTGCTTTTGATATCATAACGGGATGGTTATCAAGTGCATACATATTACATTTGTATTTCTTTTTAATGTAAGCTGTCGTTTGACCTGTTCCACACCCAACTTCTAACACACGACTAGATTGATCAATCGGCAATTCAGATAATACTTCTTTTGACAAATGAAATCCACCAGGGTGAGCTCCGCCAATGCCAAATTCTGCAAGAAAATCAATGTATTTAAAAGTTTTCATTGATCCCAACCTTTTTTCATCATGATGATAGCATTATATGAAAATTCTTAAAAGATGTACCATGAAAACATAGTTAAAACAAACTTGTTATCGTCAAGTCGCTATAATTATTTCATCATTTTCTTTCACACTTACATAATATTTTCATATTTTACAAGTCAACATTTCATCAGTTGCATATAATAATGCTGAATCGTTAGATGCTATTTAGGTATTACAGATGGACATCTAGATTATGACATATTTTCTATGTGTTTTCTGTATAGGTGCATAATGAAAGGTCGTTATCATCTTGATTATTTTTCATGTTAGGAAATATACACGAAAACAACTGGCATTTCGTGGCATCATTTCTTCTGTATTATGAAAATAAACATATAAAACCGCTTCTTATGTTATAAACTTGGTGATAGTAGCAACAAAGTTTACAAAAAGAGCTTAATGAAAAAACAAATGTAAGCGAGTGAGGGAAATGTTATTTATAGCGCACAGAGGTGCTTCCGGATATGCACCTGAGAATACATTTGCAGCATTTGACAAAGCAGTTGCCTTAGAGGCTGACTACATTGAAATAGATGTACAAATGACAAGAGATCAAGAGCTTGTCGTCATACATGATATTACAGTAGACCGTACAACTAATGGAACCGGGAATGTGAAAGACTATTCTCTTAGGTCTATTAAACAATTAAAAGCGGGATACTGGTTTCATGCAGATTTCAAAAGAGAAAAAGTTCCTACTTTAGGAGAGGTCCTCGATCAATATTCTGACAAAATAGGCATCATCATTGAATTATGCAACCCCTTTCTATATCCAAAGATCGAACAAAAACTAGCAGCAGAGCTCAAAAAGCGGAACCTTGAACAACAAGATTCCAACATAATTATTCAATCATTTTATCCTTCTACGCTAAAGAAACTTCATAAACTCTTACCAAATGTAAAAAAGGCATTGTTATTACATTTTTTATTTCACGATTTTTCCAAACAAACACTTGAGAGTTACCGCTCTTTTATTCAATATATGAATGCTTACTGGACCATCTTAAATAGCTCTACGATAAATCATCTCCATTACTATAATTTTGAAATCTTTGCATGGACAATAAACGACATGAATACGATGAACGAGCTTGCTAAATTAAATATTAGAGGGGTTGTCACAGATTTCCCAGACTTTAGAACAAGGTTTCAAATTTAAAGTGTGTCTCCCCCTTTATTCTGTTCATGTACTAAGCATAGAATATTCACTGACTTGGAATGAACTTATTTTCATTTTCTCAGCGAATAACCTATACAAATCAAAATAATTTACATAACCTATTTTTGAGAAAACTAGTGCTAACACACAATAATTTGTTGAGAGGAGAGGAACTACACTGGCGAATGAAAAGAAAAGTCAACCAAACAAAAGCCCAATGAGATTAATGAATGATTTTTTTCAAGAACGGCCTCGAAGATCAGCTTTATCAGCAATAGATGATTACTTTTTACTAGCTGCCCCTGAAAATTCTTTCCCTGTAGATGTCTTTGAAACAGAAAAACACTTTGTAATCCAAGCTGAATTACCAGGTGTACCACGTGAGGATATTATTATTGACAGATTAAGTAATGAATTACGAATCAAGGTAAAGGGAGAACTCAAAAACAACCGAACTAACAACAATCCGTTTTTCAGACCCCAAAGACCACCTAAGAATGAAAAATCTATTTCACTTCCTGAATATGTATTACCACATAAGTTAACGGCTACTCATCGAAATGGTATATTGGAAATACTAATCCCTAAGAAAAAAAGGAAAAAAATCGACATAGACTAATTTAATTGAAAGATCAAAAGTAAAAACAGGGTGATTCCAATCCCTGTTTTATTTTTATATATATAACTTCGGAACAGACTGTCCCTCTGTATTTTGCACTTTGCGACTTTGTGCTTCTCGATTTTTCCCTTGAGAATTTCCACTTGTTTTTCTTTTTGTAGTTTTTTTATTACTGTCAGATGTTTTCTTCTTTGGAGTACTTTTAGTCCCATCATTCGATGTCTTTCTCTTCACATTTTTTTTATTTTGATCGCTCGTTTTCTTTTTCGATTGACTCGTTTTATTGCTAGCATTATCCTGCTCATCTTCTTCATCTTCAGTTATATCTGTATTTTCTTCCTCTGATTCTGTGTCATCTTCGTCTTCACTATCATCATTGAGCGATCGCATCATCTTAACCATTGATGGAATGTTTCTAACCAAGGGTCCATATTGTTGCACCATAGGAATTGTTTGTTGTGTCATATTTAACACTTTTTGAACATTACCTAGCATTCCCATAATGTTTGTGCCACCAGTAGCTCCGCCACCACCAAGAAATCTTGATAAAATCCCTCCAGTTTGTGCGGCCTGTTGTGTCCCAGCTGCTGCCCCCCCAGTAGCATTAGGTAACATTCCACCTAATTGCTGAGCGCCTCCTCCTAAGCCTCCAAACATTTGGTTTGGTACAGTACCAGCGACATTTCCTGGGTTAACTCCTCCACCCCCTAGTAATCTACCAAGAATTCCTGGTCTAGCTGCAGCTTGTTGCATCTGATTGGCAGCTCCCCCAATCATATTTGCTCCTCCTGTAGGTGGTCGAAACAATCCGGGTCGTATTGGCGCTTGGTTTGCTATTGGTGGAGGTGTCGGCCTTTGAAATGGAAACATATATCTATCCTCCTTTCTGTAGTAATCAGAAAGTTATCTTAATTGGGTACATAATATGTTTATTCGTTTCAAAATGAAAATGAAACTGCTTTATAACAAATAGGCTACCTTAAAATTGAACAGGTTGTAATGAAGCATCAAGCTTAAGTAACTCATAATGATTTTCTGTTAAGTAATCTAATAATTCACGTAAATGGTTAACAGTAGTAGTTTTGTCATGTAATAAGATGACCGGAGCATGATCTTGTTCCCTTAATTTCTCTATTTGCGCAATTGTATCATGTACATACCTTTCATCTCTGTATTTCCAATCTTTACTATCGACATTCCAATCCCACATTATATAGCCATTATTAATAACTGCGGCTTTATAATCGTCCGTCATATAAGGAGCACTACCATAAGGAGTCCTAATTAATGGTGTAGTTTCTCCAGTAATCTCTTTTAATGTTTCATTCGAAACAGACAGTTCATTAAGTAATGATTGACGAGATGCATAAAATTGATGTTTATCATGAGTGACGGAATGTAAGCCTACTCCATGTCCTTTTCTAACCATTTCTCGAACAAGTTCGGGATACTCTCTCATTTTTGGTTCTACCATAAAGAAAGTAGCTTTAGCATCATATTCTTCTAAAATAGCTAATATATCAGTTGAGCTCCCATAAGGTCCATCGTCAATAGTTAAATATGCGACTTTTTTTTCATTATCTATTTCATTTCCAACTTCTGAGTCAGTTGTGATAGAGCTATTAGTTGGTTGTGTTTGTTCAGACTCATCAATTCCTTCTTGTTCTGTAGTTGTTTCTACAGTGCTTTCATCAACATTTTCATCTTCCTGTTGATCAATATACCCGTTTTCGTCTGAAACATCTCCAGGGAGACTTTGTTGTTGATTTTCATCAATGTCTGTATGTTCGACAATTGTATTATTGTCATCAATAATTTCATTCTCTTCAATATCTAGTGTAGATTCAGTTTTGTTACTTTGCTCTGCTGCAACTACTTTATTATTTGAAGCAATTGGTTTGTCACTGCCAATGTTTAAACTCATAATAATGATTAATAGCACAATCGAACTACAAATTAATATACCTTCCCTTAATCTTAAAACCTTTCTTTTCTGTCTTTTCTGTCTCAACTTCATCATCCCTTTTAGTCTATGTTGTTAATAAAATTATAAATTTGAATGAGAGATAAATAGTAACAAAATGGTTACAATAAACGACAAATTTATACTGTATATCGTTGACAAGACGTTTTCTCGTATACAATAAAATAAAACAATCAAACTAGTAATAGTGAAAAAACAATTATTCTATGTACAACATTTACAAATTCGTATTTAATCAATTATTTATGTGCGTCAGTTATATAAAAGTGTTAAAAAGAACCCAAGCATTTGTCATTGGGTTCTTGTCTTTATTTATATTTCAACATATATCGGGATTTACTAACGTTATTTAACATTGATTTTGTGACAAAAGTAATGACTCGTATTACAAATAGAAGTGTTTATTTTAGAAGATAATACGAAGTGTATCTAAAAGCAGAAAGCTGCTCCAACGATGATTAATAAAATAAATAACACTACGATTAAAACAAAATTTGAAAATCCATGATAGCACCCATAACCATAATGAGGACCATACCCTCCATAAGCTGGGCTTACTCCTTTATAACCATCCATATTTTATTCCACCTCCTATTACGTGTAGTAACAACAATAGTTGTTAATATCTAACAAAGGCTGTACCAACTATAATTAATAAAATAAACAATACAACGATTAACGCAAATCCACTTGCAAATCCTGCTGCAGCCACTACAAAACACCTCCTTCAAATATTCCTTAATACGTTATTCAAATTGGGTTCTTGACGTAAGGGATAAACACCTAATTTAAGGTATTTTTTTGATGAATTTGTACTATTATTGAAAATTTTCTTAAGTCAAACATGGATAAGCGTACAGGCAAACATCATTGACAAACATACGCTAAATGGAAAGGAGGAGACATATATGAGTTTACACTGGTACAATATGTGCCGTAGATACCATGGGCAAGTCGTTCAAATCGATGATCGCTATGGAAATCGTCACGTCGGTAGAATTGTGCATCTTACACCAAATAAAGTATATCTTCAGCCTGCTGGCCCTCCGAGTAGAGGGTTTGGATACGGTCCTAGAGGCGGTTTCGGATATGGCTTTTATCGACCATTTGGTGGATTTTTCCCAGGGTTAGCTGTTGGTATCGGCCTTGGGGCTATAACTGGCATTGCTTTGGCTAGTCTATTTTTTTGGTAATCGAAGCCTATTATCAACATGCTTGTTGTTATGTAACTATGAACAAAACAGAACATCTAATGTTATAGCAACAAAGTTTATGGAAAAAGCCTTATAAAAAAACACTTCCATAATTTCAAAGTGGAAGTGTTCATTTTATATAATAATTATTAGACTATATCTCCAAATCTGAATAAGTAGCGTCACTATGCTTGTTTTTAGGGTGTAGGCACTTACTTAAAAGAGTTTGTTAATCTCTAACAATCGTTTTCATTAACATACGCATTTTAGTTAATAGTTTCGTTCTTATTGTTTCGTCTAAAGATATTTCTTCCATACTTTCCTCCATCACACGTATCCATATGTGTGCATTTTCTTGGGTCGTGTTAAATGGGTGACGTGTCTGAACTTGCTGCTGATGATTAGCATTTACCTCTGTATCATCCATTAAAGCAAGAATAAAAGATTGCTGCCTCGACTTTAATAGATTTAGGTCTACACCTCTAGCTTTAAACGTATCTTTAAAATACTGCTCTTGTAAAAGATTTTGATAAAATATCTCCACCAGTTCTTTAATCTTTTCTGTTTTTAGACTGAGATCTTCACGGTTAGCCATTTCTATCACCTCTAAATGATATAGAAAATACGATTTGATTTTATAACCAGACCTTTGCAGTTAATAATTTTGTATAACTGTACTTATAATACTTAATCCTTGATTAAGCTTCTGTTTCTATAATCCTTTGCTAAATGTAAGTTTCTAGTTGCTACCTAACAGCCGCTTTTTCATTTAGTACTGACACTTTAAATCTCTTGTTCGCTGAAACCGTTAATGTAAGACAAACTATAGAAAGGATTGTAAAAAAAGCGAAACCAACAGAGTAGCTATTAGTCAAGTTCACAATATAAGCAATGATAAGGGGTGGAAAAAATCCCCCTAAGCTACCAGTAGCTGCTACAATACCATTCGCTGTACCTGTTTGTGTTTTTACTAATAACGGTACAAGCTTAAAGACAACACCATTCCCAATTCCTGAGCAGAAGGAAATGGTCATAATTGCAATAACGAATATAGCATACTCATTTGTTAACGCTATGACTATACTTACTATCCCTATAACAACAAAGACTAGAATAAGAATCACGTAAGGGTTGAATTTATCTGCAAGCAACCCGCCTATCGGTCGAATTAATGTAGCAATGATAATAAATATTGCCGGAATAAACCCAGATTCCACCTTAGGTATATTAAAATTAGATACAAGCATTGTTGGTAATAACACAGTAAACGTTACAAACGTTCCGAATGTTAGGAAATAAAAAAGAGATAGCATTGAAACTGCTTGATTTTGTTTTAAATATTTTAGCGGGTTTACAAATTTCTCATTTACAGTTTTTTCTTTCTTATCCCCTAATATAAAGTTTGCAATGACCATAAAAGCAATTAAAAATAAGTAAAATTGAATAGTTAATCTCCACCCTAATTCATTTGCAATAATTGGGGCAAGGAAAGATGTAAATGCAGTCCCTATATTACCTAATCCAAAAATACCATTTACTAATCCATGCTTTGCTTTATTAAAATATTTAGGTAATGAAGTAACACCAATTGAAAATGTTGCGCCACTTATACCAAGAATTAAACCGAGTATAAATAAGTGAATAAATGATGTCGAAATGCTTACTAAATATACTGGAATAAGCAAGATTATAAAGTTTGCTATAAATAAGTTGCTAGCACCGTGTTTACTTGTAAGAAACCCAATAGGAATTCTCAGTAGTGATCCTGATATAACAGGTGCTGACGTAATTAGAGCAATTTGAGATGTGGATAAAGTTAGATCCTGTGAAATAAATGGCATTAACGACGATAATATTACCCACACCATAAAACTAGCAATTAAACTAACGGTTTGTAATGATAACTGCACTATTGGTCTACTATTCATTGTAGTTGAAAGCATGCAAAAAACCTTCCTTCTCTTCTAGTAAAAAATTGGTTTCTCTCTTATGAGTGGTTCATCTCTCAAAAGGGTTTAAGCTATTTTTAGCGTGTTGCAATCGATATTTATTTCATAATAAGTAGAAGCTGTTTTTTCAACTCATTATGTAAATTCATCTATCAAAACCTCCTAAACCAATTTGTTTTTATCATTTACACTATCATTATAGTGTAAACACAAACTCTAAATAGTGACCTGAATCACACTGTGATCAATCCTGTTAGTATGTTATTTTATTGATGGGCTGGGCACATTCAGTAGAAGGGTTTTTTTAATACTTGTCGAAGATATGATGTGAGATGGTTATAATGAGGTGAGGAATTTATGGATGGTTATATACAATTTGCAGTCATTTTCTTATTATTTATCACGCTTATACTTCCATTTACAACATTCATTCACGAACTTGGTCATGCACTTCCAGCTTTATTAGTAAGTAAGGATCCTGTAGAAATAAGATTAGGGAACTCCGATAAAAATACTGGTATTACATTTGGTAGACTAACAATTAAAATTCAGCCATTAAGTGGTTGGATTGGATTTGCTTTTTTTCATATTCCAAAGCATAAAAGTATGAGTGTTCACCATGCTTTAGTCTTATTATCAGGTCCATTGTTCTCATTTATTTTAAGCTTAGTTTGTTATGTGTTTTATACATTTCTAGGCTATAATTCAATAAGTAGTTTTCTTATTAAATCCATTATGCATGCATCTTTTGCACAATTCATTTTAACAATCCTCCCAATAAAATATCCATCATTTTTATGGGGATACGGAGGTATGCCCAGTGATGGATACAGAGTAATGAAACTATTAATGAATCGTGGATAATAATGGAAGACTTATGTTAATTTAACTGCTATTTTTCTTATGGTCACAAGTGGCAGTTAACACAACTTTTTGTCCTAAGAGATCAAGCAAATCATTGCCTAGTAGCTCACTTTGCAAAACAACTACAAAACGTTAAGGCTATTTTTAAACACTCATTTCTAAAAAGGGAAATCTATTGAACTGCTGATAAGCATACATCATAGAACTTGTTAGGCTCTTCAAAATTAGGAGAATGAGCAGAGTTTTCAAACCAAACTAGCTCTTTTTTTGGTGCCTCAATCGAATGATAATATTCTTGAACAAGTTCGTGAGGAGTTTGATAATCGTAACGCCCAACGCAGAAATACATAGGAATTTCAAACTTTAATGCAAGATTATACATATCTACTTCCAGTAACTCTTCCCATAGATTATTCAAGGAAAATAGAATACCATCTTTAATTGTCCTAACCCAATCTAGCATTGTATACTCTCGTAATGTAAACGACTTGAGCGCTAATTTTGGGAATGTGCTCTTATGCACTGTTCCTCCAAATTTTTCTAACCACTTTCTTTGTATACGAAGTTTCATTAAATTTTCAAATGGTGGCTCACCTATGTTTTCTAATTGATTAATTGCTTTTATGTTATTTGTTTCTTTTGCTTTATCAAGTGTAAATTGGTAAGAAACATTCTCACCTCGCTCCATGTTAACTATCTGACCTACCCCAATATATGCATGTATGAGTTCAGGATACTTATAAGCTGTTATGATACCTAAAAAACTTCCCCAAGAATGTCCCACTAAGTATACTTTTTCTTGATTGAAACGACTTAAAAGAGTAATAATTAATTCATAAACATCAGTAGTGAATTGCTTAATATTCATTGTTTCCCTAGTAATATCAGCTGAATATGATTTACCAGCTCCTCTTTGATCCCAATTCACAACAACAAAGCTTTCCTCAAGCTTTTTTTGTAACTTTGGTGCGAATCCTATTTGAGCTGAACCTGGACCCCCATGTAAGAACAGTAATATGGGAGCATTTTTACTTCTCCCCCTCATGAGAACATACTGATCCATCCCTCCGATCATCATTTTTTCTAACGAAGCAATACTATTCTTCACCAAATTTCCCTGTTCGTCTCTAAAGCTAAGTGTTTTACTTTTAATCATATAAACCCTCCTTGTTTTTGAGGTAAAGAATCCATCTATTCCCAACTGTTATAAGAAAGTAATATATATTATAAATACTGAATATTAAACAGATATATGATTAAAAGAAAAGTTGATAAATATGTTAGTAATCTACTTTTTGATTTGCACCTTATTTGTAATTAATATAGGGGGAAGTATATCTAATTGTGTAGGACCATTTCTATCTAGCCAAAGTTCCAACTCAATTTTTTCTCCAACCACCAACTCTTCATACTCGGCCTCAGTAATTCCCCCAACCCAATATACGTCATTGTCCATAATCTGTTCCACTGTTACCTCTTGGCCCGGTTTAGCAATTAAATGATCAGACATTAAAATACGAAAAACACTATCATTTACTTTTTCTTTTGAGATAACATAACCTACCTTAGTTATTTTTATTTGATTATTATTTATGAATGTAGAACTTAGAAAAATAATAATAATAAATGATAAGATAACAAAAATAATACTACCTACAATAACCTTTTGTTTATTCATAACTTTTCTCATCCTTTTCAAGGTTGGATTATATATGTACTTGATAAGGTAAAACTCTATATTTTCAGTACAATCCACCTTATAAAATTACGTATCTTGCCTCCATATGAACCCACTTGTCACTTCTGTAGTTATTCATGATTACATACATTTTTCATTTAACTAAGTGTATTTATATCAGTTATCCAGGCGCTATAATGAGAACCAAACAAAAGATGCGCTCCGTTCGTTTAAATTGACGCATCGGTAATATGAATCATGCCAGCATCGAGATTTGCTCATCTAATATACTGTGACCTATCCTAAAATTGAAGAACTTTTCTAATACTTGGATTCAGTATTATTTGACGCTTCAAGGAAAAAAATAGTTACACAAAAAAAGGTGTAATAATTACCATGTAAATTATTTTCACCTTAGTTAGTTTTCTTTTGTAAAATTGGTGTTGTATAACTACTTTTGTTGTTCCAGTTTAGTTATTTGTAACATCACATAACTTTTCAAAAGCAAAAATACTATATTTCCATTCCAAATATTTCTTTACTTCTGCTTTTGAACACCACTTATATAATTCATGTTCCGTTGATAAATATACGAGTTGTATTTGAGGAACTTCAACTCCAAAGCTAATGTCCATCATGCTCATCTTAACATCGCTTTTAATTGTTTCAAATTTATATGAGTAATCCAAATTAATAATATTAGTTACATTTGTTATTCCAGTTTCTTCATGTAATTCTCTCTTTACAGCTTGAATTGGTTGTTCATTTATCCCTATCCCACCGCTTACTGGTTGCCAATACCCTCCATTATTTAAATCTCTTTTTAAAAGCAAAAAAGAAGGTACTGGATTAATTGTATAAACAAAAGCCAAAATATTAACTCTATCAATCAATGGATGTCCCCCCTACAGAAATGTCCAATAATACATCTATTTGTTCAACTGTTCATTATTATTGGTATATGATAAAAGATGGACTAATCACCTGTTGATCTTTGTGTAAATGTTGCGCCATATCGCTAAAGATTATTGAGAGACTAACATTTTCACACTTTACTAAAATGATATTTGAAACGAGAAACACCTTACATTAAAAAACATAAAGTCCAAAATTTCAATACTTACAGTTTACTTATGCTTCCGAAAAAGGTGTTATAAATATAGTAAACTATGTTGTTCTTGACACTAATTTAGAGCAGCAATAAATGATTTTTTATGCAATTGACCTCATTTTATATGAGAAAAGATGCCATAAATGCTTGGGTTAATACATGTTTTATAAGTACGAAAAGCTGCAATCAATGCGAAAACATCCTAAGAATGCTACTCTCCTTCAAGAGAAGTTCAATTTGTTGAAAAACATTTTCAAGTTGTCCATTAATAAGCTAATCTTGTAAACCCACAACTCATCTTGTTTCGTATAAAACTATATACATTTCTACGAACATAGAATGGAGAAATGCTTGTGGTTTTTAAAACAATACAACATAATTTCATTAAAATTGTTCAATGGTGCACTTTGCAGTCAGTAAGTATACAATCGAGACTACGCAGGCTTTCGTTGAATTAATGTTTATAGCAGTCATTTCTTCTATTTATTATAAATGACAGGAGTTTTAAATACCCATTTTTCCCATATAATATCATCAGTTACTAGTTCAGCCATAAAATGACTTACATTTATTCTGCTCGTTTTACCAGCATTGAATATTGGGCTTCTTATTGGAAATTCACAAACTTCATAAGAACTTTTCTTCATCAATGTTGATTAATGTATCCGGCCGTACAGCAATCCAATCAATATTTTCATAATCTTCACCAATATTTTCAATCAAATAATTAGCAGCCTTGACATTATCACGATGAGGAGGAAGGAATAAATATAGTAGTGAAAGGATGAGTTTTTCTCCTATAGAATTTCTCTCACTAGATAAAGTATTCGTATAACCTGCTGTACTCATAAGTATGAGTTTTACTTTTGTATCTTTAACTGTCTCACTGATTCTTTTTATTACATCAAATACCAAATAACGAGGTTTACCAAACATCCCTTTAAGTGTAGGGTTGTGACCAAGGCAGGAGATAATGACATCACAATTAAGTAGGAGGTTATTCATCTCAGAATCATTTAAGTCGTTGATATTACCCTTCTTGATTTCCACTAATGGATGTTCTTTAATGTCTTTGGGAAGAGTTGCACTATTTCTGATAAGAATTCGTGTGTTGATTTGTCTTTTGATTAATTGTCTGACGACTTGTTTGCCGGTAGCTCCACTTGCCCCAAGAACTAATACTCTCATATTCCATCTCTACTTTCATTATATTTTATTTCATGTGTGATTGAGTCGATCAAACAATCATACTCATTAATATATCTTGGAACCATTTCTTTCTTATCGTAATGTTGGAACTATTGTACTTCAAAAAATTATTATTCCATAGACACTTAAGTGTTGTTAAAAGCATTATAGCTGATCGATTTCCAATTTTCCGAATAGATTTAGTATAATAGCCTCATTTTCCCAGATCATTTTACTTGCTATACAATAAATTTACTTTAAATGGTAAAACAAACAACTCAGACATTTGTTATAATAACTTCTGGAGCTGGCAATTCTGTATAGATCGAATGTATATGATACAACTCTTCTATATGATAGACCCCCTTCTGATGTTGAACACTGTATAGGTTTTCTGCAACTTTGGCTGCTATTTTAGCAGTAATCAAAGATTCTTTCTTTCCTTCAATCCCACATTCAGCAACTACCTTTTTACCGTTATATTCCCCAAAAGCGTCAACTTTCACTGCATACGTATCTTTTCCGAACCTAATGTTAGTGAACAACCACACCATCAACTTTCGAATAGATTGATATTTTAATAGCTTAAATACCCCAGCCCATTTTAACAATGCAAACAAACTAGTTATAATACGGGAATCAAAGCACACCCTAGTAGCAACAGTAGGAACTTTTAATGTGTCCGGTAGCGTATGTTGGTCTGAAAAATTGAAATAAAACCCCTTTCGCTTTCCAATATTTTTACCAAATGAAGTTTCCTTTCCTCCACTAAATGCTTCTATTTGAGTTTTATCACTACCCATATAAATTTGATACGTGTTACTTAATTTATTTACTGTCCACTCAATGGCGGCTTTGCCATGATAATCTCCTAGGCCTAGCATAATATAAATATCAATCGCATCAGTATAATCAAGGGAGTTTTTGGCAAAGGAAGCTAATAAATTTGTCAGTCCAGGTGCTAACCCCACACTCAAAACTGCGCATGTATTACTTTTTTCTGCTTCAGCATGTAATCTTTTTACACTGGATAAAAACGTGTAGTTTGCAGAAATATCAACATAATGAATATTTTGATCAAAGCAAGTACGAACAAAGTCTAAGTTCCTCTGATCTAAGCACATTACGACAAGTCTCACTTTTCTTAATAGCTCCAAAGGAACAGGCTTTGAAATATCTAATTCAAATGGTATTACCGTACCATTTGTTGTTTGACAAAACTCCTCCGCTTTCCTTAAATTTCTTCCAGCTGCAATCACTTTTCCAGGTAAGTACCTACCAAGAATCTCACAAACTTTTTTTCCAACCTGTCCATACCCACCAATAACAAGAATTTTATCCTTCATCTCATTTTCACTTCCTTTAATTGTTTGTTGTTCATAAAGCAACTACCATTAATATGGCACCTATTGAAATCATAGAGATTGTTATCAAACTACGAATTGTAATAGAATCCGTACGTTTCAAAAAAATCCCACTAATTAATACAGTGATGATCGGCTCTGTAGAGGTAATGACACTTACATAAGATACTTGAATCGATTGTGTTGCAAGAAAAAAGAATAATGGACCTAAACTCGTAAATAAACCTGCAAGTAAATAATAAGGATTTAGACTATTGAAGCTTCCCTTAATACTGCTTGTTAAATTGCCACGAACCGATTGATAAATCAACACAAAAACTAGAGATGTCATTGCTCCAACCCACGCTCCAAAAAAAGCGTGATCCATAGTTAATAAGCCTTGTTTCCGAAGTCCTTGCCCAACACCAAATGTAATTGCTGATAGAATTGCTAATCCATATCCAAACATTTGCTTATTTTCGTATTGTAAGCTCTCTTGTGATTTGATTAATTGATTATGAGATGTTCCAGTTTTCCGTAAACTATATCCTTCATTCAAAATCCCCACCATTAACAACATCATTCCAACTCCTGGTAGTAAAGATATTGTTTCATTTAGAAAAAAAATTGCGAATAGCGTTGTAAAAATCGGGGTAGTATTTCGGATAGCAGATGCCCTTGATGGGCCAATATAAGAAATACTAGAAAATAAGGTCAACCTTCCGATCCCTGTCGTGCATAATCCAGCCAACGAAAAAAATATTAAAGAAGTCCATGAAAAGGGTATGTTCCAGCCTTTCACAGCTATTGCAATAAGACAGAGAAGCCCTAAAAAAATCACATTTATGAAAATAGTAATAAAGAACCCATTATCAGTATTGTTATTTCTTATTATCCCTTTTTTAATGATCACATTATTTACAGCAAACATTAAGGCTGATAAAACAGCATAAAGTTCACCCATCAAATTCCTCCCCCATTCTTCTTATGCAATAATATTGAATGTTATTTTAGTTTAGATACTAAACATTATAGTTAAAATTATAGTTTAGATGCTATACTATATGTAGTAAAAAACTACAATCAACAGAGAGCTGTATGCTGATTGCATTGCTTTTTCATTATTTTATCCTTTATCTTCTTTTAATAAATCAGTAAATATTGTTATACATCTTTCAAAAATTGCAATTTCTTTCGGGTCTAATTCTTCTCTAATTCTTTCATAAAATTGCTCGTGAAGCTTCTCATGCTCTTGAAAAGCTACTTTCCCCCTCTCCGTTAATGAAATGAGTACTGCTCGAGAATCTTTATAGTGTGGAGAACGAAAAACCAGCTTCTTGCTTTCTAAACGACTAATAACCTGTGTTACGGCTCCTTTCGTTACCTCCAGTCGCCTAGCAAGTTCACTCATTAGAATCTCACCTTCAATTCCAATTGCATCTACGGCATGAATTTCACTCGGTGTCAAATTTATATCTCCACCAAAAGTTCGAGGATGTCGTTCGAGTCGTTGTAATTGAAAAATTAATCTTCCTATATTGTGGCTACTATGCTTCGATTGGTCTGTTATGTTTTTCTTTTTACTATTCATGTTATTTAGTATAGTTACTAAACTAAATAAAAGCAAGTGATTTATTCACATTTTTTTACAAATTATCTTTTAGTAAACTTTATTGCTAAAGATCGTAAAGGTATTGTTTTCTGGAAGAAAAGATGAAATGTAATTTAGTTGTATACGTGTTTTATTTATCCTACTACAAACAACAATCAATTCGAAAACAGTCATTCAAAAAGATAATTAAATTATGAATGAGTAAAATGAATCTACTATATAGAAAAACCTAATTGTAAAATCAAATATAAACTATGAACTTAATATTATATAATGAATTGTTATATTGAGCTTATTGAATCGTTATAAATACAAATTATTCTTCATTAATTAAATCCGGGTGTTAAAATAAACTATCTTTCACTTGATTGTTGGAACGCTATAAGTATTGTATGATCAAACAATCATTAGTCCTTTTGATAAATTATCCTATTACGGTTTTATTATCCGCTAACAGCAATTGAGGGCAACCTAGTTATATAGATTCCCCTCACCTTTTATTAACTACGCTTATTATACATTTCAATAATAGTTAATCATATACCTTACGTACTAGAGACATTTGTTCTTGCACCTATTACCTTCAAACCGATTTGCTCTATAATCTCAGGAGGTATGGAAAAAGCTAGTGCTGCTGGATCCATTGCAACAGCCATACCTGCTGCCTCTAAATAATCTTCTTCAATGCCGTAATCTGCAAAATCCGCAGGTAATCCAACTTTCACCTGTAAATCTCTAATTTTCTGTACTACCTCTTTAAGTAGAACTTGTTGATCCTTTCCAGCTGTTTCTATTTGTAAGGCTTGTGCAAATTCAACGATTTTCGGTAAATATAAGTCAGGTAATGATTCAATAACAATTGGAAGAAATACAGCATTGGCAAGCCCATGCGGAATTCTAAACAAAGCACCGTAGGCATGAGCTAAATTATGGACAGGTATCGCGTTTAAAGAATAGCTGAAGGCGGTAATCCCCATCGTACTTGCTTGTAGCATTTCTAATCGAGCTTCTAAATCTTGACCATTTTCAACAACGGTTGGCAAATGTTTTTCTATTAAACGAATTGTGTGCAAGGCATTTGCATCTGTAAAAGGAGTAGCATTCGGCGATGCCAATGCTTCTATGGCATGAGTCAGTGCATCAAATCCTGTAAATGCTGTAATGAAAGCTGGAAGTCCTGTCGTCAAGTCTGGATCAAGAACCGCCATATCAGCATTGATAAATGGATTAATCATCGTCGTTTTCAATCTAAGTTCTTCATTGTATATGACAGCAATAGGTGAAACCTCTGAACCAGTTCCTGCTGTTGTAGGTACAGAAATATGTGGTATTGTCATATGAGTGGCTTCAGGCCAACTTTCAATTAAAAGTCCTCCTGGAATTGCAGTTTTTATATCCGTTAACCCCTTAAATAATGCATATTTCACACCTTTAACCGTATCTAAAACACTGCCCCCACCTACGGCAAGAAGTGCATCAGCATTTACTTCTCTTGCAAAACGTGTTGCCGCATTGACACATTCACTACCTGCATCTTGAACAATATCTAAAAAAACACCAACTAATTCAGGTCCCGTTCCGTATGAAGTTAATGAAAACAATTCTGTTATTTTGTCGACAATTCCAGCTTGCTTCAGCCCTTTATCACTGAATAAAACAACTCTTTTTGCTTGCATGTTTTGAAATAAATCTGGAATCATAGCTCGTGTACCTGATCCACTATGAATGGCAGTTCTCTGCATATATTGGTTATATGATAATGTCATATACACACCTCATTTCATTAATTATGAAAACCCCTCTTTTTCGAGAATGAATATGTTACAGTAAAAGGTAAAAAAGTTGGGAGCTCTATGATCAAATTGATAAATGCTAGTCAAAAAACCTTGAATTTTTGTTTAAGTTTCTTGGAGGTTGGAAAATAACAATTGATTCCAACGTCGTTTATGGAGATCAGGAACCATGGAAGTATGGACATGCTTTAACTGTGTATAGGCATCTAATGAGTGCTTCCCCATCTCCCTGCCAATACCACTCTGCTTATACCCACCAAATGGAGCATCATTTCTTAATAAATGCCAATCATTAATCCAAACAACTCCTGCTCGAAGTTTACGCACCACATCGTATGCTTTATTTACGTCTCTCGTCCAAACTCCCGCAGCTAGACCGTAAATCGTGTCATTCGCCATCTTAATAGCATCATCGAGGTCACTATAACGAATAATTGATAATACAGGACCAAATATTTCTTCTCTAGCAATTTTCATATCATTCGTGACATCAGCAAAAATAGTTGGCTCAATAAAATGGCCATTTTCACAGCCTTCAACTACCGCCTCTTTTCCTCCACAGATTAACCTAGCTCCTTCTTGTTTTCCTGATTCTATATAAGAAAGGATCGTTTCCTTTTGTTGTGAAGATATAACAGGTCCCATATCAGTTTCAGGGTCAAGCGGATTTCCTAGCTTTAGTGTACCTGCCAATTCTGCCAGTTTTTCAATTACCATTTCATAAAGACTATCAGGAACAAATAATCTAGTTCCAGACTCACATAGCTGTCCTGAATGTAGGAAAACTCCAAATAAGCTACCAGGTAACGCAATATTTAAGTCAGCATCTTCAAGAAGTATATTAGGAGATTTTCCACCAAGCTCTAGCGTAGTATTCTTAACTGTACGTGAAGCAAGGCTCATTATGTGACGACCAACTTCCGTTGAGCCTGTAAATGCAATTTTATCAACTTTTGGATGTGTAGCAAGCGGCTCACCTACTTCATTCCCTGAGCCGGTAACGACGTTTATAACTCCTTTCGGTACAACCTCGGAAATAATTTCAGCCAATTTAAGAGTTGATAGTGGTGTATAACTAGCTGGCTTTATGACGATGGTATTTCCCATTGCTAATGCAGGTGCAATTTTCCAAGTAGCAATTAACATAGGCATATTCCAAGGAGTGATCGCTGCACAAACGCCAATCGGTTCTCTCCATACAAAGTTATGTGCAGGACCAGGGAAAGGAGGTACAGGCAACGTTTCGGAGAATGGATATTCTAGAACAAACTTACCTAAAGTTTGGAATAAATCAGCCATTTGCATAATGTCACTTGAGGATAATCTTCTAACAGTTCCGCCAGAGCTAATTGTTTCTAAGTAAATAAGCTCTTTCGAGTTTGCTACGATTTTATGTGCAATCGCATACAACAACTTCGAACGATTTTTCGGGTTCATGTCGCGCCACTCAGCTTGCTCAAATGCTGCGCTGGCTGCATTAACTGCTTTTTCTACATCATACTTATTACCTTTTGCAACTTTTGCAACCACATCTCCTGTTGCAGGATTGTGTACATCAAAAGTTTCTCCGCTATTAGCTGGTACCCACTCCCCATTAATAAACAATGGGAAAGTACTTACATCAACTTTTATAGACATATTTGTCCCTCCTTTTAATTTTTAGGCTCTTTTCGCAAACTTTATTGCTAATGAAACTAATATAAGGACAGCAATAATTAAATTTATGGACCTCTTTGTAAAATGAGAGAAATAGAGGTCACGCCCTTATGGATTATACATATTTATTTCTTATAACGAAAAGCAATAGGTAAAGCGAAAACAGCTATTTTTTAACAAATCTCTATTTTGGATAACTTATTTGAAAAACTAAGGAGTGTAGTTAGGAATTTGCCAATGATATATAAAGTGTCTCAATCGCACATCTCATACGTCTTTAAGTGGTTCAATAACTATTCCAAAACAGCCTGAATTGATGAACGAAAGATATATTGTTATAGCACACCGACATCAGCTTCATTCGTTTTATATATTTCTTCGATTTTTTTCCCTCTTGCTCTTGAGAGAATTTCCATTCTAATACTAAGTTGTTTCATCGTATATTCCATTGTTTCTTCAGTCGGATTTCCAAAAGAGCTCATTTCTCTTCCTGCTATTCCTTCTTGATTCAACTGTAATGCCAGTGGTGCTAACTCTTCCATTTTGTTACTTACTAAATCAAAAATATGTGGATGCTCAGAAATTAAGCGTTGCAGTAAATATGTTCCGTACCCTATATGTCTGGACTCATCCCTTTTCAACAGTCCAATTCCTTTCATTAATCCTGGCATAACACCTGCTTTGTCAAGAGATATGTAAAAGGAATAGTACCCTGTCTCAGCCAAGACTCCTTCTACAAACATGTTATATACAGTGGCAGCCTCTGCAATTGCTTCAGGAGATTGATCGTAAACAATTCTTTCCATTGCATTTGGAAGAATCTCAAAAAAGATCTTCTTATAAGTAGGTGTATGGAAATGAGATAAATCACCTTTTTCTCCAATTATATTAAGTACATTTCGGAAAAACTCTGTGTGTTTAGCTTCCTCAAATAGAAAGGTAGTTAAAAACATTTCTTCCTCAATACGTCCTTCTTTTGCAATTGCCATGATCAGAGGTAGTAAATCTAAAGTAACTGCCTCTTCCCCTCCTTGAAATTGAGCAATAACGCGTAGAATATCTTCTTGCTGAACTTCAGTAAGTGATTTCCAATCTTCTCGATCTTTTGAAAAGTCAATGTCTTGGGGATTCCAAATTCCAAACCGTTTAGCCTTTTGATATAATCGGTATGGCAATAAATCTTCAATAATTCCCCTTTCACTAGTAGTAATCACATGTTTTCTTACCATTTTGCTCCTCCTTTGCAATATAAATTGATGAATTGCTTAAAAAGTTGTACAATTAAGCTTGATAGATATCTAAATTTTCTGTTAAATCAATCTAGTAAACGCTTACATTTATCATAAGGGATTTAATTAACCGTTTCGATTCCTGAAAATATAGGGGTGAATAATGTAAATGTTTGAAGGAGAGGTAATTGATTTTATTCATCGTTTAGTAGACACGAAAAATATTAATAAGAGAATTGAATTAATGCTCAGAGGTAGTTTGACTTATTTTCCTTTTGAAAGAGCATCTATTTTTTCATATTCTCAACTGAGTTTTATCGGTGAAGGTGTAATGCGAGTAGATGCTAATGGTGTTTATCCTATAACCTATATTCGAGAAGATGTAAGAACAATACCTCCTATTCAAGCAGCAATTACAAGAAATAAAGCGCATTACTTAATTCTTGATCAACTTCGTAAATTCATACCTAACAGGTACATTGATCAATTTGAGCTTTCATCCTTATTAGTTATTCCATTAAGCTACTTACGAAATGTTTTTGGCTGTGTTCTTATTGACAGATATGTTGGTACAAAGCCAATAGAAAATAGTCTCATAACGAATGTTATGGAATATTACCAATTAGCAGTACACTCTGTTAAGAGATCTGAATCGCTAACTGACATATTAAGCAGAAGAGAGGTTCAAACACTGCAATTTCTATCAAATGGGTATAGTACTAAGGAAATAGCCATTTTATTAAAAATAAGTGAATTTACAACGAGAGATTATATTAGCTCTGCTATAAAAAAACTTAACGTAAATCATCGTACAGAAGCTGTTGCTGTTGCATTACGCGAAAAAATAATTCATTAGCACTTTGCAGCTATTTAAATAGTTATAAAGTCATCAGTATGGTCAAAAAATATTATAGTAAAAATCGACCTATTAGAGCTTAAAAGCATTATTTCTGCTAGACAGTTTTAGAAATCATTAAATCACTTGGTATTATGTAACTATATAAAAACAGTAACAAAGGTTACAAAATAACTTATTAATATATCGATACTCCTATCTATAAAAACAAACTAAATAGGAGTATCGTTAAGTTATTATTTGAATCCACAATCTTAGGTAGTTTCGTTACCCTACTAATAGAGTTCTGTTATCCTAGCATTAGCTGTATTTCTTATTCATTCAAGATACTATCCAAAATAATATTATTATCATATAACACTTTAGCAACATCCTTCCCTACATAACGGATATGCCAAGGCTCGTATTGATAGCCCGTTATATCTACTTGGTCTTTTGGATATCTAACAATAAAGCCAAATAAATGAGCGTTATTTTCAACCCATTGACCTTCGATTGTATCAGCAAAATCAGTTGTTAATAAAAAGTTTACACTTTGACTACTTATATCCATTGTTAGTCCTGTTTGATGTTCGCTATGACCTGGGACAGCAACAGCCTGTGATGCTTTTTCTTTTCCATACTTAGCCACCTCAGCGGTAAATAGTTCATTTTGTCTTTCAAATGAACGATAGCCAGAAACAGCATATAAAGTAATATTTTCTAGAGATGCCTGCTTAAACATTTCTTCTAAAGCAAGTGCAGCTTCCGATCGTAAGTAGCTTTTTTCTAGTATTTGGTCGCCAAATGAAAATGCTACATTCGGTACTACTAAATCATCAGGTATATAATCGCTAGGTAAGCTTTGTTCCTTATTGACAATAGATAATATATTTTCTGGATTCATAATCACTTTAAGGCCATTTTGCTCTTCTATGACATTATTAAATTGTTCTAAGGAAACTAAGTCCTCACTATTATCGGACGATTGATTGTTTTGGTCTTCGTCCTGTTGAGCTTCATCTGTTGCCGTTTCAATTTCTTCTTCATCTGTTAAATTTTCTTGCAGACTTTCGTTTTCTTGGTTAGAGACGTTTTCTTCTACGGTTTCCGTTCCTTCTGTAGCTATTACTTCTTCATCTTGCAAATTTACACTTCCATTTGAACAACCTGAAATTAACAGTATTCCAATGAATGTCGAAGTAATAAATAATCTTGATAGTGTGAAAAATTTCATGTTGGTTGTCCCCTTTTTCATAATAACTTATATAATAAGACCTCTGATTTTATATTTTACCAAAATATAATCAATTATAGGAAAGTTTTTTCCCAGCTATTTAACAACTTTTTAGCAAAATAAATCGCTTTTAGTACCTTGCATAAGAATTTACTTTACTCTATATTAGCTTAAAATGATTTTATGCAATTATTATTAAATAGCCTATATATAAACAAGCCCTTGCTTTGCAAGGACTTGTAAAAGCCAAATATTGTTTGCAGGGCTCTAGCCCTAACACCCATGTATCGGATGGAATAAACTTTTTTCCATATATTCAAAACATGAAAGTTTATCCTTCATTAGGTATATTTTAACTTCAAAATACTTACTTAATTGCTGCATCAAGTGCAACTTCAATCATATCATTAAAAGTAGTTTGTCGTTCTTCAGAAGTTGTTTCTTCTCCTGTTAGTATATGATCACTTACCGTTAAGACTGATAGTGCTTTGCGACCGAATTTAGCAGCTAACGTATATAGAGCAGTTGTTTCCATTTCAATTGCTAAAATTCCATACTGTGCCCATTTTTCAAATTCTGCATTATCGTTATAGAATTGATCAGCTGTAAAGACATTACCTGCTTTTAAATTCAAGCCTTTTTCAACACCTATATCGTATGCATTCTTCAATAGCTCAAAGTCTGCAGTTGGTGCATAATCAATCCCACCAAATCTAATTTTATTCATACTTGAGTCTGTAGATGAAGTCATCGCTAAAATAACATCGCGAACTTTAACATCCTTTTGGATCGCTCCACAAGTTCCTACACGTATTAATGTTTGAACATTGTAGCTTTGCATTAACTCGTTTATATATATAGCAATCGAAGGTACCCCCATACCTGTACCTTGAACTGATATTTTTTCTCCCTTATATGTCCCTGTAAAACCAAGCATACCTCGTACTTCGTTATAACAAATAGTGTCATCTAAAAATGTTTCTGCTATATACTTAGCACGTAATGGATCTCCTGGTAGTAATATTTTGTCAGCGATTTCATTTTCTTTTGCCCCAATATGTACGCTCATCGTAATTCCTCCTAATGTTGTTTACTAGTTCAAGTACAATATAACATAGTTACATGTAGAAAAAAAAGAACATTTTGCGAAAATTTGTTTGGATGTCTGACGTCGGATGTCTAATCGGAGTTATGACATTCATGTTTCAAATTTGTTCAGCAAAATTGCTAAGCATTCTGAACGAGTGTATATCCTCATTAAATAAAGGGATTAACATTACTTTCTGTGATTTAAATTGTTCCTTAATTTGATCTAAATAAACTCTTTCTTGTTGTTTTCGTTGTTGAAAAAAAGTGTCAGACATATCGTCAGGTAACACTTTATTAACAACAATTGTCTCAACTTGAAAGTCATTATCTTGAAGTAACATTACAGCTTTTTTAGTTTCAATAATTGGAAGTCGTTCTGCATTTAACACGAACAAGTATCCTGTAACTTTACTATTTAATAAAATATCTCTAACTTCTTTAAAACTATTTTTTCTCATTTTTAAAATTTTATATATTGGATCTTCAATTTCCTCACCATCATTAAGTAATTGAGAATAATTTCTGTTTATTTTCTTTCGACGACTTACCATTCCGTTCATCCATACAGTCATTAATTCTGGTAGCGATAATAGCCTAAGTGTGTGTCCTGTAGGAGCTGTATCAATAATTAAATGATCGAACTTGTCTTTTTTTTCAATGATAATTGAAACCAATTTGTCAAATAATGCTGCTTCATCCGCTCCTGGGGAGCATTTAGCTAAATCAATTTGACGATTCACCTCCTCAAGCATGTGGGGTTTAACCGTTTCCCTTATATTGTCCTTAACTGTCTGAATGTATCGATCAGCTTCTTGCTGTGGATCTATTTCAAGCGCAAATAAGTTTGAATACACTTCTCTTTGTGTATGTCCTACTTGTTGATGAAAAATATCACCAATATTATGTGCTGGATCTGTGGAAATGATTAATGTTCTTTTGTTATTTTTTGCAAGTTTCAGCGCAATGGCGGCAGCTGTTGTTGATTTCCCTACCCCACCTTTGCCTCCTACAAATAGAATTTTTTTAATATCCATTAGTAACCTCCGTTTATGGTTTTAATCATTTAACAGCATCGAATGCCATCTAGTGGTGAGTGCTCCATACCCATGCGCAAGTGCCATTCGTGGAAGTTTTCAATCATATAAGGGTATAATTCTAGCGTATAATAAAAAATTGGATTAGGAACACCCAGTAACTCTGAACTACAAAGTAATACAAATAAATCATCTTCGTCTCTGAGCTCCCTTGCAATTTCAATGCGGTGAGGTAATTTAAGCATTTCATCATAATTCCTAATGAGTATTTTCAACATATTCCATGCCTTGTCCATTATTTCACCATCCTTATACAAAATGAACCGTACGTTTTTAGAATCAATCTTCTTATATATAAAAAAGGTGACTTGCCTTAAAAGGATAGCCACCTATGCGAGTTTTTGATTATCAGGCTGTTTTAGATTACTTTATTGTTATTTTTAAATACTACCAAATCAGCTTTTTCAAAGAATGAAATAGGCGTTACAACTATTACGTATAAGCGTGTATATAACTTTATCACCACCAATTAAGAAGAGAACAGCAGACTTTGGTAGTTACATCGGAGTATTAATATTATTCGTGTTGTCCTTTTTCGTTAATGAAGAGAAGGCAATCAACAATATCCAAAAAGCGAATACTAATATAACTCCACCTAGTATGAATAGAAGTAAATTTGCATCTGATTCACCATATCCTGACCACTGAAAAACAACTTGTTGTATCATCGCCCAAAGCGTCATAATAATAATGAACAACATAGGAGCTAATGTAACAATATAATTTCTCCCTTGTTTTTTGAGCCAAATTGAAATAAGTAACAAGCTTATACCTGCCAATAATTGATTCGACGTACCAAACAATGGCCAAAGCAAGTACCCACCTGACCCAAAACCATTGGGACCTTTTGGTAACAATATTAGAGCTGCACTTGTAATTACAGCAACCGATGTTGCAACATGCGTCTTTGTTAATGGATTTATCTTGTACTCATATCCTAATTCTGAAATAATATATCTCATTAATCGTACTGAAGTATCTAACGAAGTTGCCGCAAAGCTTACGACGATAATCGTTACTATCGTTTTTGCAATTTCCTCTGGAATAAATAACCCAGTTGCTAGCTGAGCTGCCCCGCCAATAAACGCACTTAAACCTCCGCTACTAGCATTATCAAAACTACTATAAGCAGTTAAAAATTCTCCAGGTGTAGCAAAAAATGTCACGACTGCAATGATGGCAATCAACGCTAGCGACCCTTCACCTATTGCCCCTAAATAACCAACAAAACGAGCATCTGTTTCTTTATCTAGCTGTTTAGAGGTTGTACCTGACGAAACCAATCCGTGAAACCCTGAGATAGCACCACATGCAATTGTGATGAATAACAATGGAAACC
This sequence comes from Cytobacillus sp. Hm23, assembly GCF_051842895.1. Lineage (NCBI taxonomy): Bacteria > Bacillati > Bacillota > Bacilli > Caryophanales > Bacillaceae > Cytobacillus > Cytobacillus sp. Hm23. The sequence continues at coordinate 25,938 of NZ_JBPXRQ010000050.1, forward strand.
AAGATTTGTCTGTAGCAGCTGTATTTGTCATAGGCGCCGTTATTTCAGGCCTTAATAATAATAGTCCACCATATAAAATAAATAACCCGACGATAAGTTGATGTGAGTTAATATAGTCTCGTGGCTGTAATAGTTTCCAAACTGGTAGGATAGAAGCGATATATAAATACACCATTAAAATGATGATCCAAACAAAAAATGCCATTGAAACACCATCAAGTCCAAATAGAACAGTGTTATTTGCACCACCGAAATATCTCACTAAATCTATTTGAAGAATTTGATACTTACTAGTTAAAACCGCAGTAGCGTACATTATCAAAAGCGCAATAATTGAAGGTACAAGCATCCCTTTTTTCTTTCGATAAACTGCATACCCTATCCAAATGGCGAGAGGAATTTCAATAAATACAGGGATAACACTGGCTGGAAATGTAATAAATAAATTTGATATAACCCAAGCAAAAACTGCATTTACCATAAGCACTAAAATTAAGATAATAAATAGAAATAAGATCTTAGCTTGCTTCCCTATTAGTCTATTCGTTAAAGAACCAACAGATTGTCCTTTGTGACGAACAGATAAAACGAGTGTACCAAAATCATGTACCCCTGCAGCAAAGACAGTTCCGAATACAACCCATAGCAATGCAGGTAACCATCCCCAATAAACAGCTATAGCTGGCCCAACAATTGGTGCAGCACCCGCTACCGAAGTAAAATGATGGCCCCACAATATAGATTTTTTCGTTGGCACAAAATCAACACCGTCTTCATACTTATGTGCTGGAGTTACATAGCTAGAGTCAAGACGATAAATTTTCTCCGCTATAAATTTCGAATAATATCGATAACCGAGTGCAAAGACTACCATTCCGAATATCGCTAACCAAATACTATTCAACCTCATTCCCCCTTACTAAAGAAAATTTGTACAATAGTCATAAAACAACTCTATTTCTTGTCCATTTTGAACCTTATTAATAGTAATACTATTCATGTGACTAATTCGATATTATATTTTTCTAAAAGAAAAGCTCTTTTCGTTAACTTTGTTGTTATTTCATTTACATTTGAGTAGCTAATATGTATTAAAAACTTCTTTTAGTCTATCGAGAAGAAAAGATGCTACGAAAGGAAGCTATGTTTTGTTTACCTCTCTTTTTTCGAAAAGTAACAAATAGTACGAAGGCAGTTTACAAAAGCTCTTTTCGTTAAAATACGGAGGTTTATGAATGGGATATATTTTAAATAAAGCAGAAAACACTAGGCTGATACGTGCTTATATTTTAGTACGAAAAGGAACAAACAGTACTTTATTTGGTATTATTTTCTAAACCTAAACAATTAGTAACCGTATATAAGAACACGTTGATACTATTAGAAAAGGAGAGTTTCTAATACGCAAAACATCGATCAAGCTGAACATATTAAAGAAAACGAATAGAATTCTTGAAAAAAGGAATAGTATAAACGGTGAAGTTGGTTAGGTAAAGTTCTAGAAGCTGTAATGAAGAAAATACATTATAGGGGGTAAGGATCATATGACTAATAAAAAAATAAAGCAGGCCGTAGACTATGCCAATGAAACGAACCCAACATCGCGGTCTAATAAAACGAAACCAAATTCTTCGAAAAGTGATAAAAACAAACTTTAGTAATAATCATAAAGGAGAGATGATGGATGGGAAAAAAGAATAGAAATCGTATTAATGCACCTAAAAAAAACAACCATCTACCACCAGAAGCAACTAGGGCTGAGCAAGAAGCTCACGGAAAAGAATTTTCAGCTAAAAAGCGAAAAAATTAAGTTTTGTTATCCTGTAAAAATCTAGCAATAAAAGCAGCCGAAGAAAAACTCCTACTAAAATAAGAGTTTTTTCTTCGGCTGTATATCGTAATTTGACCTTTGTTCTAAAGAGAATCTTCATTTAATTTAACTAGCTAATTATGCGGTTCAACCATTTTTCTGCTATCTCTTTCATGCCTATATGTTGATAAATTACGATATATTTCTACTCTAGCACGGTTAATACCCCCGATGGGTTGATGTTCAATAAGAGCATGTCCAGGTGAGAATGTAAAATCCTCTGCTAACTCATCTCTTTGCTTCGTTCTAAAAATTTGTGGTGGGATTTTTATAGTCGCAACTTTTATAAATGGAGAATCCTCTTCTTTCCACTCTATTCCAGCATCTTCAACAGGCATAATTTGTGGATCTTTTTGAAATTGAATGAAAAAATCAAAACTAGCCTCCTCTTTAGCTAAGTGTTTTTCTATATTATCAGTTAAATAACGGTCAGTTAAAGGTTCTGGTAACGTACTTTTATATGTAGATGTTGGGATGATTGAATACTTCACTACTTTATTATCACCGAACATATAAGGAGTTGTACTCCAATAGCGGATATCTAAAGGAGATGAATGATTTTTTTTACCATTATTTAATTCCTTTATAATATCTCCTTTCCCAGACAAAGTCATCTTCAACAATAAGACGAGTGGATTCCACTTTAAACTATAATAAACAGCGTCATGAAATAGTTTTACTGTCCCTAATGGCATAGTTGGATGGCTCATTAATACAAAATCTTGGGTTTCATTTTCGTCCTTCTCATATTTTTCTCCCTTAACTCCTATTAATTTTACCGCAAACCCTCTGAAGTCTTTTTTAGTATCCGACTGTATTTTACCATTTGCATTTGATATACGAATCCACGCATCATATTTGTTTGGTTTTTCAAAAATACCCACTTTTAGTTCATCAGGAAGATTTGGCTCAACAATAAACTGAGCCTGTAACAATGCGAGGTGTTTTGGGTGAGCATCTCTTTTCGTATTTCCTTCAGTATATTCTCTCTCCATTTTGTTTCTTAGTAATGATTCCATACTTTCAATTAAAGATGGTTCATCATTTGGTATTGATTCAAATTTAGTTACTTGATTTGCATTATCCATAGAAATATCTCCCTTTTTTGTTATTACCACTATGATTAGCAAAAACATCATAAATATTCATAACAAAACTGTAGTCGATAATGAAATTATGTATCCGAGGAGCTTTTAACTAATTAAAAATAACCTCACTCTATCAGAGCAGGTTATTTATTGTACAAGTTGTAGAATTAAAAACGACTGGCAACTTGCTTATAAATAAGAAATGGTTGTGACATTCATCTCAATGATCAGAAAGCTTACTATTATTTGTTAGTGGAATTTGTAAGTTATACACAATTTGTATGACTATTTATCTCCATTTTCAGTTGGCTGCTTTTGAATATTAATAACAATTTCTTTAATGTGATGACTCCCACACAATGAACAATTGTTACTTTTATAACTTAAAATAGCACAACAATGAGTACAATATTTGTTCATATCCTCTACTCCTTTTACAAGTGTTGTACTATTCTATGCAACGCTAATACAAAATGATGCTAAATATAATAATTTCTTATTTTTATGGCTGCTTTTGCAATGATTGTTACTTGTCGTTCTAAGGTATAAACAGTTATACCTCTAGCGTTCATGGTATCTTTTTTATTTTTTCAATTATTGAGCTCTCATAAAACTCATCATACGTCCATTTTTATGAATAATAATAATAGGGTTTACGAAAAAAAAAGAGCCTATTTAGATTATTTTATTATAGTTTTTTGTCATTGCTTAACTATCATGAACACCTCTCGTTACCTCTACACAGCCTTTTCTAATGTATAAGCTCGTGTCTGTATGTCTTTATAATGATATCACTACTCATATAAGTGAACCTCTCCAACTAATTGTTACACAATTTGATGGAGCATCCCTTGTCTTAAATAGAGTACAAAACAAGCTATTAAGCCACCTTCGGTGACTCTAATGCCAAGTTAAGACTAATTAA
>NZ_JBPXRQ010000051.1:0-28385 GCF_051842895.1 Cytobacillus sp. Hm23
TTACTATAATCACAAACGGATTAAGGCAAAACTAAAAGGCATGAGTCCGATTCAATACCGAAATCATGCACTAGTAGCTGCCTAAATATCTGTGTCTAACTTTTTGGGTTCAGATCAAATTGAGTCCTTTTTAGTTTGCCTACGTCAATATGGGCAACTATGGTATAATTGGAATACAATAGCGAATTTCTAAGGGTGGTCGGCTTCATTCCCCATGAAAGGGGGTGAGGCGTATGACGGTATTTGAAGCGTTGATGTTGGCAATTGCATTTTGCGGGCTGATCATTTCGGTACTGTCTTTTAACAAAAACGACAAAAAATAGACCGCCCTTATACCAGTAGGGATTGCGGTCTATTTCTGAATACGCCGACTCCTGAAGGAATCGTTATTGTTAGACCGTTGGTGTTACAGCACCTTCGGTCTTTCTTATTGTATGCAGTTAATGCTTGTCTATGATTAGAATATCATAATTGTTGGAAAATGTACAATCAGTCATTCTAGTTAGATTTAGCAAGCAACCAGCACGCCTGTTGTTCCATCTGCATAATAACCTTGACAGCCAGCTTGCTCAGAAAAACTACTTTGAGAGTAAGCAGCACCTACAAGTATAGCTAAGATGCGCTTTTTCAAGCTACAGACCTTGACCGTAACCAAATTATAAGACTCGCATTATTTATTTACTTCAGCCTTTTCTGATACATTTAATAACACTATTAAGCAGCACATGAAAGCAGACGTCCCTCCTCCCTCCCCAACTTGGGAGCAAGGATTTCACCAGTTGTGGATGGAGCGAGAGATAAGAGACAACGGGAAGGGAGGTAAGGACGTCCATGCTAACGAAGGAAGAGAAAGACGTTTTGAGAAAAATCTTGGATCAAGAGCCGAAAAGAAAGCGGAGATCAAGCAAACGGACAAGAGACGAGTTAGGGAGGTTTCTCCCGGAACAAGAACAGTTAGAAGCTCCAACGGAGGAATTAAAGTCATGGTCGTTTAAGGTGCGGAAGGTTAAAGGTACAAACTCCTATGAAGTCGTAGACTCGTTTTTCTCGAAAGAAGAAAAGGATGCCATTAAAGCATTAGGCATCCTGATATTAGTTGCGTGGATTTTTTAGAGTTAATTGACCACATGACCACAAAATTAAGTATATTAAGTACACAGAGTCGCAGTTATGTACATTTGAAATTTAAAATCCCCTCTAAAATCGCACTAAAATACAACTAAATATACTAGTGGACATACAACTCCACAAACGGGGCACATTGAGTGCGTAGCGTTGTTATCGCTGTAACTAAAGGGTTTTGTACGATATTTTTTGTGTTTGACCACATTTCGATGACTTGGGAAACATAAGTGATAATATGCTACCTATTTATAGCTATCAATAATTCTTGAATCTTGGCAAATAAACAAAAAATCAGGTGAATATAACTTCTCACCTGGTTTTACTTTTTATTATATATCTTACTACTTCACTATAAACTCCACCTTATCTCCGATCCCGAAATTTGCTTTAAGATTAATAATTACTTCTGCATTGTCATAAGCTTCATTAACATAAATACCGTTATTTTTTGGATTAAGCCCCTCAAATTTAGGTAATCCCAAACCAATTGATGAGCTGATCTTCACTCCTATATCGGTAGGAAGGTATACTGTTGTATTTCCTACGCCTTGATCAATTGTAACATCAAAACTCTTGTCCCAATCCCCACTTAAGTCAAGGATTATGTTACCAGCACCAGAATCGATATCTAAATATTTTAATTGTAAGCCTCTTAAATCTAATTCAGTGTTTGAAGCTCCAGTATCGATATCAAGGCTTATCGGGATTTCATTTGTGAGATCAATATCCCACATATTTTTTGTTTCAAGAGAAAAATCTTTAATGACCTTAGGAGAATTTGACAAGGCATCTTGCTCATGTTGAATGTTGATTTTCCCTTTGTCTCCAATTAACTCAAATGAAAGTTCCGGTCTAAGATATTTTGCTTCTAGACTATCATTTTCACCTTTATCAAAGTATCCATATTCAAGAGCTCCTTCTACCCAATTATTACCACCTTTGGAAACAAACAAATCCCCAGATTCTTGGGTTAACGAGACCTCAAGCTCTTTTGCGTTATCTTTATTAATTTTAAATCTTTCTGTTGTTATGTCACTCTCAGCACTTTCTGTTGTTATTTTTCTTTCAACACTTTCAATTAAAGTATTATTTTCAACATTTTCTACTGAAGTATTACTTTCAACATTTTTTTCAGTTGTTGGTTCAGTTTCCGTATTATCTTTCTTTTCGACTTCAAGTTTAACTTCGGTTTTTTCTGGCTCTTCTTTTTTTGTTGCAGCAGCAGTATCATCATTTCCACAAGCTGAAAGTATTAAAGAAGATACAATAATAATCGATAATAATAACGTCTTTTTCACCAAAAATCCCCCTCGATTGTTTTTGATCCAACTATAAGGGATTCGACAAAATAGCCATTTCACCTTTTGTGAAATTAAGTAATTAATACATTTCTTACAATTTTATGTATTTTATGCTTTAAACCTACATATCCATAAATGCTTTCATTTTCACTCATGGATCAACGTTTCGAGCGGACTTTAATATTTGCCTCATTACATTTTAGCTAGGGGAAATATTTGTTATTATTACAAGCCTGGCCTAATGTCTTTCAGTTGACCCCTGAATCCTTCGTAAAATTCATAAGTGTATATATCAATAAATCTATCCGAAAATTTAAAAATAGTAGTAATTATTCTTTTAACTTACATCATAAGCCATGTTAATTAGACGTTTTGCCTTTTTAACCAAAAAAGAAAAAGTTCTGAGCAGAAAATCTACTCAGAACTCAAGAATTATTTCAATTCACTACCGTCAATATATACTTTAATTTTATCAATCTTACCATCACGACTGAAAATAGATTGACTTGTTACAAGATCTAAAGTATCCACATCTTCAAAAATGCTTTCTGTACCATCTTTATAACAAACGATGATTTTCTTGTGGCCCTCTAGGTAATAAATTACCGGAACGGCACAGAATGTAAATCCTAAGGAATTTTCATCTAACTGGATTGTTTCTGTTTCCATAGCATTACTAGGTAGGTACCAGGCTTTCATTTCTTTTAAAAACTCAGACTTTGCTAATAACTCTGGTTTAAAACGAATACGTCCTTCCTCTACCTTCACTCCTAACTCACCTAGTCTAGAGATAAAGTCTTCTTTTACCTGTCCGGTCATACCCGGTTGTTGTACTCCCGCAAAGCTCGGAGTATGGGAATAAGCATCTGTTGGAAATGCGCCGTAATGTTCAGGTGATTTCTCTAAACCTATTCCAGCTTTAATAGCTTCATACTCATTCATAAGCGCCTTAGTTTCTTCATCCATACCATTTTGACAATATATATCATTGAAGCTTTCTTGTGTCGCCAAAACTAGCTTTGATACCATGTGCCAATAGATAGATCCTAACCCCTCATACTTATAAAAGGTACCGGAGCGTCCTGTGAAAGCATGATGGTCAAAAAGGTTTGAGTATATTTCTTCAACAATTTGTATATCCTCATCCTTATACTCTTTTGTCGCTTTTAGTGCTTCTCGAATCTCTTCACCGTTTCTGAATCTACCGTTAAAATGGTACTTCCCATTCACATCTTTTTCAATAAACCGTGTGCAATTCTGATTCAGTTCTGTTTTTAAAACAGTTGATGACATAACTTGTTCATCAGGAATCACATTTTTCTCTAAGAACTTTGGCAACTCACGGTTTGGATAGAGCATATAGCTGTCTTGGTCTTCACGATAAATAGAACTATTTCTAAGTGCCTCTAGTACATTAATGGCTTCTTTTCCATCTAAAGCTTTTGAACTTAGAACGGCAACCTGACCTTCTAACATCTCATAAAGATTTGATATGCTACAGTTTTCGTTTTCCTTATCAAATCTGATGAGATTGTATGAGTGGTATAGACCGTCTTCTCGTTTATTCTTTTTAATTGAATCTTTTAAATGGACCATTGAAACCTCAATAAATTCTTTAAAGGACTCTATAGAAAGTGCTGCTTTTTCTCCTGTAAAACCATTATCATATATAGAATTTCTATATGTTTCGCCAATTTTACCTAACGCTTTGACAATATTAAAACGAGTGTCGTCAGATATTTTTTCGCCAAGATATTGTTTACTATCCTTAAATACCTCCAATGTATTATTGAACATCTGAAGCACTTCAACTGAAACCTCAACTGAGTCCTCTTTAATTTCCTTAACTATTTGACTCATATAAGCTTGGAAACGATGCAAATAATACAGAGTAACCATTGACAAACCATTCCCAACAAGAGCGTTGTTAGCATCGTTCCACTCTGGACGTTGAGTATTCATCCAAATACCACCCTCAGGCACATAGTTAGAGAACTTAGCAAGAATAGTAACCAAAAGTTTTTCCGTTAAATTAACTTTGTAGATACCATCCTTGTTGCAAACTAACTTACCATCTGATCCAAGACTTGCAACTTTGTTGTCAATAAGTTGATCACTCTCGTCACTATAAATAATACTGTTTCTAGGATCGTCGACTAATGCATTAAATCCTTTAATCCTATAGGGCACATTCGCATAAACAAAAATGTCTTTTTGAAGAAGATCCTGTAACTTTTCAGGATTATAAGCCTTTGATAATTCCATTAGCTTTAAAAGATAAATAATTTGATGATCTCCCCAGTATCCAATATTTGACCACGGATCTTCAGGGTCAAGCTTCTCCCAGTCAATTCCGTCTTTCGTAATTCGATATGGGTTATACCCGTCTGCTGTTGATGCATTTACGAATTTAGCAATTATACTCTCCGTATATGCAGGGTAGGAAATGGATAAGGCTTCCCAATTTTGAAATATATCACGCCAATTCCCTTCAAACTTTAGCTCCTTGCTTCCATCTTCTTTGGTAATCTCTATATTAAATTTATTCCATGGTCGACTTGGATCTCCATGTCGCCTACTGAATGTAAGTGGTAAGTACTCTAATACTAAACGTTCAAAATCTTTGCAATTAAGCTGTGTTACCAAAGCAATCAGTTCATTATAGTTAATTGTTTTAGGTAATTTGCTCATAAAATCCAGTTGCTTCGTATATACATCTTTATTCCAACTCCCTACAAATGCTTTGAAATCCTCTCTATTAATCTCATAGCCATCTGCATATATACCACCTCGCATAATATTGTAAAGGGTATTTGAAAAGTGTCTATAACCCTCCTTCTCATTAGAAGTACATTGGAATCCATCTGCATTAAACACTATTTTTTTAAGATTGTACTCACTCTTTGAAACATCAACTTCTATCTCTTCAAGAATCGATTGATTGTTCATAACCTCTTTAATAAGTTTCTCAACTTTTGAAGCACTTTGATTAAGTTCAGCTACTATATACCAGTTTTTTGATTCACTACCCTTGAGGTGGATAGAATCTACAACATAGTAAGAACCTCTTCTACCCTTAATATCAACTTCTGTTTGAATCTCTTCATTTTGTGAGAACGCTCTAATCTGTTGCTCTGACAGAAGGTAGCTAGGGTTCTCAAGTCCCTTTGACCAAACCGTCGTTGCTTTCAATGATTCACTTGGCTCAGCTTTATCTGTTATGATCGAACTAAGCGTGTAAATACCAAGTCCTGCGTTTTCTACTAATTCACATCGTTTATATCCATCGACAAGCGTACTTTTTGTGGTTTGCAAAAGCGTATTGACCCCATATGGTAGTATGTTACGAATTCCGTCTAGTACTCTAATCTCTACTTCTTTTTCAGCCATGTTTACAATGCTAGATTCTTTAATAAATCCAAATAAATCACTACTCTTCCATGTATAGGTATAACTAACCTCTAGGTCATGGTTGATCTCTTCAAACATAATCTTATTGCCTGTAGTGTTTTTATATAGGTTTCTTGTAATCTTGTATACATTGTCATTATGAAAAGAGAAAGGTTTCCACAGGAAATTTCTTTCATTTTTATTGACGATTAGGACTGTATGCGAACCGGTTGTCTCAATACTGTCATGGATTTTATCATCTGTATAATATGGAAATAGAGCTGTCTCTTCATTTTTACGACCGCAAGTCAGCCCGCCAGTACTTGATATAAACATCCAAAGGTCAACATCACTTACTACTGTCATAAAGAATGGACTCATTTGATTGTAGTTTGCAATCTTAAAATAAGTGTCCTTATTCATAGTTACCGTTTCAAGCGAAACCGCTTTCGTCGAAGAGTGCAAAGGTGCATTTCCTAAGTACAAATTTGGTGTTTTCTTCATTATATATTTTCCTTTCTGAATCAGATTTTAAAATATATCTCGTCACTAAATATTATAAAGTGATGAGGCTAAAAGTACAATAAACTTCAGAATTGGAGAGGAATTTTAAGAATAAAAAATAGTAGTTTCTATAGCTAAAGATAAAAAAAGAGGTAATTAAAGAAGATGTTTTCATGATAGAACAGTGAATCTAGAAAGAGAGGTTTGGGACAAGGATGAATCACTCATTCGCATACAGATTGAAAAGTGGCTATATACGAAACAATTTCGTAAAATATAATGAAAGAAAAAGACATAAGAGTAAAGTGTAGAAAAGTAAGTAACGGTGGCAAAGTAATGCATATAAAAAGTTAAGTGCGTACTCACTATGAGTTTATAAGTTTAACAAATTTTTATATGTAAAAACGGAGAAGATATACGATAGTGTGTGTACTATGTAAAAGGTTTTGAGTGTAAGTTATGATTGATGATCACAGGCTATTATGGAAACCTTAGTAAGATTACACTAATATAAAAGCCCAAAACCCGTGAACTTGCTAACTGTCTAAATTAATTAGTCATTAGATGAAATAAAACTCCGTTATATGTGATAAACAAAATTTTAAGAACTTGTAAGCACGGTAAAAAAGCCGTTTGAAATAGATTCAGCGGTTTTTTAATAGTCTACTTAAAAAGGTAGAAAAATAAGCAAATATAATAATAGTTAGGAGTTAGTTTGCATGTAAAATAAGAAAAGTATTGGTTGGTTGTCTTCTAATTTAATTTTATTAAAAATATTAACAGTTTAATGATGAATTGAGAATCTGGTTATGAAACAATACTATTTGAAGATTACATATCAATATATTCTACATTCATAGAATGCTCAAAAAATTTATAAAAAAACTTAGCTTGCTCAAAATAATAATTTGTCTGATCTTTGTTTTTATTCAATTGAAAAGAACATAATGCTACTTGAAAGAAGAGGTTTCCTAAGATACACATGTCTTCAATCTTTTTAGAATAATGAATCCCTTTGTTAGCAGTGTCTTTTGCTAAATCGTATTCCTTATTGTCTATATATAATGTAGCCAAGTTATAATAAACTTTTAGTTTTAGTTTATGATAATCATATAAATCAAGATCATATGCTAGTAATTGTAGATAGATATTCTTTGCTTCTATCTCTTGTCTGTTTTCCGCTAACACGTTTGCCATGACATTTTTGATACGTAAGTCTTGGAATAAAGGAATTTCTTTTGTTTGATGATTGATTAAGTTGGTTAGTTCCTTGACGCATTCTTCCCATGAAACCTTTCCGAGGTATTGAGCAGAACGCCAATATTGCCAATTAATATATTGAATATATTTTTGAGAAAAAATATTAAATTTTAAATTTATCCTCTCAGTTGATGCTAGCTCAAATATTTGTTGATAGTCCTTTTCTTTAACCAACTTTTCTAATAAAGTAATGGTGTCACTCGCATATATATTTTGTTCCTCTTCAATTAGTTGAAAAAAGTAATCAACAGTAACTCCTAGCCGTGAAGCAATATAATACATCGTGTCAATTCTTGGAAAGGCCTTGCCTTTTTCTAAATAACTAATTGTTGTTTGACAACAAAGCCCTTTAGCTAATTCTTTTTGTGTAATATTTCTTTCTTTGCGTATTTTCTTTACGATTGCTCCTAATTCCTCATTGCTAATCAAAATATCACCCCATTAAAAAATATGAAAAGATTCTTATTTTTTATATAAAAGATATCAATTAACAGTATTTATGGATTAATTATGGGTATATAAGCGTATATCATAGGAGGTTCGATTTCATTTATTTGAAAATATTTAATATTTTTATAACAAAATATAACAAATTTGGGAGTTCATAAAGTGTGGAATCATTACTAGTCATTAGTGGTAGAGGATTCTCAAATTATTTTTGAATCACTCGTAACATGTTGTAACTAGCCTCTTTTTATTAGAGAACTAAGGGAAGTTACATAGTTTTTGCTAGATTATTCATATGTGAATTTTTAAGTGAGGTGTAGAAGTTTTGATGCTAGAAGTAGTTGATATTAAGAAGAGATATGGAAAAAAAGAAGTATTGAAAGGTGTTACCTTTACAGTAGATAAGGGCGATTTTTTAGGTGTAATTGGTAAAAATGGCGCAGGCAAAACTACACTTACAAATATTATTTGTAAACTCGTTAATCAAGATAGTGGAAACATAACTTACGGATTTAACGAGAATGAAATATACAAAAAAATCGGTGTTCAAACTCAATCAGGTGACTTTGACGACCGTCTAAAAGTAGATGATATGTGTACACTTTGGAGAAAAATTTATAAGCTAGATCAGTCTGTAGTGGAAGAATTGTTAAAAAGGTTTGACTTAATAGAAGTCAGGAAGCAATACATTAAGACACTATCAGGTGGTCAAAAACAAAAATTAAACATTCTATTATGTCTATTAAATGACCCTGAGCTCTTAATACTAGACGAACTAACAACCTCACTTGATGCAATTAGTAGACATGAGATGCGGAAGTATTTGAAGCAACTGAATGAACAAGGGAGAACAATTATTATGGTTAGTCACTATATGGACGAGGTGGAAGAGCTCTGTAACAAAGTAGTTGTGTTAAAAGATGGAGAAGTTGAACAAACAACTACTCCAAAAGCTTTAGTAGGTACTAAATTTAATAGCTTACAAGATTATTTTGTAGAGTCTATATAACAATAGGAGGAAAACATGAATACAGTTAATGCTTTATTTCAATTAGAAGTGAAAAAACTGTTAAGGACATGGATTATTTTAGGATTTGGGGTAATTGCTCCTATTTTATTTCTTGTCATGCAAACAGGGATTAGTAATAAAACTCTTGAACTATACGGATTGGAAATCGCTCCAATTGATTACACATTTCCTATGTTTGCTTTTCTAAGCGTAGTTGTACTTGCAATTGGTAATGTTGGTATTGGCTTTTCTTATATGAGAAGTATTTACTTCTTTAGAAGGTTAAGGTTGGCGTCAGTTAAAAGTACCCAATTTATTTTTGCGAACTTCCTTGTGCAGTTATTATGTGCTATTTTCACCATAATACTATTAGTAGTAGTTTCGACGACAGGATATTCGTTAAGTTTAGAAGGAAAAAGCTTTGTAACATTTGCTTTCCTTTTGTTACTTTCCTTTGTCATGTGCTATTTTATTGGGGTATTTATTGGGAACTTAACAACAGATCCGAAAACATCCCAGACTTTATCTATGATCGTTTATTTTGTCATAATCTTTTTAGGTGGTGTAACATTCCCATTTGAAGCATTGCCAGATTTTATGCAAAAGATTTCTTACATGCTTCCGACAACACATGCAGTGAGAATACTTCAAATCTCTTGGAATGGTGGAGATATATGGCAGTCTTATCATATGGAATTTGTGTTTGTAACTACTATTATCGCGGGAATTTTATCGATAAGATTTTTTAAATATGATTAATGATGGACCGTTTAAAGTGATTTAGAAAACAAGGTACCGCTGCTTTGACCATATTCAATCGATTGGTTTTCAATTGCGGTGTTCTCCAATACTAATGGATGGCACACTCTATACGTAGTGTTATCAACAAATAGGAACATTCTGAATTTAAACTTGAAATATAGTCAGTAACTGGCGTCTGTTCAAGCTTCCTATCATTTCTCAATAATGTATATTCCTTTGGGTAATAAAAATACTGTGCTTCTAACTCCTTCATTGTAATTGTCGATTGGCTATCGGACTCGAAACGCAAACTCATCATAAACAAACCATTGTCCAACTTGGATTGGTTTTTCCATTACTTCAGATGTCATACATTTTAAAATGAGGTGAATAAACAATTTTGAGGAAAACCCACCATCTGTACTAACGGAAAGGTGAAGTGTATTCCCGTCTCGTTCAATAGTTGAGTCATGCAAGATTCCCGCAAAACATTTTATCTTAAATTGCATTTGATAAAAAACGAACAGCTTGTTTTTTTGTTTATATGCAGCATCTAGGTTCAAATTCCTTGCGCGCTTCCCGCATCCATTGTAAATAATCCTCTCATACTGCTTTAGGTAGTGTAGGTTGATTTAATGTACCATTCTCTAAATACGGAATGAAACGACCAGGTAAGGTATGTAGTAATTCTCCTTTTACTCTATCAAGTTGTTCTTTCAAATAGATAAATAGACGTCCCTTTCTGCTTTTTTCATCTCTTAGTTCAATTTCACAATCGCAGTTATCGATGAAGGAATACTATTGTAAAAAGTTGGCTTTTCTAATAGACTAAAAAATAAACTAGGAAGTGTTTGGAAGAAAAAATTAAGGATCATACTCTGTTATTACTTTACCTAACATTCATGGAAAGAGGAGTAGTTAGAGATTTCTATATGATACCTTAATTAAAATTGACGACGATTTGATGAGAGCGAGTATTCGCTACAAATCTGTTTACTTAACTGAAGATAGAATGAATGAAATAGTATTATTGGGATTAATAATTGAGTTAACTAGCAACTTCACTACACAATTAACAAGAATAATAAATGAAAAGGTCAAATAAGATAGATATAAAAAATACATACTAGAAACTTGGAGGTATATAGTATGCTAAAAGAAGCATTACGGAAACGAGCATTGTCGATAGTCGAAATTCCAGCTAATTTTCAACCTATCATAGAGGAGTATGCTGAGGGAAAGAATGGAGAAGGTAAGGCAATGTTTTCATGGGCGAATGAAAAAAGAGATAAAGGGGTTATTATTAATCTTGATTTGTCCGGTAATTTGACAAGTTTAACAATTGACATGGGTGATGGTAGAAATTCCAATACTGTTCCTTCAGATGTAGAGGAAAAAAAAGAACGAGCGGAGCAATTTTTACTTAGTCATTATCCTGACGCTTTAAATGATTTAACTTTCTCTGAAATGAGAAAACTGGATCATGCATATCGCTTTAACTATGAACGGGTTGTCATGGACTTACCACTTAAATCTTCTGGCTGTATTATTGACGTAGATCAAATGGGTAATGTTGTGAAATTTTCTTATAAAGTTGAGAGTCAGATACCCAAAATACCAACAACTTTGATTTCAAAAGAGAAACTAATTGAACACGTAAAAAATAGGCTGAATTTTAAGGAAGCTATTACGAAGCTATATACTATTAATCATAATGTAGCAGATGATGGACTCCGTCTTGTTTATGAACTAGAGCCATCTTTCATGAAATACAAAGCGGATGTATTGACCCCAACCTTGAGCATTATACATGATGAAGATGTTCCAGAAACCTATGTTCTACTTGCAGATCCTTTGAATACGGCTATAAAAAAAGATTTATCTATTAAAGAGGTCATTGGAATATCAGATGAATTTGAAGTTATTAGGGAAGTTGATATGGGGGAAGAAATAGGCATTGTATGGCGGGACCGGAACTGGAAGATGGAGGGGCAGGACTTATCTTTTGAGGGCTTTTTGAGGAGACATACAGAAGATACAGTTAAAGCCTTCATATTAAAGGAAACAGGCAAAGTTAGAAGTTTTGTCTGGTTCAATGAACGGAGTGGTGATCTTAGACTCACTCGTGAAGAATGTTTTCAACATGCGACACAATTCCTTGAAGGGGTCATTCCAAGTTATCATAAATATCTACAATTGGTTGTTCGAGAGAATGGGGAAGAAGTGCACGATACGAGAAAAAAAGAAACATTTTCTTTCCGTATATATAATGGTAATGGCATACCAGTTCAGTTAGAAAAAGTAGTAGTTACAGTGAATTGTGAAACAGGACAAATTGATAATTATAGCGGGCCAAGTTTTGACATCGAACAATTGAGTCAAATCCCAGCAGAGCCAGCAATTTCAAAAGAAGAAGCGAGAGATATATTTTTCAATCATTTGGACTTTGAATTGACTTGGAACAAAAATTATGGTGGTTCAACGGAATCTCATATCCTTGTATACCAAGCTTGTGACCTGTATTCCAGAACTCCCATCCAGTACATTGATGCTATGACTGGGGCCGTTATTTCTGCAAAAGAAAAATAGTATAGGGTGCTAATACCAATTGTATTCCTTTCCAAATAGGCTATTCAGAGTGATTACTAGTCTAACAACCATTTACAAGGAATGTCATGAAAGTAAATGTTGCAAAAAGAAACAGTGATCAATCGCTCGTGAAAGAAAGTTTCAAAAGAATAATCCTAAAAGATATAAACTACGTTTTAATCATAGTAGAAAAGAGTATCTATATGAAAGAATGCTGAAAAGATAGTTTTGTAGATAATTACTAAGTTATTGAGAAGTAACAAGAAAGAGTCATTGAGAAAATGGTAATGTAGTATGGAAAGGATATATAAAACTCCATATAGTCCTCCGTAACGAACTAAGAGCTTGACCAAGAGTATAATCAATCAAGACAGGCGTATCTTTATATAAGTTTTATAGTCTTAGAGAATAATTACTATAAAATAGAGGGTCAGCGAAAGCTCAAGATGTTGAATACGACAAAGAATTTTTATATGATGCAGTATATGAGTCAACTAAGACTATCGGTGGCATTAGTAAAAAAAGTGACTTTAGCAGGAAACTTATATTGAGTTTCCTGCTTTTATTCATTTTTTGGAGCAGAGAATTGATAATGTATATAAAAACTACTGTCTTCATTTACTTCAATGCGATTGACCGGGGATTTAAAACCTTTGATGACACCTTGTTCAAGTGAAAAGGGTATTTTAATTTGAATATTCATTTTTATTAATGATTTGGAATTAAAAGATAATTAAGTTATAATATAGGTGCTAATGACCAATTTTTGTTATTGTTTGTATGCTATAAAGGTAGTGATATGGGTAGTATGGAGAGTATAGGTAAAATAATAAAAATTTATAGGCAAAGAAGGGCACTCTCTCAAAGTGAGTTAGCTAAGGGAATATGTTCAGTATCTTATTTAAGTAAGATTGAAAATGAAAAAATTGAAAGTTCAAGAGAAATTCTTAACTTACTATTAGATCGTCTCAAATATAGAGCGGCTTATGAAAAGGCAACAAATTCTGTGGAGGATATAAGAAGAAAATTAAGGGAAGTCCACTATGAAATGTTCATAAATCCAGCTTCTGCGAAATTGTTAGAGTCTAAAATATTTGAATTACTAGAAGACAGTTCTAGGACATTAGATTCATCGATGCATGTTTATTGCAATATTATTTCTTTAAGGTTCTATATACTAACTAATCAAGGTAAAGAAGTTCAATCATTAGAGAAGGAACTAGATAGTGTATATTCCCAAATGTCCAATGAGAATAAGATCCTTTTTAGTTTGTATAAATGTCATTTTCACCTAAATCAATCTAACTTTCAAATAGCTATGAACTCGGTTGATCGATGTCTACAGTTATTAAAACTATTTAATGTTGAAGAATGGATTGAAGGATATACATATTATCTATATGCTTTAAGTTCATATAATCTTTATAAAACTTACCGATGCATTTATTATACTGAAAAGTCATTGGCGATATTTAAAGAAGCTTTTAATCTTAATAGAAGTCTAGATTGTTACTTATTATTAGGGGTATCCTATATGAGATTAAAAGAATTCTCATTAGCATTAAATGCATATGATAAATGCGAGAAACTTGCGAACCAAAATAATAATAGTAAAATTCTGGCGAAAATATTCCATAATAAAGCTTTAATAAATGAAGATATAGGAAATGTTGAAGATTCTATTAAATTACTGGAAAAATGTATTGAAATTAAACAAGAATATGATGATAAATCATTAATTTTGTCAGTTATTACTTTGTTAAAACTATACTTTCGCTCTGGACATCTCGATTTATGCAGAGAAGGGTTAAATGAAATGAAGGAACATCCATTCTACGCTGCTGTCCAAACAGAGTTTAGACTACTTGAAGAACTGTGTAAGGCTAAAGAAACTGAAGTAATTGATGAAAAATTGATTAAAAAATGGTTAAATGAACTTAAAGATTCTAACAAATGGAAATCCTATTCGGATTATGCTGAATGGATAGCCAAATATTATGAAAATAAACAGCAATATAAGATGTCTTCATATTACTTCCAACAAGCATATGATGCTTTAAAAAATGCTAACTAAAGGAGAGATATTTAATGAAAAAAAATATTATGAAATGGTGTTTGATCGCTTCAGTTTTAACATCAATGATGAGTTTTGCAGTACTATTAAACGACGATGCTGATCTTCCCGATACGAATACTAATGTAATAGATTAAATAAAAGAGATAACCCTGTCATAACAATATATGGGTTATCTTTTTTTAAACTTCTTGTAGTTTTTCATTTATATTATTTTACAGTAAGCTCAATCAAGTACATGCATATGCAATGCGGTTATACGATGCTAAATCATTAAATTTTAGGTCTTTGAATTCTCATAAACCTCGGTAGTATCAGTCAATCATTTTTACCTCCGTATCTTAACCATCCTCAAATAAAATATGACCATTGCTTAACAAAGCAATCGTCATAGATCAATTTCCTTTTTAATTTTATATCACCTTTAAATCATTGTTACCGAGTTTTTCCTTTGTCATGATTAAGTTAATGCGCGACTATATTTAGCGATATGTTCTGTAATGATAGGGTAACCAACTATTTCTTTATGCTCATTTAACATAATAAAGGTTGGGAAGAACTTAATTTGAAATTCTTTAAGAAATGTATCGTTACTTTTAAGAATATAATAGTTTTTATGCTCGTTTATGTGAACCGATTCGCTTGTTTCCATTTTATGATTAGCTATAATTAATAAAAAATTAAATTCGGGATACCGTCTCGCAGCTTGTTCAAACTCTACTTTATCAATAGAACAAGCATCACAATCAGTAGCAACAATTAGCATGCTAATAGGTTTATTTGAAAAAGAATCAAGTGTGAAATGATTTCCATTTACATCTTGTAAGTTAAAGTCAGGTGCACGCATGCCTACTGGAAGTGAGGTCTCTTGTAATTCTTCGGGATTAACATCAGCTATAAATTGTAATAATGCTTGTGCTTTTTTAATAGAATTGAAACCTATATATATGATAATAATATGGAAGAATAGTAAAGTAAGTAGCAATATAGAGCTCATAATAATTGTACCTCTTTATAGTAAGTATAAAGAAGGTTAACAAACGAACGTGATTGTTAACCTTCAAGTGAATAATAATTATAGTAAACATTGACAGTTATCGCCAATTTTAACAGGTCCGAAACAGTCAGTGCCTGTTGTGCAATCCCACGTTTTTTCGTATTTAGTTCCTACGAAGGGGTGGTTACAATTGTTTGAGCAATAAGTTTTAGAACAACCACAACCGATAGGTCCTAAAAGTTTAAAGAGCTTCATAAATTCACCTCCTATAGATGATCTTTTCTCTTGCATATTTAATAGTACACCACTTGCTGAACCCTGGTAGAATTCATAGTGTACTTAGATCATATCAAATATATAATTCCAAAAAAACCCTCCAGCTATTGAGAAAATCGCATCAAATTTCACTGATTAGTATGTGTTTTTTTATAAATATTTCTCAACTAGAAGATAAGGATTTTATGTAAATTAATAGTTATAATTTAACACAGAGAAAATTTATTATTGTAATTAGGAAGGAGAGGAAATGTTACTTTTTTCTAGAAACTTTTTCTTTGCATTGAAACAGGTATTAAGGGCATCCAAATACATTTTTGTTTGTATTATGATTTTGACTATTATTTTAAGTTTTCTTCCAGTAGCTCAATTGATTATTACAACTAAATTAATCAATTCCCTTCAAGGATTACTAGATGTTGGAATAGATACAAAAAAAGTATTAATGCTCGTAGGTCTACAATTTGGAGTGCTACTGATTAGGGAAGTAATTAGTAGAATAAATACTTTACTAGAACTTATTTTATCCCAGAAGCTAGATTTTTATCTTCAAAATGATCTGTTTCAAAAATTATCTGCCATAGATTTTGTTCATTTTGAAAATGCAGATTTCGTAAATCACTTAGAGAGAGTTCAAGGGGATATCGGGTCTAGGTTTTTAGCTACTATTACAAGCTCTTTAGAAGGAATAAAAAGCTTGTTTTCGTTTGTAAGTGTACTTTGGTTCCTTTTTATTATGCATTGGTCCTTAGTATTTATTCCATTGTTAGCAGTACTTCCATCTTTACTCATAGAAGCAAAGTTTGGTAAAAAGAATTTTTTCTTAATGAAATTTCAAACTCCCCTAGCAAGAGAGCAAGCGTATATTTTTAATTTGTTTTCAAAGAGAAATAGTAATAAGGAAATGAGAGCATATAATACTTCTGAATTTCTCGTTAAGAAGTGGGCTACGTCTTTTAAAAAGAATAATAGAGAGATGGTGAAATTAAGCATTAGTCACCATATTCGCAGTATCCTAGTTAGTATCTATTCCTTCACAATATTACTAGTAGGGACTTTTATTCTTGTCATGCTTTATATAAATAAGAGTATTCGGTTAGGTGATTTTGTTGCAAGCTTAGAAGCTATTCAAAAGGCTCAAGCAAGTATTGGTAGTCTATCGATGGTAGTATCGAGTTTGGCGAGTACACATTTTTATATTAGTGATATAAGAGCATTATTTGATTTAGATGAAATGTCAACTGAGCGTCAACTTTTTCCTGTTATGCAGAAAGGAGTCTCTGTTAATAACCTATCATTTGCTTATCCAGGAACAAATAAACATGTGTTAAAAGATATCTCTTTCAATGTAGGGTTGGGAGAAACGGTAATGATAGTTGGAGAAAATGGTGCAGGGAAATCTACTTTGGTCAAATGTCTGTTGGGGTTATATGAAGGTAGTCAAGGAACGATTAAATATGATCACATAGATATTAATAAAATCAATAATAAAAATATAATGGATAACATTAGTATTATTTTCCAAGATTTTAATCAGTATGAATTTACAGTAAATGAAAATATTACATTATCTGAAAAGCCTGTAGTTTCAAGAGTTAAAGAAGTGTCTGAACAAGTTGGCTCGGATTCTTTTATTGATCGTTTACCAAATCAATATAAATCCAGATTAGGTAGGCTTTTTGAAAATAGTACAGATCTTTCTGGTGGACAGTGGCAAAAAATAGCTTTAGCAAGAGCTTTGTATAAAGATTCGCAGATAGTTATTTTAGACGAGCCTACTGCTGCTCTTGATCCCTCAGCTGAATATGAGCTATTTAAAAGTTTTAAAGAGATTTCGCAAGATAAGATGACGTTTTATATATCTCATCGAATGTACTCATGTCACTTGGCAGATAAAATATTAGTTTTGAAAAACGGTTCCTTAGTTGAATGTGGATCACATGAGGAGTTAATGCGCAAAGGGGGAGAATACATGGAACTGTATCTGAAGCAAGCATCTATGTATGAAAAAGAAGAAAAAAGGAAACGAGCATTATGATTGGAATAGAGTTTTTCATTAATACGCTATTAGGCTATATGTTTTTAAGTTCTAGTTTAATTAAATTGTTTGATATGCAGAGTCACTATCTTTCAGTATCGGCTTATCAAATTGTTCCTGAGCGATATACCTTTTCTTTTTCAATAATGGATGCAATTTACGAGTTAATCATTGCAGTTTGCTTAATTTTTGGTGTCTTTCTAGAATTAACACTAATTAATGGTGCATTGTTATTATCGGTTTATACTGTAGCTATAGCTGTCAACTTGAGAAGGGGAAGAACTGATTTAGATTGTGGCTGTGGGGGATTAGTTGGAAATCATAAGATTTCACCCAAATTAATATGGAGAAATGTTTCTCTAATTGTAATAATTCTTATTTTAGCTTTCAGAGCCATGCAAACACCTGTAACTTACGACTTTGATTTGACATTTTGGCTTATTCAATCACTAACAATTATTGGTCTGGTTTCTTTTCTAATTTCAATTGAAACGATTAGTCTGGCTTTTAAAGTAAAAAAACTTCGAGGTGAAAATTATGGATAAACTATTATTAATTACGTATATTATTTTATGGATTGTCGTCATCCTGCAAAGTATCTTATTATTAACTTTTATGAAACATACGAATATATTTATTACTAAAATGACCCAATTCGGTCGAATCAATGGTGATCAAGGACTTATAAGAGGTAGTATGGTTCCGCATTTTCGGGTAAAAGATCAATTTAAAAACATTTTCAAGGTTGAGCCTAATCAAGAATACCCTAAAACATTAATATTTATTTCAGAAACATGTCCAACATGTAAAAGAATAATAACAAACATAGACGCAAACCACCAATTGGATGTAAATAATATGTTATTTATTGCGAATGGAAACATTGGGGAAGAGTATTTTAATATTTTGAGTGAGCACAATCTACGATACGTTGTAAAGCCAGAGTTATTTCAAAAATATAGTATACACTCAGCACCTGCAGCCTTATTAATAAATCAAGATGGGAAGTTAATGGATAACTTTATTTTAAATAGTATAAAAGATTTAAATAAGATAAGGGCGTTGATTTCAGCGTGAAAAAACTTCAATTATTGGCTACCAGATTTAGATAGAATTTAGAATTATAGTTAGTAGTAGTACAAAGAATGTAGCAAGCAAAATAGCATTACCTTTGGAGTTAGAAAGTTTAAGACTCTATTATGTATGAACATGAGATTATGTGTGGAAAGATTAGACTACCGGTTTTAAATTCTGATTTATTTAACTTTTACAAAAATGATTACCATATAAAACCCCTCCTATTATGTTTTGTATTGAAAAAAAGAACTAGATAGATGTAACATTAGCAATAACAAGGAGGGGTTATATGATATTGGAAGCGGTTATGTTACAAGTAAGGAAAGGTATGGAGGAGGAGTATGAGGAGGCTTTTCGTCAGGCATCAGAAATCATTTCCTCAATGAAAGGGTACATCACTCACGAATTGCAGCGTTGTATAGAAGTAGAAGGAAAGTATTTACTATTAGTGAAATGGGAAACGTTAGAAGACCATACAGTTGGCTTTAGGCAATCAAAAGAGTACCTGGAATGGAAGAAGAAATTGCATCATTTCTATGATCCATTTCCATCAGTTGAGCATTTTAACAAAGTTCCTTTATTATAAATCTCTGCTTTAAAATATTTCACTACATATGACAATTACGGTAGGGAAGAATGCTTTGAAACAATTTTTACAGTGTCCATTCTACCTTAGAGGTTTGACGGGTACAGTTTATATGCTACATTTGACCAGATGCTACCGACATTGACATTATTGTAATTTTACAACTAATGTACGTAAAATAGTATAATTAAGAAAGCAGCTTGTCTACATGCTGCTTTCAAGCTATCCACACTATTTATATCTATCCTCAGCCAAAAATTCCTCTTTCAATATAGAATACATTTTTATATCTCTGTGTTTGTCCTTTGCGAGCATTCCTTTTCGGATGATGCCTTCAAAGGTCATGCCTAATTTTTGCATTACTCGTTCTGAACCGATGTTATCTATGAAGCATCTCGCTTGAATACGGACTAAATCCATATGGTTAAAACCGAATGTAATAATTTCTTTTGCGGCTTCAGTTGCTATGCCTTTTCCCCAATACGCTGGAGAAAGGACATAGCCAATCTCAGCTCGATTATGGTTTGGTTGCCATAGAATAAAATCTGCCGTTCCGATTAATTTACCGTCTTCCTTATATTC
Source organism: Cytobacillus sp. Hm23 (assembly GCF_051842895.1). Classification (NCBI taxonomy): domain Bacteria; kingdom Bacillati; phylum Bacillota; class Bacilli; order Caryophanales; family Bacillaceae; genus Cytobacillus; species Cytobacillus sp. Hm23. The sequence goes on from NZ_JBPXRQ010000051.1 coordinate 19,997, forward strand.
GATACCCCAAGGAGCTACATTTTTGTTTTCATATTGGCATAGTGCAAAGTCTACAAATGCTTTAGTGTCAGATAATGATTTATGTGCGTCCCAAGTCACGTATTTAGCTACTTCTTCATTAGAACCGTATGAATAAATGTGTTCAACATCATCTAGCGTGATTTTTCTCAGAATAAGACGTTCTGTTTCCAATGTCGGTAAATTACCGTATATTTCTTCAATTTCCATATGCTCACCTCTACATCAAATGAAATATAATCTAATATTTTGCTTGCGGAATCACCAGAAAATTTAATAAATAATAATTATTTGTAAGATTATATATTATATTGCTTAAAGTGTCTATGGATTTTATAAATAACAATTAGCCGTGCTAAAGTTTTCTTACACTGCTAGTTGTACATGTAGAAATGCAAGGATAAACGTAGGGGTAGAAAACTATGAGAGGTTATAAAGGTTAATTGACGAGGTGGTGTTTTTTTACCAAAAAAGCTCAAAGGAAAGAAACAGGGAGTCTTAAACAACCTGTTTCTTTCCTTTGAGGAATAGGATAATTGTAATTATCCCCAAAACTCCAAGTGATAAAATGTCCCACGTGTCGATTATGGGTTCGTTTAAATTTTTGGCGATAATATTATTTATAAGAAAAGATACAGGTACGACTAATAGAACCGAAATTGATGCCATGTACCATTTGTTTGCTTTTGTAATTGAAAATAACAGAAATATTCCCCACATATAGGATATAGCAATCAATGCTACAGGAATTCCAAGAGGTAACATTAATTTAGTTCCACCGATGATATTATTTAAAATAACCAAAAATGGAATGATAAAAATGCTTAATGATAAAAGTGACATAAACACTTTATATCTTTTAAACTGAACAAGGGGTATGATAATAAGCCACGCATATGGAATAGCTGTAATTGGATATAGCGACCATGTAAAAGTACCTGTTATAGCAATATCGCAAATCGTAGTAATAAATATACCTAGTAAACAAGCAATAGTAAAACCGTATTTTGCAATTAATGTTATTGATTTTTTGTTAGTGGCAGTTACTTTATCTGCATTTTGCATAGTAGATTCGATAATCGTGTTTTCCTCAACAGAAGCTGAGACATTTCTTTTTCCATTCAGCAGTTCATTAGCAGTAACACCCAATATATCGGCTAGTGAGGATATTATTGATACATCTGGATATCCCAATCCTCGTTCCCATTTAGATACTGCCTTATCCGTTATATTCAATTTTTCAGCTAATTGTTTTTGTGTCATATTTTTTGATTTACGTAGCTCATAAATGAAATTAGCCATGTTCCCATTGATCATGTTTGACACCATCCTTTTTACATAAAATTTTACAGGTGAATATATAAAAAAACACTCGACTATCGGTAGATTATGACCACGTAAACGATTCGTAGAGTAGTAATGTAACTTAACGTAAAGGAAATACACGAATGTGATTTAATAGGATAATTTCTACAAAAAATTTTATATAGTTCTTAAAAGTAATAAACTCCCTATCAAATAATAGTTTATTATACTATTTCGAATCTTAAAATAATTTTACAATAAAATGAATGGTTATGGTAAGGATTGTTATATTTTGTTTAAGGCTCTTCGTAAACTTTGTTGCCATTGTTACCAAATTAGAACTAGTAAAGTGATTTCATACCTGTGTTACCCCATTTCAGAAGGAAATAATAACACCACTATAAAGAAAGCATTTTTAAGAGGTAAAGGATTAGGAATTCTATAGTTTTTAGTGGTGAAGGAACTATTATTAGTACGAAAATACCGTTATGATACTATATGGGTATGTTACACGATATATAAATGAAATTGTGGAGGTGATTTTTTGAGGGATGTTAATTTAGGCGACTTAATAGCTCAATTATTTACTTTTGGAAGTCTAATACTAGCTATCATTCTAATTGTGCTATTCATTCGTTCTAGTTTAAAGCGAAGAAATCAACTTGATAGTATAGAGAAGAAGGTAGATGCTATAAATGAACGTATAAATAAAAATAACGATTAACATGAGTCTATCATTTAATTATATATCTATATTGTTGTTAACGAATACGGAGGATGCGATGAAGAAGAACATTTATGTGGCTGGAGCTGTAATCGTCAAAGATGAGAAAATTTTGTGTGCACAAAGAGGTAAAGGAAGAGCTTTACCCTTCAAATGGGAGTTTCCGGGTGGAAAAATAGAAGAGGGGGAATCACCTCAACAAGCATTGCCACGAGAAATTTATGAAGAATTGCAATGTGAGATAGAGGTAGGAGATCAAATTGAACTTACAGTGTATGAATATGAATTTGGCATTGTTCATTTAAGGACTTTTTATTGTAAGTTGGTTGAAGGAGAGCCAATTTTAACTGAGCATGTATTAATAAAATGGTTACAATGTGACGAGTTAGAGAATTTAGACTGGGCTCCAGCAGACCTTCCTACAATTGAAAAACTAACAAGTACAGCTCTGTTAGAATACTAACAACGGATTAGCACTTTTCTAGAATGTTTGTGCTTTAGGGGGTTACATACTTTGTCGGCAATCATTATTATTGCAATTATATTTTTCTATTTTTTTAAACCTAAAGAGATCTTTCCTACAAATCACACGATTGATTATGAACAGGTTGCTGGTTTTTTGAAACGCCATAACGAACATACTAATGCTCATTTAATATTTTTAAAGGATAAGAGCGTCTTCTGGGCACAAGACGGCAATGCACTCATTACTTATAAAAAAATTATGAATAAATTAGTCGTTTTAGGTGACCCAATTGGAAAGAAAGAATATATTAAAGATGCTCTTCTAGAATTTGAACAATTTGCTCATCGTTATGGATGTAAGCCTGTTTTTTACCAAATTAGTTGTAAATACTTATCTTTGTACAAATTTGAGAAGTATCAATTGGTAAAATTAGGGGAAGAAGCCGTAGTTGATCTTGTAGGTTATTCATTGGAAGGAAAAAAGGGTGCAAAGCTACGTTCAAGCAGGAATAAATTTCAACGACAAGGCTATAGCTTTACGGTAACTGCCCCACCTTTCTCAAATGACTTTCTTGCAGAATTACAAAGTGTCTCAAATTCATGGCTTGGAGATCGTAAGGAAAAAGGCTTTTCTGTAGGGTTTTATAGTAATAAATACGTTTCTCAATTTCCTGTAGCGACCATAAGAGATGAAGATGAGAGAGTAATTGCTTTTGCTACTTTAGCTTCTACTAAGGATGAAAAAAAGCATGGTATTATAATTGATTTAATGCGTTATTACCCAACTTGTCCGAATGGGACGATGGATGTATTATTTACATCGATATTTTACTGGGGGCAGGAGCAAGGTTATCAATCTTGTAGTCTAGGAATGTCACCACTTGCTAATGTAGGGAATACAAAGGATGCAAAAACTATTGAAAAAATATCGAAGCTAGTTTTCAAATCTAATAAGTTTTCCTATCGATTTAAAGGTTTAATGGAATTTAAAGCGAAATTCGCACATACGTGGAACGGGAAATATTTAGCTTATAAAAAAACATTCTTACCAATCGTTATCATTCAACTTGTATTGTTAATTCGTACGAAAAAGATAGAAAAAGAATCACGCTATGCAAGTAACAGAATAAGAAGAAGGATTGTAGGGTAAAAGCTTATTTTTCTAGGGCTGTTTTCCCATTGATTAACGTATACATTTAGCGATCGTCGCATCGCTCTCATAAAATTCATCAAATAGCCCATTTTAATAATCGAAAAAAGCCTTTTCTAAAACCGCAAGCCTCTTCAAGTAAGTTTGTTGCTCTTGGCAGAAGACTTATAATAGGGTCACCAATTTTAGTGTGTAATTGTTGTGATATTTTAAAAATCATAATAATGGTTTTTAATAATAAAAAGCCTAAATTCTCATTATTAGCATGAGAGTTTAGGTCAGATTTTTTACCTATATATGTAATGGGAGAAATTCATCTGTTTTTTTTAGTCATTTTCTTTTGTTTTAGCAAAATCTTCCCATATCGATCTTGCAAAATGTATTCAAGTTGTAAATGATAGCGGTACGTTTTAATATACTCATATTAATATACAAAAATAGGAAGTTTTAAAATTCACTATTCAACATATAAAACGTTCATGCTAGGTAGTTCTATGCAATTAAGTCTGCCACCGTAAGCGCATCCACCATCAATCCCGATAATGTTATTTTTGCCAAAAAAAACATCAGGACGCTTATGTAAATAGTTTGTAGGTGTGTGTCCGAAGATTACGGTTTTGTTCCCTGTATATCCATGATGAAATTCTTCTCGAATCCACACTAATGTGTAAGGGTCTGTATCATGTATAGGTGTTTCGGGATGAACTCCAGCATGAACAAAAATATAGTCTTCAGTTTCATAATAATAGGGAAGTCCCTTTAAAAACTCAATGTGTGGGTGAATTTCATCATTGATTGCTATAGGATCTGGGAATTCATCTGTCGTATACCAATATTTAGCATCATCTCTTTTAATTTCATAACCATAATTTTGAAGCGTCTTAATACCTCCGTTATAATACCATCTTTTTAGGTTCATCGGATCATCTTGGTTAGCAAATGCATCTATCATCATCTTGTCATGGTTACCAAGTAAAGCAATTGCACCGTCATTCTTCAATTCAATGATTTTATCAATGACTGCTCTTGATTGAGGTCCTCTATCGACATAATCTCCTAATAAAAGTAATTGATCTTGTTCTTTATTATATTTAACTAATGTTAATAGTCTCTCAAACTTTTCTATATCTCCATGAATATCACTTACAGCAAGCATGCGCTTCAATTCAGTCACGTCCTGTCTCTTTCCTTTTGGCTGTTTTTGCATTGATTGTTGTTTTTCGTTATAACAATTGAATTCGTACACAACCCAATTAGCGATTTTTCCCTTAAAATAAGCTAGTTGTTACTTTATACGATAGTTATCTCTTTTGCATTTAGGAACAATAGCAACAAGTTCTCAAAAATGGATATCCTTTTTCACTACCTTTGTATATTTTACCATATTTTTTTCTTTAACGTCTGTTGTAAAGAAGGGGTTACATTCTTTAATGCAATAATGTGGTGGGAATTAGTCGATCAATGCTTTATAGCACTGGGCTACTGACCCCCTATATGACATTTATCATAGTTTGTATATGACACCTGCTACTAACATTATTATTTCATTGCTCTATAATAAGGATTATCTACATTATGGAAGGGAATTCGACGGATATGACCTTACAAAAGAGCATGAAAAATTTGAAAAAACAAGTTTCTCCTTTTGAGAAGTCCACTAGAGCAAAAAGTGTGTGGCAGATAATAAATACAATTGGACCATTTCTTATCTTATGGTACCTCGCATATATAAGTCTTTCAGTATCTTATTTGTTAGCACTCGTTCCTATTGTGCTTGCTGCAGGATTTTTAGTAAGGGTTTTCATTATTTTCCATGATTGTACACACCATTCGTTTTTTAAAAATCGTCGTGTGAATCGCTTGCTTGGAACTATTACAGGAGTCATATCGCTATTTCCGTTTGATAAATGGGGGCATGAGCATTCCGTTCATCATGCTACAAGTGGTAATTTAGATAAACGTGGGACAGGAGATATATGGACTCTTACGGTAGATGAATATGTAGCAGCACCATTTAGAACTCGTTTAGCTTATCGTCTATTTAGAAATCCTTTGGTTATGTTTATATTAGGTCCAATTTACGTTTTCCTTTTGACAAATAGATTTAACCGCAAAGGCGCGAGAAAAAAAGAGCGCATGAATACTTATTTAACAAATATCCTTATCGCTGCTCTGATAGGATTGTTATGCTGGGCAATAGGATGGCAATCATTTCTAATCATACATGGTTCCATTTTCATGATTTCAGGTTCAGCAGGCATTTGGCTCTTTTATGTACAACATACATTTGAACAATCGTATTTTGAAAAAGATCAAGAATGGGAATATGTACTTGCAGCTGTAGAAGGTAGCTCGTTTTACAAACTACCAAAAGTTTTACAATTCCTTACTGGTAATATAGGCTACCATCACGTACATCATTTAAGTCCAAGAGTACCAAACTATGAATTAGAGAAGGCACACAACAATACTAAGCCTTTAGAGAATGTACCAACTATAACAATGGCGAAAAGTTTACAGTCTTTAAAGTATCGTTTATGGGATGAGCAAGGCAAGGATTTTGTTACTTTCAAAGAAGCAAAACAGTTAATGAAAAAAAGCCTGGCTGTTCAAGTAAAGCCTGAACTTTAAGTCTATTCGGTCTAAATGTAAGAGCATGTTAATAAACGTTGAAATTCTAGAAACTATAAAATAGCTTTATCATTACAAATGGGTCTTTTCTAAACTTTGTTGCTATAGTTTCTAAAATAGAAGATATAAGCGTGTTTTACTCGAAGAAAAGCTCCTGAATATACGTGTTTAATTTTGTACGAAAAGTGATGCGAAAACAGCCTTAGTAATAAATGTAGCATTCAACAAGCGCTCGGAAAAATTTCCGAGCGCTTTTCTTTTTTAAGGCTCTTTTCGTATTCATTGTTGTATAGAAGATAGGTGCCACAAACTCTAGTTGTGTACGTGTTTACTTCGTAATACGAAAAACAACGATCAATGCGAAAATAGTTTTTTAAAAAATATTTGCAGGGTTTGGATAGTTCCTTATAGGTTAGGCATCCACCTTTTTGTTTCATAATTTAGCTTTTTAATGCAAAAAATGGGTATGTATCCATTTGTAGAGAAGTTTTCAGGTGCTCTTATATGGGGATTTATTATGAAGGTAGAATAAAATTTATATAATAATTAAGGTGAGCATAAGTCGTCGTCGTAGCTGGTGTATGTTTTTTTACCATTTTTATCAAACTTTCACTTTGCTTCTATTTCATTATTGCTTCAATCGTCCAAATCTTCGGTTTGAAAAATTACGAACCACTAACTTTCCCCATTGGTATCATCTTCATTTTCCTTGCAACTTTGCTAGTGCCGAACATGGTATATTTAGTCGTTTTTGATGCAACTACATGGATTTCAATTGCTATAAGCATTTTGATTGTTCATTCCTCTCAGCATTTATGTTGTGCATAAAATAAAAGAAATGAATAAGCGCTATAAAATACTGAACAGGTAGTGGAGACGTTGTATAAAAAGGAATTATCACTAAAACAACGAATTATTACATAAGTTCTTTTAGTGGAGGAGATCTAGGTGTTATTTCAAAAAGGGAAGTTAAAAGTTCGTCAACTAGAATTAAAAGATAATATATTATTAGCTAAATGGCTTTCTAACCCTATCGTTCTCAAATATTATGAAGGCAGAGATAACCCATTTAATGTTGAAAAAGTAAACATGGAGTTTTATCAACCCCAGACAAAAGACCTCCACTTCAAACCAAAACAATGCGAAGCAAGTGAAGGTTAAGTGGGTGATGAATGGCGGTTGGCGTAAGCCAAAACTCACTTCTAATATGGTATAATTAACCTAATTAATAGATAAGTGAGGTGAATCAAATGCTAGTCAACAAAGCCTTTAAATTTCGTATCTACCCCACTAAAGAACAAGAAATATTAATTGCTAAAACCATTGGTTGTAGTCGTTTTGTGTTCAATCATTTTTTAGCTGCATGGAATGAAACATACAGACAGACTGGAAAAGGTTTAACATACGGCGCTTGTTCGGCAGAGTTAACAAAGTTGAAAAAGGATTTGCTTTGGCTTAAAGAAGTTGATAGCATTTCACTACAATCCTCACTACGCAACCTTTCGGATGCTTTTAACCGTTTTTTCAAAAAGCAAAATGACATCCCTAGATTCAAATCTAAAAAGAATAAAGTCCAATCGTACACAACCAAATATACAAATGGAAACATTGCCATTGTCGATAACAAAATTAAATTACCTAAACTTGGACTTGTTAAGTTTGCAAAAAGTCGAGATGTTGACTGTCGTATTATCAATGCGACGATTAGACGTAATCCGAGTGGGAAATACTTTGTCTCTCTTCTTGCAGAAGTTGAAGTTCAGTCTTTAGAAAAAGCAAACTCAGCCATTGGTGTTGATATGGGACTTAAACAGTTTGCTGTTCTTTCAGACGGAACAGAATATTCAAACCCTAAATTCTTTCGAACCCTAGAAGAGAAGTTAGCAAATGCTCAGCGTATTCTCTCAAGACGCACAAAAGGTGGGTCTAATTGGAATAAACAACGGATTAAAGTAGCTCGTCTGCAAGAAAAAATTACAAATGCTAGAAACGACTACTTGCAAAAAATATCTACTGATATTGTCAAAAGCTACGACATTATTGGCATTGAAGATTTGCAAGTCAGCAATATGCTTAAAAATGATAATCTAGCAAAA
>NZ_JBPXRQ010000052.1:0-28134 GCF_051842895.1 Cytobacillus sp. Hm23
TTACTATAATCACAAACGGATTAAGGCAAAACTAAAAGGCATGAGTCCGATTCAATACCGAAATCATGCACTAGTAGCTGCCTAAATATCTGTGTCTAACTTTTTGGGTTCAGATCAAAGCGACAGTCCGTTTTTTTAAAAATATGAATTCATTCAAGTAAAAAGGTAAAATAGGTCGAAGCTAGATACAACTTAAATAGTCGTGTCGGTACCAAACTCTTATGATTGAAAATCACTTGTTACATAGGATATTTTGAAATAAATGATCATCATCTAGTAATTTCACCATTTGCTCAATGTCATCAGTAACAAATAAATTAGAGATATGGTGTTTCTCTAAAACCCAAGCGTTATACTCAATTTCCCAAACTTCAGGGGGATCACATTTTGCCCAGTACCGATAAGTATGTAAGTGATCCATATGCAACTCTTGAATATTATAAACTAACATCATATATAGCATCGTTCTAGCTATATTTCCTCTACTTACATGAGGAACAATCCATTCGTTTTCATAGTCAATACCAAAATCAGTGTAGTTATGTGGTACGCTCAATGTTAAGCGGTGTATAACTTTATCATTTTCTATATCAAATGGTAGGTGTCCTCTGTGTGAGTTGACTTTTTTATGTGCAGCAGCAAAGTTAAGAGGGTTTACAGTTGCACCTTTAATTACATTGACGTTAGCTTTTTTCATAGCTAAATATTTTTTTATAATACTTTGAGGGAAGATATGTTCGATGCTATGTTTGCTAGTTTTTTGTAAAATGTCAATCTCGACCCCCGCGTACACTGATTTAACATAGCTATAATCACTAGTGAAAAATGACCAAAAAAGATCAAACTTGTTATTTCTTGATAAGGAGCTATAAAATTTATGGTGTGTATATAAACCACCAGCTAACTCAATGAAGCATTGTTGATTCATTGGCATCCACTCCTATTAACAGGACTTGTTTATTCCCAAATATATGGTGTTTCTTGGTATACATAATAATTAAGCCAATTTACAAATAATAAATTGGCGTGTGAACGCCAAGAATGAATAGGTTGTTTTGTAGGATCATTATTTGGAAAATAATTATTTGGCATATGAATAGAGATTCCTTTTGAAGTATCTCGTTCATATTCTTCTTTCAATGTGTATTCATCATATTCTAAATGTCCAGTAAGAAATATCCTTTTTCCATCGTTTGAGGCAACGAGACAAACACCAGCTTCATCAGATGTAGATAAAATAGTTAAATTAGAATTCTCCTCAATCTCTTCTTGTTTTACGGTCGTATATCTAGAAACAGGTACGTTAAATATATCGTCAAAACCACGTAAAAGAGTAATGTTTTTATAAAGGCGTCGATGTTGAAAAATACCAGAGCATTTCTTTTGGAGGGGATATTTCTTTACACCATAATGATGGAAGAGCCCTGCTTGAGCACCCCAACAAATATGAAGTGTTGATGTGACATTTGTAGTAGTCCAATCCATGATTTCCTTTAATTCGTCCCAATAATTTACCTCAGTAAAAGAAAGTTTTTCAACAGGAGCACCTGTAATGATCATGCCATCGAACTTTTTATCTCTAACCTCATCAAAAGTTCTATAAAACTGGTCGAGATGTGATTTTTTTGTCGTCTTAGATTCATGTGTTGTTGGTCTTAATAAAGTAATATTAACTTGTAAAGGTGAATTTCCTAACAGCCTTAGCAACCTTGTTTCTGTTTTTTCTTTTTCGGGCATAATATTTAATATCACAATATTTAAAGGGCGAATATCTTGTGAATATGCCCTTAACTCATCCATTACAAAAATATTTTCCTTCTCCAGAATTTCTTTAGCTGGTAAATTATGAGGAATATTAATTGGCATCCGATCCAACTCCTTTATGTAAATATTCATATTATATAAACTATTAATGAATTATTCAATGAAAAATTGTATTCACTTATTTAGGATTTTTATCGCAACATTGTTATTATTTTACAAAATAATAGGATTATTGGGTATTTTTGTTGCTAAATTTACTAAATTACGCCTGCAACCTTAGATTTATACGATTCACAAAAAGAAAAGCCGTCATTAACTGTAGTTATAAAACGAACTGGTAGTTTAAAAAACAACAATCGATGTGAAACCTAACAATAACGAATAGGATTTTTATTGTCTTTATTTTTAGAAGAAACGATACGATAAAACGCTAGTCGTATTACAATAATAATAATCAATATAAATTTAGTTTTTATTTAAATATAATTCACTTTTCTCTCTACTTGAATTATTAAGAAGTGGTACAATAAATTTGTAAAATGACTCATAAAAAGAATGAATATGGGGGATACATATGAGCACAAAAATGACAATTAAATCAGATATTGAAATAGCTCAAAAGGCAGAAATGAAACCGATTTCAGAAATAGCTAGCCAACTTGATCTGACACGAGAAGAATTGGAGCCATATGGTCATTATAAAGCTAAGATTTCTCTAAATGCTATGGATCGTTTGAAAACGAAGCAGGAAGGTAAAGTCATATTAGTAACGGCTATTAATCCTACTGCAGCTGGTGAGGGTAAGTCTACAGTTACAGTTGGACTAGGTCAAGCATTTACTAAATTAGGGAAAAAAGCAATTATTGCAATGAGAGAGCCTTCTTTAGGACCGACTATGGGGATCAAAGGTGGAGCTTCAGGTGGTGGCTACTCACAAGTTATCCCTATGGAAGATATTAATTTGCATTTTACTGGAGACTTACATGCGATTACTACAGCAAATAATACACTTGCAGCTATTATTGATAACCACCTTCATCATGGGAATAAACTGAAAATCGATCAACGAAGAATCATTTGGAAGCGTGCAGTTGATTTAAACGATCGGGCTTTACGTCAGGTCGTTATCGGGTTGGGTGGACCTATTCAAGGAGTCCCACGTGAAGATGGTTTTGACATTACGGTTGCGTCCGAAATTATGGCTATCTTTTGTCTAGCAACAGATATACATGATCTCAAAAATAGGCTTTCAAATATCGTTGTTGCATATAATTTTGATAAACAGCCTGTAACAGTTAGAGATTTAGGTGTAGAAGGAGCCTTGACCTTACTTCTTAAAGATGCACTTAAACCTAATTTAGTACAAACACTTGAGCACACTCCTGCGCTTATACATGGTGGTCCTTTTGCTAATATCGCACATGGGTGCAACAGTGTTATCGCTACGAAAATGGCTTCTAAATTTGGGGATTATGTTATAACTGAAGCGGGTTTTGGGGCAGATTTAGGTGCAGAAAAATTTCTTAATATAAAAGCTAGAACAGCAGGAATTGACCCTGCTGCTGTAGTTATTGTCGCTACGATCCGTGCGTTAAAAATGCATGGAGGAGTAAATAAAAATAATTTAAAAGAGGAAAACGTGTCTGCGTTAAATGCGGGGTTGGAAAACCTTCAAAAGCATATTGAAACTGTCAAAGCGTTTGGGTTACCGTTTGTTGTATCTGTAAATAAATTTGTCACTGACTCTGATGAAGAAATCAACTCTTTAATCGCTTGGTGTAATGACCAAAACTATCCTGTTTCCTTAACTGAAGTATGGGAAAAAGGTGGTCAAGGTGGTGTGGATTTAGCTGAAAAATTATTAGAAGTCATGGAATCTACTAACAATCAGTTCTCACCGTTATATGACCTAAATGAGTCAATAGCTGAAAAAATTAATACAATTGCTACACAAGTTTACGGTGCTGAAAAAGTGGAATTTACCTCTAAAGCTATAAAGCAAATTGCTCAATTTGAACAGCTGGGTTGGGATCAACTACCTGTTTGTATAGCTAAAACTCAATATTCTTTATCAGATGATCCTACAAAGGCTGGCAGGCCGAAAGGTTTTACAATAACTGTAAGAGAACTAAAGCCATCAATTGGAGCAGGATTCATCGTTGCTTTAACAGGAAATATGATGACTATGCCGGGGTTACCAACAAATCCAGCTGCATTAAATATGGATGTAGATGAAGATGGTAATGCGGTGGGCTTATTCTAGTATTATGAAAAATGGAATAATATTCGACCCTACCGTTTTTGAGAATCTAAAGGTAGTTCTTGAAGGAGAAATATATGATCTTGATTTAGATGGCACAATCGAAGTTATAAATCGGGATGATTTAGTGAATCTTGCAACGATGTCAAGATCTTATAAGATTAACTTTCAATTAAAAGATAGACTAGGATCACCAACTGCATACATGAAGCTATCTATGGATGTCGCTAATCTTAGTAAAGAATTGCTACAATCACAAGGGCAAAAACCAGGTTGTAGCATAAGTATAGGGTTTATACAATATTTAAAGTCAGTTGAGGGTAATTCGGAACATGCTTTAAAAATCGTCCAAAGTGTGTGGGGGCAGGAGTATATTTATCATCAAACAATATCACATAACCCAAGTGAACAGCCAACCTTATACACACATCGTACGGACATTATATTTGACCGTTTTATGTATGAAGAAAATATTGATGATTTGATTGAAATGATTGATTTTATAATTTGCACCCTTCAACAGTTATGAAATTAAAGATTTTATAGAAGTATTCATTTGATATACCAGTAAACAACTTATACAATAGTAACAGGAGGGATAAAGATGTCTATATACGAATTTTCTGCATCAACAATTAAGGGTGAAGCTAAATCTTTACATGATTACGAAGGGCAGGTCATATTGGTAGTTAATACAGCCAGTAAATGCGGTTTTACTCCACAATATAAACAACTGGAAGAGTTATATAAAACATATAAAGATAAAGGGCTTGTAGTATTAGGGTTTCCTTGTGATCAATTTGGGAATCAAGAGCCGGGTGCTGACGAAGAAATTGAGAGCTTTTGCGAAATTAATTATGGTGTAACATTTCCAATGTTTTCGAAAGTTGATGTGAATGGAGAGAATGCTCATCCGTTATTTACATACTTAAAAGAAGAAGCACCTGGAATTTTAGGTTCAAAAGGAATTAAATGGAATTTCACCAAATTTTTAATTGATAAAGATGGCAAACCTGTATCGAGATTCGCTCCTAAAGTAGAACCATCTGCATTAAAAGATAATATTGAGCAGTTGCTAAACTAATATTGAGCTATCGATTGTAATACTACAATCGTTATAAGAAGCTGCACCTTCAAAATAACCGTAGATATTTATGAAGGTGCAGTTTTTATATATTTAAGTGAGGTTAAATAGTTTAGAAATTATCATTTGTGAAGAGGGGTTACACAATGCCCTATTATAAATATAAAATTGTAGGGTGTTATCATATTGAGTTAAACAATAAACACCTACATAACTTGTACTCTTGGCATCTTTTCTACTTTACAACGATGGCTAACATATAAATCCACTTTTAATGGTGCTGATTTGGTAACAATAGCAACAAAGTTTACGAAAAGAGCTAAGTTACATGAGTTTTTATACGAAAGTAACGATATTACAATACATACTAGTTAGAAAAGTATCTAAAGAATGTGAATAGATGTGTTGTTCAATGAAGAGAAAGGGTTGAAGGAATATGCTTAAAATAGCGTGGATAACGGATAGTTCAGCTTGCATTGATGAGGAATTACAGCATCACCCTGATGTATACGTAGTACCTATTACAATTATCTTAGATAATCAAGAATATCGGGATGGTGTGGATCTAACGCCTTATGAGTTATATAATAAATTAAAATCTTCAACTTCCCAACCGAAAACTTCCCAACCATCGGTTGGCCAATTTCTAGCATTGTATGAAAAGTTACAGTACAGTTATGATTACATTATTTCAATTCATGTTTCTTCGAAATTAAGTGGCACTTATTCTTCAAGCTTTCAAGCAGCACAACAAATCCAAAAACCAATATATGTAATTGATTCGAAAGTTACCTCATATCCAATGACAGCTTTAATTTCTGAAGGCATTCGACTAAACAGAGCTGGCACAGAAATTAATGACATCTTATCTTCTATACAAAAACTAGTAGATAAAAATAAAATGTATGTAATAGTTGGTAGTCTTGAGCAGCTATATGCGAGTGGAAGATTAAATAGTATCCAATTTGTCGTTGGTAGTTTGTTGAAAATTAAACCAATCATCACTTTTAACAATGGAACATTAGCAATCTATGACAAAGTGCGCACCGAACGGAAAGCCTTACTTCGCTTCCTTACTATATTGAAAGAAGAAATCCAAAACTCAAAAATCTCAGAAGTGTACTTATTATATGGATTACATAGTGATAAAGCACAGGTATTAAAACAAAAAATTGAAAGTTTGTTTCCTTCGTTAAATGTACTTACGTTCCCATTTTCTACTTCTCTAGGTGTGCATACAGGTGAAGACACAATTGGAATTAGCTGGTTTAATAATTAGCCTCTAACTTTGTTGTTATTTACAAAAACTACGTTAGTCAAAGGAAGTCTTATATCATTAGCATCATATTACAGAAGAAAAAATGGGAGAAAACTATTGTTGTGTCCATGTTTATTTATTTGGATGCAAAGCAATAACCGTTGCGAAAAGAGCTATTAATACAGCCAATAATTATGAAAGGTAAATACATATAGTTATAATGTTGTTTTTAGGGACACATGTGAGTAAATGAAGCTATAACACTAGTATATATTGCACTAAATGAGTAGAAAGTGCTACGCTTGCCTCAATTTTATAGCCTATACTTAATAATTGAGCTACAGTTTCAGCACAATTTGGATTGGTAGGCTCTATAGGTGCATGTAAGCTTGAGTGTAATGAAACGAAATGGTTTGTTGTTGGATTACAGACAATCATAATTACATGACGTCCATACCAAGCTGTGCCTATTGTTGCTTGCTTTTGGGGAGGGTGTCGGTGAAAGAAACTATTTTTGTTTATCTGAACCAGATCCTTTCAATTTTTCTATCTTACTACCTGTAAACTAACAAAGTCTAAACATGAAGCATTATTGTATACGAGCTTCGGCCTATTTCGGAGACAACCATATTATTACATGTTCTATAACTAGAATATTTAACAAGTCTTTTAACAAGGCTGTTTTCGTACAGAATATTGTTTTCTTTACTAACAAATAATCATGTATGACTGTTGAGTAAAACGATGTTTTTAACTTCAATTTTAGGAACTATCGCAACAAATTTTACGAAAAGAGCCTTTACCCATAAAGTACTATGAATTTAAGGCAAGTTTAAAAGCAACAAATATTACAAGAGAACCTTGATATTGAGTCACATGAAAATTAAATCTTCATCATTATATGCATGTTGTTAGTTAAATGTCTCTACTTAAAATGATTCCACAAGAATCCTTCCGTCATGTTACAATGTGTTGAGTAAGCAATAGGCTTATTTGTCGTTTTTTTATAATTGGCTTTTTTCGCATAGAAAGTTTTTTTCCTACTCTTAAATATAGACGTATACAACTTTGGCATCGATTCTTACTTTAAAAGATGTCTTTGCATAAATTTAATTGATGCTATCCTATATTAGCTTCAATAGAATATTTTCTTCTATAATACAATGCAACCGACAATTTAATGATACAGCGATTTTCGTAAATTTTGAATTACAACAGACAAGTTATATAGTGTTAAACGTCCAAAAATTTAAACAGGTGATATAAATGCATGCAGAAATGATAAAAATTACTGAACAATTTGTGAAATCAATATTAGTTGATGACCGAACTGGCCATGACTATTTTCATATACACCGCGTAAGAAATTTGGCTTTACATATTGGAAAAATTGAAAAGGCAAATCTTTTTATAGTTGAAATGGCTGCGCTGTTACATGATACGATAGATGACAAAATTATTGATGATCCAAAAGGTGCTATTAAGCACGTTACAAGCTTTATGCATTCAAACGGAGTAAGATCTATTGATAGCGAACATATAATGGATATCATTACCTCACTTTCGTTTAAAGGCGGAAATGGAATACCAATGAAATCGCTTGAAGGTCAAGTTGTTCAAGATGGAGATAGATTAGATGCATTAGGTGCGATCGGTATAGCTAGAGCATTTACATATGGTGGCTTAAAGGGACATATACTTTATGACCCTGACATACCGATAAGGGAAAGTATGACGTATGAACAATATCGAAATGAGCAAAGTACAACAATTAACCATTTTTATGAGAAATTATTACGCCTTTCTAATAAAATGAACACGGAAGAAGGAAAGAAGATAGCGCATCAAAGGCATGGTTTTATAGAAAAGTACTTAATACAATTTTTTGAGGAATGGAATGGTCAACAATGAAATTACTAACAGTAGAAAATTTCACAAAAAGCTATACAGAGAGAACGTTGTTCGAACACATATCTTTCAGTATAACGTCAGGTGACCGAATCGGGGTCATTGGTGTAAATGGAACAGGGAAGTCAACTTTGTTAAAGCTTATTGCTGGAGAAGAAATTCCTGATGAAGGTCAAATGATATGTTCAAAAGGCTATACAATAAGCTATTTAGCTCAGCAACCAGTCTTTAAAGAAAACCATTCAGTGCTTGATCAAGTTTTTCATGGTGATACGCCACTTATTAACTTATTAAAAGAGTACGAGCAAATTTTATTAAAACTAGCAAATGAGCCAACAAATGAAAAAATCCAACAAGCGTTATTTACTACACAGCAACGTATGGATGCAATGAATGCTTGGGAAGCAAATTCAAATGCAAAAGCAATTCTAACTAAGCTCGGTATAAAAGATTATTCACAACAAATTGGGGAGCTATCAGGGGGACAAAAAAAGAGAGTTTCATTAGCACAGGCATTGATAGCTGAACCTGATTTGTTAATTTTAGATGAGCCAACGAACCATTTAGACCATGAAACGATCATATGGTTAGAAGATTATTTGGCTAAGTTTAATGGGGCTATTTTGCTCGTAACACATGATCGGTATTTTTTAGATCGAGTTACAAATCGTATTTTGGAGTTGGATAACGGTAACTTATATAGTTATTCAGGGGGGTATTCATCTTTTTTAGAAGGAAAAGCGTTAAGAGAAGAACAAGCACAGGCGAGTGAGGAAAAACGTCAGAATCTATACCGCCATGAACTTGCTTGGATAAAAAGAGGCGCAAAAGCAAGAACAACGAAACAAAAAGCAAGAATAAAGCGCTTTGAGGAATTAGAAAATAGTAAATCTACATCAAATGAAAGCAAACTGGATATATCATTACAATCTACCCGTCTAGGGAAGAAGGTAGTCGAATTAGAAAGTATTACCAAATCTTACGGGAACAAAAACATTTTAGTAGATTTTAACCTGTTAATAAAACGGGGAGATCGCATCGGTATCGTTGGAGAGAATGGATCTGGAAAATCTACATTGCTAAATTTAATAGCAGGAAAAACAACTCCTGACGGTGGAAATGTCTCAGTTGGTCCAACTGTCAAAATTGGATACTATACTCAAGAAACCTTTCAAATGAATGAAAATCAACGGATCATTGAATATGTGAAGGAGTCAAAGGAAGTTATAGAAACGTTAGACGGTCACACAATTTCTGCTGCACAAATGCTAGAGCGGTTCTTATTTCCGATGCATACTCACGGTACACCGATTCGCAAACTCTCTGGTGGAGAGAGAAAACGATTATTTTTATTAAAGATTTTAATGGATACACCAAATGTGTTATTACTCGATGAACCAACAAATGACCTTGATACTAAAACTTTGACAATATTAGAAGATTATTTAGATGAGTTCCCAGGTGTTGTAATCACTGTATCACATGACCGATACTTTTTGGACAAAATAGCGGAGCAAATTCTCGTTTTTCAAGGTGACGGACATGTGAAAACACACTTCGGTTCATACACAGCACTTCTTGAACAGCGTACTCAAAAGTCAATAGTGAAAGAATTACAAAAAGAAAAAGAAGATCCGAAAAAAGAAAAGAAGCAAATCCGCAAACTAACTTATAAGGAACAAAAAGAGTGGGAAACAATTGAAGATCGGATCGCTGAAATGGAGCAAACTTGCGAACATTTGACGCAACAAATTGAACAAACTGGAAGTGATTTTGAAACTGCACAATCGTTAATGAAGGAACATGAGGATACTACAAAACAATTAGAACAGTTGATGGAGCGTTGGGAAGAATTATCTGAAATCATAGAAGCAATTAAATGAATCCCTATGGTATGAGGATTAATTGTTGTATTGATGGTTGTTAGTTATGAATGTTCTTAACTAAAACTTAGATCCGGTTTGAGAACAACTTCGGACTAATAAACTTTGCTTTGTTAATAGCCCCCAGCCTAAACATAATAAAGTATTATTTTTTTAAGGCTCTTTTCGTAAACTTTGTTGCTATTAAAATCAGATTAGTACTATAGAAAGAAGTTTTACATGGTTAATCATTGTTGTACAGAAGAAAAGGTTCCATGAAATCTAGTTGTGTATGTGTTTGGCTCGAATTACGAAAAGCAATAATTAATGCGAAAAACAGCCTTTTTTCAAGACCTACACCTTTGGTTGTAAGGACACGATTTACAGTATCATTCACATTCTCATATATTATGAAAAGTTCAACTTTTACAGTTGGACTTTTTGTATGGCTTAATCATTGTTGATGGAAATTATAAATCTACTCCTAGCTTAGTAGACATACACACTGTAGAAGGTTTCTTAGTATTGGACAACTCGCTTTGCTCCCAAATATCGAGCGTTCCAGTAGGAGTTACTAAGATGACTAACTGTAACGCCAACTGTTGAATCAGTATGAATAAATTGGTTATTCCCAATGTAAATTCCAGCATGAGAGGGGCCTGGTTTATACGTTTCAAAAAAAACAATATCACCGATACTTGGATGTTGGACATCAACAGTAAAATTCCATAAGTCACTTACTGTTCTAGGTATTTTGATGTTTTTTTGATCAAATACAAAAGTTAAAAAGCCGCTGCAATCAAAGCGCTAGGTAAAGTTCCTCCCCAAACATATGGGCTAGCGATGTATTTTTGTGCAATTGTGACCAAAGATGTATCAACACTGTTCACTGTCGCTTGTTTTACTGGTTTGATATATTTTGGTTTACCAACCTTATTCTTATTTGTTTCAAGGTGTTGCAATGTTTGTCGTCCAGCTATGCCATCAATTTTCAACTTATTATGTTGCTGATATGTTTTAACTGCTGCTAATGTAAGTGGACCGAATATTCCATCAACGTGTCCTTCATAATAACCTAGGTTTTGTAATTGGTGTTGTAATTGTAATACATCTTCACCTGTGGAACCGTATGACAGAACTTTTTGCTTTTGGAGTGTATCAAACTTAGCTAATTTTGTTAACGTCTTTTGATCAGTAATACCGTCTGTAGCTAACTGTGTTTTACTTTGAAATAATTGTACAGCTTCCTTCGTTTTCTTACCATAAACCCCGTCAATATGACTATGGTACATTGCCAGGTTTTTAAGCTTTAGTTGAAGTGCTTTCACTGCTTGCCCAGTATGTCCATAACGTAATTGTTCTTTCTCTAGTTCCCATACGCTTATAATATTGTAATTTACTCCTGTGTAAATTGGCAATGACGTACTTAATACTACAGTGGCGGCAACTGATGACATAACAAAGTTATGCTTTGTTCCTGTTGATAACTTCATGTTTGGCCTCCATTCCAATAAAGTGTCATTTGCACTAAGTTATGTTACCTGAGCTTAGAACGAGGGGAATGATTTATATCATTAATATTTATGAATAGGAATGTTTATGACAAATTAACAGTAGGTTTGCTCATTTTTTGTAGAAATATATCGGACAACTTTTTTAACGAGTGAGTGTAATGGATGGAAGGACGTACGTATGTTAAAATTATTTTTACTATACTTGTAGTAAAAAAGGGGAGAATAGTTTGAAGATCAATACAATTGAACCAACACCTAGTCCAAACACAATGAAAATTATCTTAAATAAAGAATTACCCTCTGGAAAAAGTAATAATTATAAGAGAGAGAATAGCGAAAGTGCACCACAAATCATTCAGGACATTTTGTCGATTGATGGTGTGAAAGGAGTATACCATGTTGCTGATTTTTTAGCTGTAGAACGCAATGCCAAGTATGATTGGCAAGAGATCTTACCAAAAGTAAGGGAGGCTTTTGGGGAAGATATTGAAGAATCTAGCGATAAACACCAAGAAGTTGCTGATACATTTGGAGATGTAAAAGTCTTTGTGCAAATGATCCAACTTATTCCGATGCAAGTGAAATTATTAGATGGACAAACTGAAAAACGATATGGCTTACCAGAGCGATTTAAAGAAGCAGTATTAACAATGCAATCATCCGTAAATAATGTCGTTAGTGATAGACAATGGCAGGAATATGGAACTCGTTATGGTGATATTGAAGATGTTGGTTCAGAGGTGGTTGAGGAACTAATAGCTGTTTATGATGAAGACCGCTTAAATAGACTAGTTGATGCAGCAAAGAATAAAGACCATACCGCAGCAAGTCATTTGTTAAGAAACAGTTACAAAGTAACACCTGAAATGCTAGAAAATGCTGATTGGACTAAACGGTATGCTGCACTAGAACAAATGGAGCCAACTGAGGAAGATATTCCAGTTTTAGCACAAGCATTAAATGATGATAAAGCTTCGATTCGACGTCAAGCTACCGTATACTTAGGCATGATAGAAAAACCAGTTGTGTTGCCATATTTATATAAAGCGTTGATTGATAAGAGTATAACAGTTAGAAGAACGGCTGGAGATTGCCTATCAGATATTGGAGACCCAAGTGCGATTGGAGCAATGGTTAAAGCTTTACAAGATCCAAGCAAATTAGTACGGTGGAGAGCAGCGATGTTTTTATATGAAGTTGGAGACGATTCAGCGTTGCCTGCTTTAATTGAAGCTCAAAATGATCCGGAATTTGAAGTTAGTATGCAAATGAAACTAGCAATTGAACGAATTAAAGAAGGGGAGGAAGCCAAAGGGTCTGTTTGGAAACAAATGACCGATAGCAGGAATAAAAAAGATTAATATAGGAGATGTATATACTCAAATCAGGTGTAGAGTTTATTACACCTGGTTTTTTGTTGGCAATGATTATACAGCTCATTAAATGTTTCTATCATTAAATAGAACTTTTCTATAAGTCAATGAAGAAAAATAAAACTATAATTTACTTCATACTTAATGATTATTTTAAGGTTGTGATAATGATGGAGAGCAAAAAAGTAGGCATAATAGGTGGTATGGGTCCAAAGGCAACAGTAGATTTAATGAATAAAATAATTAATAATACGCCAGCTAAACATGATCAAGACCATCTTCACCTCATTGTGGACAGCAACTCACAAATTCCTGATCGTACATCAGCAATTATAGGTGAAGGCTTAGATCCCACACCATCAATTGTAGCATCTGCACAACGGCTTCAAAGGGCTGGTGCGGATCTATTAATGATTGCGTGTAATACGGCACACTTTTTCTACAAGGCTGTTATAAACTCAGTCGATATACCGGTGATACATATGCCAATTGAAACTGCGAAATATTTACAAAAGCACAAATACAACACAGTCGGTTTATTAGCTACTGACGGTACTTTACAGTCTAACTTGTATCAGCATTGTTTAATTAAATATGACGTTGCCCTTATCAAATCAAACAAAGAAATGCAAGTAGATGTAATGAAAGGGATATATTCTATAAAAGGTGGTAAACTAGAAACGGGATTGTTTTACTTATCAGCTGTAGCTAAAGAGTTGAAGGAACTTGGTGCTGATGCAATTATTGCTGGCTGTACAGAAATACCACTTGTACTTCAATCAACTAAACAATTGATTGTGGTAGACCCAACTGAAATTATTGCAAAAAAGGTCGTCCACATAGCAACAAATATGAATAATGAATTACTTTCTGTATAAAGCAAGAATATAACTTAGTAGAGTGATAAGTTAGAAGAGTGAGTAAACAAAAGGGTGGGGAGTATGAATATTGATAATATTGAAGCTTTCATATATGTTTGTCAACTTGGGAGCTTTAATAAAGCAGCAGAAGCGTTATTTTTGACTCAGCCTTCCGTTTCTGCAAGAATTCAATCTCTAGAACGTGAAATGAATATTAAGCTTTTTCTTCGTCAAGGAAATAAAGTATCGCTAACTGATAAAGGTGAATATTTTTTTCCCCATGCGCAAAAAATATTGCAATCTTATCAAGAAGCAAAGTATAGACTCCAGCAAGAATTGCTTCCGAACGAATTAAAAATCGGTTGTGCATTATCTATAGCTAATAATGTTTTACCATCTATGTTACCTGATTTTAAAGCGAAATTTAACAATGTGCGAATGAAGATAATAACAGGGCATTCAAAAGACGTTTTACAAAAAGTAATTAATCAAGAAGTTGATTTTGGGATTATAAGAAGAGAAACTCATCCAGAAATTGAATCGATTCATTTATACGATGACCCTATCAGTCTGTTTGTTTCAAACGACCATGTTTTACTGAAAGAGGTAACGATAACGTTAGAGCAAGTTGCAAAGTACCCACTCATTTTTTTTGATTATGGCTCAATGGACTGGCTTTATATTCATAGAATTTTTTCAACGAATAGGATTTCACCAAATATTTCTTTGGAAGTTGACAATATGGAAACAGCAAAAAACTTAGTCATACAAGGTATGGGAATTAGCTTTTTACCTGAACATTGTGTGAAAAAGGAGCTTCAAAAGGAACAGCTTGTTCGAGTTGAATTAACACCTCCCATTAAAATGAATATAAGCATTGATTTTATTTACGTAAAAGGGAGTTCACAATCCATTTTTATCAATTACTTTAAGGAAAGGCTCTTTTCGTAAACATTGTTGTTATTGAGACTAATATTGGATAGCAACAAATAAATTTATGCAACTGACCTCATGTAAAATGAAAAATGTCTCCACTACCGCTTAGGTTATACGTATTTACTTCATAGTAAGAAAAATAACAGTCAAAATTTAAAAACATAAATAAAGCAGACTTAAAAAGGGTTAGGTTCTAAGAAGTTGCCTATTTTTATTGGCGGTTGATCCAATAAAATAAGCAATTGAACTTTTTGGAATCTTGCCCTTTTACTATGTTCATTTTGTAGCATTGTGAACAGCTATTAACTTATTTACAGTATTTTAAAAAAATTCACAAAAAAACTATTGCAAAACAAATGAAAACAAACTATATTGTTAAAATATATACTCAAAGAGAGGTTGATAATATGTCCAAGGATTTACGTATCCGAAGTAAAGCACTTAGTGATGATGTAAAAAGAGCACCGAACCGAGCAATGCTACGTGCTGTCGGTTTTAGTGATGAAGATTTCAAAAAACCGATGATTGGTATTGCAAGTACATGGAGCGAGGTAACTCCATGTAATATTCATATTGATGAGTTGGCTATCAAGGCAAAAGAAGGTGCTAAAAATGCTGGTGGTGCACCGTTAATATTTAATACAATTACTGTTTCCGATGGTATTTCAATGGGAACAGCAGGTATGAGGTTTTCATTACCTAGTCGGGAAGTTATTGCTGATTCCATTGAAACCGTTGTTGGTGGAGAAAATTTAGATGCTTTTGTTGCTATCGGTGGATGTGACAAAAACATGCCTGGATGTATGATCGCTATTGGGCGTTCTAATGTGCCAGCAGTATTTGTTTACGGTGGTACAATAAAACCTGGTAGACATAATGACAAAGATATTGACATTGTCTCAGCATTTGAAGGAGTGGGACAATATAATAAAGGTGATATTGATCGTGAAGAGCTCCATCAAATTGAGTGTCATGCATGCCCTGGAGCTGGTTCATGCGGGGGAATGTATACTGCTAACACGATGGCTTCTGCAATAGAAGCAATGGGAATGAGTTTACCAGGAAGTTCATCGAATCCTGCAGAGTCTTCCTTAAAAGGCGAAGACTGTTTGAAAGCAGGAGAAGCAGTTTATCATTTATTAGAAAAAGGAATTTATCCAAAGGATATTATGACAAAAGAAGCTTTTGAGAATGCTTTTACTGTTGTATTAGCACTTGGAGGATCAACAAATGCAATTCTTCATTTATTAGCAATTGCTCATTCAGTTGATGTCGATTTGTCATTGGAAGATTTTGACAGATTGCAAAAGAAAGTGCCTCATATTGCGGATTTAAAACCAAGTGGTCAATATGTGATGCAAGATCTTCATGAAGCAGGTGGAGTACAAGCTGTTATGAAAGTATTGCTTGATGAAGGTCTTTTACACGGACATTGCCTTACTGTAACAGGGAAAACATTAGCGGAAAACTTGGCAGAGGCACCACCTTTAGTAGAAGGCCAAAAGGTTATCACCCCATTTTCTGAACCGTTAAAACCAACGGGTCCTTTAGTTATTTTAAACGGTAATTTAGCTCCAGATGGTGCAGTTGCAAAAGTATCAGGCTTGAAAACAAAGCACTTAACTGGACCAGCTAAAGTATTTAATTCAGAGGATGAAGCGACTCAAGCAGTACTAAATGATGATATCAAAGCTGGCGATGTACTTGTTATTCGTTATGAAGGACCTAAGGGAGGTCCTGGTATGCCAGAGATGCTATCAATATCGGCTATCTTAGTTGGTAAAGGATTAGGAGAGAGTGTAGCATTATTAACTGATGGCCGCTTCTCAGGAGGAACACACGGACTTGTTGTTGGTCACATTGCTCCAGAAGCACAAGTAGGTGGCCCAATTGGGTTATTGAAAACTGGTGATATCGTAACCATCAATAGTGAGTTACAGTCACTATCCGTTGATCTCTCAGAAGTAGAGCTAGAAGAACGTCGAGCTAGCTGGGTAGCACCTAAGTTACATTCAAGAGGTGTCTTAGGAAAATTCGCTCATCAAGTCTCTTGTGCTTCAAAAGGTGCAGTCACAGATCTTTATTAAGTTTTTATTAGTTGATTTTCTATGATATGTACAGTATTCTTTAAGCATCGGAATGTAATTGGAGGGAATTGTTTATGTCGATGGCTTATGAAGAATATATGAAACAAATGGTTAAACCGATGCGTCAAGAGTTAGTCAGTGCAGGCTTTACTGAACTATTGACAGCTGAATCAGTTGAAGAATTTTTAGATGAAGCACACGGCACTACCTTAGTTGTAGTTAACTCGGTATGTGGATGTGCAGCAGGGCTAGCTAGACCAGCTGCAACGCAGGCTGTATTAAATAATGACAAAAAACCTGATCAGCTTGTTACAGTGTTTGCAGGTCAAGATAAAGAGGCTACTTCTAAGATGAGGGAGTATTTTGTCGACCTCGAGCCATCATCACCATCAATGGCTCTACTGAAAGGGAAAGAAGTGGTACATTTTATTCCCCGTCATGAAATTGAAGGTCATGCGATGGAACAGATTATGGAGAACTTACAATCTGCTTTTAATAAAACATGTTAAGAGGATGTCTATATGACGTCCTCTTTCTATATGTTACGTGAAAGCACACTTAATATTATTTGTTAATTAACGCTTACAACTATTTATGAGATTTTACTGAAGAATTAATAATAGGTGATGACATTGATTGCAACAACTGGTGGTCGAACAGATGAAAATGGTATTTTACTTGCAAAAGAAGTAGCGAGGGATTTAAAAATCCCTTATGTTAATAGAAATAAATCGTCTTTAAAGGAATTGAAACACCACTATAACCAAGATGTGCTAATGATAGGTAGAAATAGACTAGAAATACATCCTATCACTGCGAATGAACCGGTGTTTTTTCACCCTAACTCAGCTATGTTCCGTTTAAAACGCATAATGATAGGACTTGATGACCCGTTTCTTAGAGCTGTACAACTTTCAGAAGGAATGACTTTTTTAGATTGCACTGTTGGACTAGCTTCTGATAGTATTTTGGCAAGTTATGTAGTTGGTAGGAGCGGAAAAGTTGTAGGAGTTGAAGGAAATCGTTATTTAGCATATTTGGTTAAGAGAGGGCTACATGAATGGAACTCTCAATTATTAGAAATGAACAATGCTATGAAATGGATTGAGGTTGTTCATTACAATCATTTACTATATTTAAAAAATTGTCCGAGCGATTATTTTGATGTCGTATATTTTGATCCAATGTTCGAAAAAACGATAACCGAATCAAACGGTATTAATAGCTTAAAACATTTAGCAGTTTATTCAGAAATCACAGCGGAAGTGTTATCTGAAGCAAAGCGCGTAGCAAAACGAAGAATAGTGTTGAAGGATCATTATCAAAGTAACACGTTTGACAAGTTTAATTTTATCGTAGAAAAACGAAAAACAGCTAAATTTCACTTTGGCTACCTTCATGCCAGTTCTCATAGTGATAATTCAAAATAGTGTTTTTCAATATCGTTATAGCATTGTAGCTTATGTTTATGTCTTTGTACGATAAACAACAATCAAAGTGCAAACAGCCTTTGGTTAAAATCAACAAGTACGAGGTTTGGTTAAATAAATTGCTGTTCGAATGAAATTAGTTAAGTAGGTTAAAGTATACAGATGGAGGTGATTATAGTGTCCAAAAAACGTAAGAAAAACCCTGCAACGATCGGTCTAAGCTCTCCTGATGTAGAGGGGCAAGGGACTACTTCAGCTGAAACTGGAAACTATCAGAAAAGTTCAGCTCGAAAGAAAAATAAACAATCATAAGCGAAGTTGGGTCGACTCGTCATACATTTGAGTCGACCCAAAACTCTATTAACATCAGCTGCCTCTATGTTAGTTTGTTTACCGGTTATCTCTTTACTGCTATAAGATTTTTTAGTGAATAAGTTAAAGTTGAACTTGCAGTTGATTTTTAGTATATGAAGGGTGTTTTTATCGTATTATCACAAAGTTAGTCAGTTATGTTTAAATAAGTTAAAAACCCTAATGTGATAATGGATAATACAAAATAAACAATATCATTTTCCATACTTGAAACCTCCTCTCCACATATTATTTGTGCTATAATATTTATTAATACATCGAACTTGAAATTTAAATATTTATGCTACTAAACTCGTATTAATATATTATGATCATTATGTAGAATAATAGAATGAAAACATTTACATAAAAGTAGATTTATTTAAAAAGGAAGGAAGAATTACAATGCCACTGTGGGTGAGAAAAACACTTGTCATCTTAATCACAATAAGTACATTTGGGTTAATAACTCCACCACCATCTTTAACAGTCCCAGTTTCTAAATCCAATGACACATCGAAGCAAGATTTAGTTAACCCTGATCTGACAGCTGAAGATGATGAGCACCTATTCCAGTTAGAGGTTGAAGAAGATGAGCAGAATAGGCAACAATTTATAGAAACGACGATGACTGCTGTTGAAGATAAGTCGTTTGAGAAATTTGGACAAAAAATTGGTCCTGTTATCGAGGATGAATTCCGTCTAGCTGTATTACCCAAAATAGAAGAAGTAATACTAGATTTAACTAATCAATACCCAGATTATAAATTGCATAACTTATCCATCACAGAAAGTCCATCTGGTGGCTATGGAGAAAAAATATTTAACATATATGATAATGAGAAAAATAAGGACCTTGTTCGTTTTCATGTGAGAAGGGATCAACCACCTTTGGAGGGATATTGGTTCAATTTTCACTACCATACGTATCTAGATACATTCCAAACACACAACGATTTAGGAAGTATATATTGGGACAAAAATACCCCACCACGGTGGAGAACCTAAGGCTGATTTATACGTTGCTTTTAAAAAAGCAACGTATTTTTTTGTTTATTTTGTTATATTAAAAAACTATTTAGGAAACTAGTATTAAATATGATTCAGGTGAAAAGCTACTTTCTTGATGGATAGATATTCATTTTTTAAGCTGGATTATTTAGTAGTTTATTATACTTGAGTAACAAAGTTGCTTGATTGTAACAATATGGATCGTGATTTCGACAAAATATTATTTTTTAGATCATAATATTTTGATAATTGACAACAATCGTTCACATGTATTAAAATAAAAAAGCAGCATGAAGACTTTGGTATCCTCATCTTCATAAGTATTATTACCCTATAGTTTTTAACACAACAAAGTATTAAAGAGGTGAAGTTATGTCATTAACAAAAAAAATATTAATTGGTATGGCATTAGGTATTTTCGTCGGGTTAGTTTTCAATATCGGAATTCCTCAATGGTTTGACGCAGCAGAAACTTACATTTTAACTCCACTCGGTAAAATCTTCATTGGCTTAATTAAGCTATTAGTAGTGCCTATTGTTATTATCTCACTAATTTTAGGAACTGCTGGAATAAGTGATCCTAAAAAATTAGGACGAATCGGTATTAAAACAGTTATCTTTTTCTTAATTACTACTTCTATTGCACTAGTAATTGCTTTATCTGTAGGTAATATTCTACAACCAGGTCTAGTAGATGGATTAACTATAGGTGAAGATACAGAAGTAGAAGCAAAAGAGGCACCGCCGGTTATGGATACATTAATCGATATCATTCCAACTAATGCATTTCAAGCAATGGTTGAAGGAAACATGTTGCAAATTATCTTTTTCTCTATTCTAATTGGTTTTGCTATTACACAGCTTGAAGGAAAAGTACCTTCTATTAAAAAGATTATTGAAGAATCAAATAGCATATTAATGTTCTTGGTAGATGTTGTTATGAAGCTAGCTCCTATCGGTGCATTCGCACTTATAGCGGTTGCGATAGGTGGACAAGGGTTTGATGCGATTGCTGCGATGGGTAAATATTTCATTGCTGTACTATTAGCTCTATTCATACATTTGTCAATAACATATGGTTCAGTTATATTAGTTCTTGGTAAAATGAATCCGATTACTTTTATTAAAAACTTCTTACCAGCTATAGCTGTTGCTTTTAGTACATCGAGTAGCTCAGCTACTTTACCAGTATCAATGGAGACAGCTCAAAAGAATTTAAAAATACCTAAGAGTATTAGTGGTTTCGTTCAGCCATTAGGTGCAACAATCAATATGGACGGCACAGCGATCATGCAAGGGGTTGCTACAGTATTTATTGCCCAGCTTTACGGTGTAGATCTTTCAATGGCCGATCTAGCTACTATCGTATTAACAGCTACATTAGCTAGTATCGGAACTGCAGGTGTTCCTGGTGTTGGAATAATTATGTTAACGATGGTACTAACATCTGTTGGATTAAGCTTAGAGGCAATTGCACTCGTTCTTGGTGTTGATAGGTTACTTGATATGACAAGAACAGCAGTTAATATTACTGGAGACGCTGCATGTGCGAAGTTTATCGCTAAATCAGAAGAAAAGCATGAAGCAAGTAATGCTAAAACTGCATAAACCAAAATAGCCAACCTAATTATTAGGTTGGCTATTTTTATGAAAAAAATGTTTAAGTAGTTCACCTTCTCATTTCCATAATTTAATAGAGTTTGAGCACACCCTCCACTGAATGATATATGTTACACTAAGATTACATATATATTACACTAGAATTTCAAGTTGGGGGGAGGCATCATTGAACATGATGAAAAAAATGACGCTATTATTATGTATATTTGTCCCTTTCCTTACGATCCCTTCCTCTGCTAATCAATATGGAGTACTACTAAAAAACTATCATCCAATAAATGATATGACAGTTGTTCAACAACTATCAAACTATGAATATATTAAAGAGATTCTACTACTTCCGAATGAGGAATTTGACGAACGAGCAGTTCTTAATATAATACAATCGCTTAACCGAATTGATTCTGCAATAATGCAGAAATTAGTTAATAACAAAGTATATGTAAAATTGTTTAATGGTTCGATTGTTAATGAACCATTTGCTAAACACTTAGCAGGTGTGAGACCGAGAGGTTATGTGGATACTGACATGAAGTGGGATAGTGTTCCTGGAATGGGAGGAAACTACGTCGTTCTTGTAAAAATAGGACATAGTGATAAAGGGCAAGGTCACGGTTCTCACAACCTTGAATTGCACGAGTTAGCGCATTCGATTGATGCGATTGTTTTTGATAACATTAGACATAGTATGGAGTTTTTGGCAGCTTGGAATTCTGAAGTGTCTACCATATTTCCTAATCAACCATATTTTAATGATTATCCGGAAGAATTTTTTGCAGAAGCTTTTGCTATGTACTATACAAGTGATGAAACGAGAGAGCTTCTTGTGGAAAATGCCCCGTTAACAGCGAAATATATACGTAGCTTACGATTAATGAAATGAGGAAATTTAGATGTTATCAATCATTGTTGCATTTGATAAAAACCGTACCATTGGAAAAAACAACAGCATTCCGTGGCACCTTCCTAATGATTTATCACACGTTAAACGTATAACGATGGGTCACATATTAGTTATGGGAAGAAAAACATTTGATTCTATAGGAAGACCGTTACCAGGTAGAAAAAA
This sequence comes from Cytobacillus sp. Hm23, assembly GCF_051842895.1. Classification (NCBI taxonomy): domain Bacteria; kingdom Bacillati; phylum Bacillota; class Bacilli; order Caryophanales; family Bacillaceae; genus Cytobacillus; species Cytobacillus sp. Hm23. Next base: position 22,388 of record NZ_JBPXRQ010000052.1, read on the forward strand.
TGTGGTTTTAACGAAAGATCGAAGTATAGAAATAGAAGGTGTTCAACTGATTCATACAATCGATGACATCTTTCGTATTGAAGAACAAGCTAACACCGAGGAAGTATTTATTTTCGGTGGTGAAACACTGTATAAGCAACTATTTCGATATGTCGATAAGCTGTATGTTACATTTGTTGATGCTACATATGCAGGAGATACGTATTTTCCTTTTATCATTTCTGATGATAACTGGTATTTGAAATCAAAGACAAAAGGTTTGAAGGATGAAGATAACAATATAGACTATTATTTCTTAACTTATGAACGTAGGAGAAGTGAAGAAGTAAAAAGGTAAAAAGTGCATAATAAGCTTTGCTGCACCTAATACTTTGAACAGGTGCGATTAATGATGTCATTTCCGTTAATCATTATGACAAACCCAAGTATAATTGCATGTTTTTATTGTTGGTGATAAATTTAAAATATTTTCTGAAAACATATTTCATTTTAAATATTTCATGATATAATGTTCCAATCACAACATTAACGTATTAAAGTAATTATTACTTACAGAAAGGGTTTGTATAATGAGCCAACAAGTTAAACAACAAGTAAAGCGTGTTCAACTCGAGGATATAATGATCGCCCATCAAACATTGAAAGATGTAGTAACTCATACCCCTTTACAGCGCAATGAAGTCTTATCAGAAAGATTTGATTGTAATATATATATAAAGAGAGAAGATCTACAGATTGTCCGTTCTTTCAAAATTCGCGGAGCGTATAATTGTATCAAACATTTGTCAAAGCAAGAGTTGGAATCTGGAATTGTATGTGCAAGCGCAGGCAATCACGCTCAAGGAGTTGCATATTCTTGTAGACATCTTGGTATTCATGGCAAGATATTTATGCCATCAACAACTCCAAGACAAAAGGTATCACAAGTAGAGCTGTTTGGAAAAGAGAACGTTGAAATTATCTTAACAGGTGATACATTTGACGATGCTTATGAGGAAGCCATGACATGCAGTAAATTAGAGAATAGACCATTCATCCATCCATTTGACGATATGAACGTTATTGCTGGTCAAGGTACTGTGGCAGTAGAACTATTAAATGATTGCGATGAATCAATCGACTATATTTTTGCTAGTATTGGTGGTGGTGGTCTCATTTCGGGCATTGGTACTTATGTAAAGAGCATTTCACCGCAAACAAAGGTCATTGGTGTTGAACCTGAGGGGGCTCCTGCCATGGTTGTATCTCGAAACAAGGGGGAAGTGACCACTCTTGATACAATTGATAAATTTGTTGATGGAGCTGCTGTGAAAAAAGTAGGTGATACGACGTTTAACATAAGTAACGCTGTTGTAGATGATGTACTGTTAGTTCCTGAAGGGAAAGCTTGTACGACAATCCTTGAATTATATAATGAGAATGCTATTGTTGCTGAGCCTGCAGGCGCATTACCAATTGCAGCATTGGATTTTTATAAAGACCAAATACGTGGGAAAACGGTTGTTTGTGTCATAAGTGGTGGTAATAACGATATCGGAAGAATGCAAGAGATTAAAGAACGGTCTATGATGTACGAAGGCTTGCAACACTATTTTATTGTTAATTTTCCTCAGAGAGCTGGGGCGTTAAGAGAATTTCTAGATGAAGTGTTAGGTCTAACTGACGATATTTCAAGATTTGAATATACGAAAAAAAATAATAGAGAAAATGGACCTGCATTAGTAGGTGTTGAATTAAAGCACAAAAACGACTATAAACCATTAATAGAACGTATGAACAAAAAAGGTTTTGCATATCAAGAAGTGAAAAAGGACAGCAATCTTTTTCATTTGTTTATTTAACTGTTTACTTTTCTGTTAAAAAGAAGATTTTATGAATATAAGTAAATATGAATTTCTTGTGAATAATCTCTGTTTCTCATCCATTTTTGTTGGAAATAATAATATAATTTAACTAAGCTTTTCATGAAATATATATTGGAAACAGGGGGGATGAACATGCTTACAAATATTGGGGTCCCGGGTCTTATACTTATATTAGTAATTGCTTTAATTATATTCGGTCCTAAAAAACTTCCTGAAATTGGGCGATCTTTTGGACAAACGCTGAAAGAATTTAAAACATCTACTAAAGAATTGACTAGCGATGTGATCGACGAATTAGAAGAAGATAAAAAGAAGAACGCGACCTGAAGTTCCATACATTAACAAATATTAATTAAGGTTATTTACTGATGATTTATTCGTAATCCATGTATTTCTTCTATAATATTGGTGACAATCGCATAAACCTCTTCTAGCTGTTCTAGCCTGAGCAGCAATAAAGGTAACGATAAAGACCTTAAGAGGGTGGCTCATAGTAAAAGGATTAGATTTCGTAGCCTCTATATATTGTATAACCTTCCAGGTGGCGATACCTATATACAACATATAAAGGATTGTGAAGAAGATCCTTCAGGGGTCACCCTCTTGAAATGTGGATGATGAAACAGAGGCGGGTGTTTGGAGATGAAAGATCAAGAGATGAAGCTGGTAGACCACTTAGATGAGCTAAGGAAACGACTACTTATTACAATGGTGGTTTTTATCATTTTTTTTGTTCTAGCATTTATTTTTGTTAAAGATATATATAATTGGCTTGTAATGGGTCTAGACCCATATAGTATTACGTTAGTTATATTAGGTCCAAGTGAAGTATTATGGGTTTATTTTACAATTGCTGGAATATTAGCGATTGCTTGCACAATTCCGATTTTGGCTCTACAAATATGGCTATTCGTAAAGCCAGCGTTGAAGCCTTATGAGCGGAAAATAACACTTTCATACATCCCAGCTTTATTTATTTTATTTATTATAGGTTTGTGCTTTGGCTATTTTGTTATACTTGACGTTGTTTTCGGCTTTTTAACAAGCTTAGGTGAAGAAATGTTTGATACAATGTTCACGGCAGAAAAGTATTTTCAATTCGTCTTAACGATGACGATCCCATTTGCCATCTTGTTTGAGTTACCTGTTGTAGTTATGTTTTTGACGAGTATAGGCATCATCAATCCATATGTTTTGCAAAAGGTACGAAAATACGCTTATTTTGTTTTAGTTATTATTTCAGTTACTATTTCACCACCTGACTTTATTTCTGACTTCTTAGTTACAATTCCTTTACTATTTTTATATGAATGTAGCATAATACTTTCGAAAATTATATACAAGAAAAAGCAGAAGAAAGAAGAGCGAGATCAAGTAGATATGTTGTCAAATGAAGTTGCAAAATGACCTCTCAGAGGTCTTTTTTTGGTTCTTTTCGTAAGGCTACTTTCTTAAAGCTTGCTAGTTCTTAGCTTAGAGTGTTAAATTATCTATTAATAAAACAAACTTAATTTTATCATTAACAACGATGACGCGTATTATCAACCTAATTACCCTAATGCTGTTAGAGTGTTTCGCGTTATCGAAAATAGCTATAATAAAAACATTGACAATTACTGTAGGGGGGTATAGTATTATGAGTGTAAATATGATACTTTAACATATTGAAAGATTGGAGAGATACTGAAATATGACTAAAGGGAAATTAATCACATTAGCTGTCAACGGCGGTGTAGGCTTCGGTGCAAAACTTACCTCCAAACAATTAATGGTGCTTGCTAAACATATTGGGGAAGATAGTGAGGTAGAGCTTACAACCTTTCAACAACTTTATATAGACATTGCAGAAAATGAAGTTGATGCAGTTGTCGCGGATTTAGAGAACAATGGATTTTCATGTTATCCAGTCGGTATGTACGTAAAGAGTCTACGAACTTGTAATTTTTGTAAGGGCGCTGAAGAAGAAGGAATGCCTGTAGCTATCGAACTTAATAATCGTATTGCTGGGAGAGAAGTACCATTTCCAGTTCGTCCAGCATATACAGGGTGTCAAAATGCTTGTGGTGAACCACTTATGAACGATATTGGCGTTATAAAAAATAAAGATAGCTATGATCTATACATTGGTGGTAAAGCAAAAGGCGTTGATGCAAAAGTAGCAAAGCTTTTTAAATCCCAACTTACGCCAGAAGATTTATATACCACAATAGACGATATATTAGCAGTATATCAACAACAAGGCAAGAAGAGAGAGCAATTTGCAAAATTTATAGATCGGGTAGGATTTAATCAATTATTACATGAGGTCGAAGATAGTCTCGAAAAAAGCTGATTATTTGCTTGACATATACCTTACAGGGGTATACTATATAACTAAGAGGTGATCACAATGGATAATGATTGTCATGTTAGTGATGAGGGGAAAATGCTTGCGACACCCCGAAGTGATAAAGAAAAGGATCAGTTAATAAAGCGTCTAAAAAGAGTAGAAGGACAGGTTCGAGGTATTCAAAAAATGGTTGAAGATGATCGTTATTGTGTTGATATTCTTATCCAAGTTTCAGCGATCAATTCTGCTTTGAAAAATGTAGGGTTTCAATTATTAGAACGACATGCACATCACTGTGTATCTGACGCTATAAAAGAAGGTTCAGGTGATGAAGCAATTGAAGAGTTAATGAAAGTAATTAAACAGTTCTCTAAATCATAAATATGGGGATGATCAATATGAGCGAGCAGAGTCAATTAGTACAAAACCCGACCCAAAACCAGATGAAATTGGGGATAACAGGGATGACTTGTGCCGCGTGTTCCACACGAATTGAAAAGGTCTTAAATAAAATGGACGGTGTGGAAGCGAATGTAAATTTGGCGATGGAAGCTGCAACGGTTAAGTATAATAGTGATACAGTGAAGCCAGAAGATGTAGTGTCAAAAATTAATAAACTCGGCTACGGTGTACAGACTGAGAAGGTAGATCTTGATATATACGGCATGACATGTGCTGCCTGCTCCACACGAATTGAAAAAGTAGTAAATAAAATGGACGGTATTGAAGCTGCAACGGTTAATTTGACAACTGAATCAGCGGCGTTATCGTTTCAACCAGGTGTAGTTAGTGTTGATGACGTTATTGGCAAAATTCAAAAGCTCGGCTATGATGCTAAAGTGAAGGAAACAAGAGAAGAAAAGGCATCTCATAAAGAGGAAGAAATTAAGGAAAAGAAAACGAAACTATTCATTTCTATATTATTATCGTTACCACTTCTTTACTCAATGGTCGGTCATGCACCGTGGGATCTTGGGATACCGATGCCATCATTTATTATGAACCCTTGGTTTCAATTTTTACTTGCTACACCAGTTCAGTTTTACGTCGGTTGGCAGTTTTACGTAGGTGCTTATAAATCACTTAGAAATAAAAGTGCGAATATGGATGTACTTGTGGCGCTTGGAACGTCAGCAGCTTATTTTTATAGCGTAGTTGAAGCATTAAGAACGCTAGGTAATCCACAGTATATGCCGCATTTATACTTTGAAACGAGTGCAGTTCTCATTACACTCATCTTAGTCGGTAAACTATTTGAGTCATTGGCAAAAGGTAGAACGACGGAAGCCATTTCAAAATTGTTGAATTTACAAGCGAAAGAAGCGACTGTCATAAGAAATGGCGTTGAAACGAAGGTTCCGATTGAGCAAGTTGTCGTTAACGATGTCATTATCGTAAAGCCGGGTGAAAAAATCCCTGTTGATGGGGAAGTCATTGCTGGACGATCTTCAATTGATGAATCAATGATTACTGGTGAATCAATTCCAGTCGATAAAACTGAAGGAGATCGTGTGATTGGTGCTACGATTAATAAGAATGGTACGATTCAAATG
>NZ_JBPXRQ010000053.1:0-28040 GCF_051842895.1 Cytobacillus sp. Hm23
TATATGTTTGAGTGGCCACTCTCAGACTATCATTCAAGCAATACAGCTTTCATCCTCGTTTATGACATTTCATTTTGCCATTCAGTCGTGACGTAGCGACTCGTCAACTCATGACTTTCCACACCATGCTACACTCCCCGTTAGGTTTCCCCTTCGGATAAGGTGGGTAATGATGGATTTATATGCGTACTTAATCCACGCTTTTGCAAAAAGCGATTTTCATAGCCTCCCTTATGGGCGCACAACACAACTCAACTTGTGTTTACCACTCACCATTTTTCATACAATACTGAAATTCAAAATGAATGTGACAAAATCAAGCTCTTCTATTTTCCCTGACAATTTTGAGACAAGTCGGCTTAGACTTTCCTTACCATTCGACTGTCATTTTCCACTTGTCTCTATAGGTTATATTATATTGAGAGTCATGAAATTCAATATACGCCTCGTTTTTGTAGATAACTTACGAAGAATTATGTAGCGTAAATCCATTTCATTGCTCATATATTAAAGTAATAATAAATAAAAAGGGGAGTGTATTTATGGGAGTAGCTTATGTTGCTAACGAAGGGTCTAATTTTGTTACTGTCATTGATACAAAAACACATGGAGTAATTGCTACAATACCTAATGTGATAGAACCATCTTTAATTACAATTACGCCTGATGGAAAATTAGCTTATGTTACGAGTATAGATTTTGGAAACATTTATGCTGTAGATATTAAAACTCATTCATTAATAGCAACTATTGGCACTAATGTAAATACATTCCAAACTGTTTTTACACCTGATGGAAAAATAGCCTATGTTGCGGGTGATGATTGTGTCTTTGTTTTAGATGCTAAAACTCATTCTATCATAGCGACAGTGTTAGGTAATACTGATAATGCCATATCTATCACACCAAATGGTAAAAACCTATATTTTATTACTAATTCAGCAATTTCCGTTTTGGACACAAAAACACATAGTGTCGTAGCAACCGTGCAGGTGGGCGGTAATCCAGTTGATGTCTCCTTTACGCCCGATGGGAAACTTGCCTATGTGACGAGTGCTGGTGTGAATCGAGACTCTGTATCAGTCATCGATGTGAAAACTCATAGTGTCATAGCAACCGTGCAGGTTGGAGACGATCCAAGGGCTGTTGCCTTCACACCGAACGGGAAATTTGCCTATGTAATCGATAATAGTATAAGGGAAGATTCTGTATTTGTCATGGATGTAAAAACTCATAGTGTAACAACTACCTTGGTGGTTGATGGTAATCCAGATGTTGTTACCTTCACCCCCGATGGGAAACTTGCCTATATAACGGATACTGGTGAAAACGGCGACTCTGTATCGGTCATCGATGTGAAAACTCATAGTGTCATAGCAACCGTGCAGGTTGGAAACGATCTAGATGTTGTTACCTTCACCCCAGACGGGAAATTCGCTTATGTGACTATTAATGGAGAGGGCAGTGTATCCGTGATTGACGTGAAAACACATAATGTGATCGCTACTGTTCAAGTTGGAAGTAATCCTAAAGGCATAGCAATTACCCCTACTTAACCAAATGGAAAAGGATTGTTCTTGCTTACGTACCTTTGTTTACTTCTCTATATTAGATTTCCTATCGTATTTAAGCCCAAATGAACTGTTATTACGAAAACTAAAATCATTTGTAGGTAAAAAATAAATATATTTAACAATAATTCAGTTTGTAAAAAAACAATTCCCATAATGTCTAGCCGAGCCAATTTTTTTGATTTGTAAAAAATTGGGTTGTTATAGATATAACAACCCATCCACTACAAATCACAAAGAGATCATTCCTGTAAATGTATTTATAAGTTGATGTTATATTTTCCTAAGAAATCTTTCACTTTAGATATATTTCATTCTTTGAACTACTCGCCACTTAGCTTCGCTTGAAGTGGGAGATTCCTGCGAACACCAGCGTAACCGCCAGTTATTTAGCAGGCTCTACGGGTAGTCCCTACCCTGGAAGAAAAACTTGTACGTTGACTCGCACGCTCCCTACTTTAGCTTGGTTTTCGCAACTTCGGCGAGCGTGGGGGGGCTACTTTGTTCGTATGCCATACTTTAATACACTCTTTCACATTGCAGCTTTTCTCATGGTTCTTACTATTAAGACTAATTGATGATTAACCACAAATAAATAGCAAGAATCATTAGTAATCAAGGTCACCATAAAAAAACTGAGCATCTATTTTGCTAGATGATCAGTTTTAATGTCATTAATTCTTTGTATAAATTATTTTTTTTACAGTTTCAGTTGAAAGAAAATATTGTTCAGCTAATTGATAAACAGTCTTCCCGTTTTTAAAATCATTTTTCATAGAAGTATTTCTTTCATTGATTTTTTGTCTTCCACCAGAACATGTACCCCATTTTTGAAAATTATTCTTCGTCTTAGGGATATATATTGTTTCTCCTTGAACATATTGTTGAAGTTCTTTTAGAAGTTTTTCAGGTAAAATTTTGTTTGCATTTATATAACTCATTTCTGCAGCCCCTTATTCGTAATTAATTACTATAAATAAGGTGCAAAGCCATATATCAGAAATGGAAATACAAAGCAGCAGTGATTTTATTCTTCACTTCATGCGAAGTATTAATTTCTAATACAAGACTTTGCATGAGTAATTTCCAAATTTGCGAACGAAATAATTATCATAATAATGCCCCTTCCCAAGTTAGACTATTATATTATTTTATCAGAATTTTTAAACTTTCAAAACTAGTAATGAACACAATTTAAATTTCTACATTAATCATGTGAATAAATAACTTTTGCAGTCATTGATTTGTGTAAATACATTACTAGGTCAGCGTTTAGATCGGTTTAAAATTTGCTCTTTTATACTCTGAATTTCAGGAAGATCTTCTAGGCGATCTCTTCAAGTTTCCTTGCTTATTCGCTTATGTAATTCTTGCAGTTCCTTTTGTTATATTACAGATTAGTCCCATTTTGCGGAAAAAAGGAGCTATCTGTTAAGTGAATTACTTAGAGATAGGTCTTTCTTATTCGTTCATTTTGTCTTCTTTTTCAATTTTCTTATCAAGTATTATAATTAATTTAAAAATAATAAAAACTGTAATGATTAAAAAAACAATCCCAGTATCTGAAATTGATAAATAGTTAATTTTTCTTTCTAAAAAGAGAATGTATAACGTAAATAGAGTAACGCTTAAAACTGATGCGATAATCATCAATATATTTTTTATGGATCTACTTTTAGTAGGTATGTCTTGAAGAAAATTTATTAATTCGTACGGAATTACCCATAGTATTATACATATAGAAAAAATAAAAACTGAAGTCCAGCTATCAATTTTAATATCCAATACAGGAATAAGACTCAATATAAAGATAAAGAAACTAAATATACCTATATATAAAGCTATAATTGATAATATTACAAGTGTATATACCAAAATTGACCTTGCAATTTTCATGATTTCCTCCATGAATTATAATAGATAAACACAGATTATATGTATGTATCTCATGTATCTATTATTATACGTGATACATATTTTTAAAATAAAGAGTCTGAGGTTTAAAGAACTAGCCCTACAATAATTTTTGCTAGCGCTGTAGCCACATCATTAGGAATGCCAATGGAGCGAAAGCCACTCGCAAGAACAAGCTCAGAAACTTCTGTAACTTTATCTAAAACATCTGCCACCTTTTTTGATTTACTACGTACAATATCTGCAGCTTCTTTACTTAGTGGCTTTAAAAAATAATGATACTAACCATCCTCCTGTTCTAAAAGCTACAGCAATAGCTTTTAATCTCAATCCATCAGTTGTATAACCATTGCTTTCAAAATATTCCTCTACTTCTGGTTTGATTTCTTTTAAAACATCAGGTGAATATATAGCATTGTTTTTGTTTAACAAGTTTGATCCGCGCTTAAAATAACATGTTATTTTTAAAAAAGAGAAAACAAAAAATAAAAAACAACTTTTATATCATTTATTTTTGGCTGATCATTTCGGTACTGTCTTTTAAAAACGACAAAAAAATAGACCACCCTTAACTCTTTAGCGGGAGCGATTGGTGGTCTATTTCCTAATATATCAGCCGATTCTCTTGGAATCGTCTATTGTATGACCATGAGTGTTGAAGCACTTGTGGTCTTACTTATTGTATGCAGTTACTGCTTGTCTATGATTAGAATTTTGGGCAACGTACAATTGCCTAAAAAAATCATTCTATTGTATCGAATATTCTTAACATTAAATCTATTGTAATATTTTCTCCGGATTCCTCCAAATAAAACCCCCAGGTTGTTCTCTCACCGTCCCCTTTATTCTTGAATCCTTGCACATAAGGACTGTTTTTTGTTTCTGTTATTTTTAAGCTTACATTTTCTTTAACAAATGCATTATATTTGTATCCCTGAATATTAAAGAAATACACAGGATAACTTATACTATTAAAAAATGAAACATATTTCTCCTTATCAGCTTCTGAGAATGCATCTGGAGTTATAAATAACCCATCATAGTTTTCATTATCATCAACCAATGATTCTAGTTCTATACTAGAATACGCAACATTAACAAATTGAGGTAATTTCTCATTACCCACTACACCGATTTGTAGGTGTGTTCCGTTATAAACTGGTGTTTTTTCTTCTGAATTCCCAACGCAGCCAAATAAAAAAATAATTAATGTTAGAAAAATAGCAGCAGTATTTTTCATAATATTCCCCCTATGTTGTTAGTATAACATTATACGACTCCTTATTTATTCATCAACCCCAGACAGAAGACCTCCACTTCAAACCAAAATAATGCGAAGCGAGTGAAGATTAAGTGGGTGATGAATGGCGGTTGGCGTAAGCCAAAACTCACTTCTAATATAGTATAATTAACCTAATTAATAGATAAGTGAGGTGAAGAAAATGCTAGTCAACAAAACTTTTAAAATAATTGCTAAAACCATTGGTTGTAGTCGTTTTGTGTTCAATCATTTTTTAGATGCATGGAATGAATCATACAAACAGACTGGAAAAGGTTTAACATACGGCGCTTGTTCGGCGGAGTTAACAAAGTTGAAAAAGGATTTGCTTTGGCTTAAAGAAGTTGATATCATTTCACTACAATCCTCACTACGCAACCTTTCGGATGCTTTTAACCCGTTTTTTAAAAAGCAAAATGACATCCCTAGATTCAAATCTAAAAAGAATAAAGTCCAATCGTACACAACCAAATATACAAATGGAAACATAGCCATTGTCGATAATAAAATTAAATTATCTAAACTTGGACTTGTTAAGTTTGCAAAAAGTCGAGATGTTGACGGTCGTATTATCAATGTGACGATTAGACGTAATCCGAGTGGGAAATACTTTGTCTCTCTTCTTGTAGGAGTTGAAGTTCAGTCTTTAGAAAGAACAAACTCAGCCATTGGCGTTGATATGGGACTTAAACAGTTTGCTATTCTTTCAGACGGAACAGAATATTCAAACCCTAAATTCTTTCGAACTCTAGAAGAGAAGTTAGCAAATGCTCAGCGTATTCTCTCAAGACGCACAAAAGTTGGGTCTAATTGGAATAAACAACGGATTAAAGTAGCTCGTCTGCAAGAAAAAATTACAAATGCTAGAAACGACTACTTGCAAAAAATATCTACTGATATTGTCAAAAGCCACGACATTATTGGCATTGAAGATTTGCAAGTCAGCAATATGCTTAAAAATGATAATCTAGCAAAAGCAATTAGTGAAGTGTCTTGGGGGAAATTTCGTACAATGCTTGAATACAAAGCGAAATGGTATGGTAAACAAGTCATCGTAGTATCTAAAACATTCGCTTCAAGTCAACTTTGCTATAGTTGTGTTTCAAACACAAAGACGTTAAGAATCTAAACTTACGTGTATGGGATTGCCCATCATGCGGAACCCATCACGATAGAGATATTAACGCAGGACAAAATCTAAGAAACGAAGCAATCCGTCTCTTAACCGTAGGAACTACGGGGATAGCCTAATCAATTAGAAGCTGTTAGGTTTCCGTACTTAGGAATCCCCCACTTCAATCATGACCGTAAGGTCTGATAAGTGTGGGTAGTTCAATAATGCTTTTACCTTCTTTACGTTGACAGCACTCCATACACTATTTACTTTGCGCGGAGTAAAGCGAATCTTATAGCTTTGCTTATCAATGGTTTTTCGTATACCGTCAATCCACCCAAAACAAAGAGCGGCATCTACTGATGCAGACCAAGTAAGGCTTGCACGCCCTGTACTTACCTTGAAATAGCCCACCCAAATTTCACTAGCTTCAGCATGATGTTCTTCTAACCAATCGTGATACTCTTCTTGGTTGTTGAAAAAAATTACATCTCCCATTGTTCCAGCCATTTTAAAATCGCTTGGTTTGTTTCTTCCGGCTTTTCTTGCTGGATCCAATGACCGCAATCCAGATTGACCACTTCCACATTGGGCACGAATTCCGCTAGTTTTTCGGACTTCGGGATCACATCGCGGTCTCCATAGATCATAAGTGCAGGCTGGTGGATGATTGGGTTCACGTCCGCCAATAAGCGCCAGTTGCGGTCAAGGTTCCTGTACCAATTTATACTTGCCGTGAAGCCTGTTGATTTGAAGGCGGAGACGAATACGGCCAATTCGCTGTCGCTCATTATGGGTTGACCGAGTGGTGTTTCTGCTCTGGCAAGATTAATCATCGCCATACCTGGCTGAGGCGCTCTGGGAGGCTCGTTCTTCCGGTATATGTTGCGAAGGAACTGGAATGTATTTTCTTCTAATATGGAGTCTGCGACACCTGGCTGTCGGTTGAAGTGAACAAAATAGTAGTCGCCACCAAGTATTTCTTCCATGAACTCGATCCAGGGTCTTTCACCGCGCTCTTGATAAGGCAAGCTCAGATTTATCACTTTATTTACACGGTTTGGATGCAATAAGGTCAGCCCCCAAACGACCATCGCGCCCCAATCATGACCGACAAAGGTGGCATCTTCGTATTCGAAGTGATCGAGAAGTGCGATGAGATCACCCGACAACTGTTCAATGTCATAGTCTGTTACTTCGCTTGGACGGGATGAATTGCCATAACCCCGCTGGTTTGGGACGATGACATGGTAACCCGCTGCGACAAGGGCAGGCACCTGATGGCGCCAAGAAAAGGCATGCTCTGGCCAGCCATGACAGAGTACAATAGGTTTTCCTAAATTTTGTCGGCCTGCTTCAAAGACTTCGAGTTCCACACCGTTGACTGAAATAAGGGTAGGCTTGGGAAAATCAGTTTTATTAATCATCATATTACCTCCTGTGCTATCTGTACTAAAAGACTGTTACAGTTAGCATAGTAGCATAGTGGTGTGACACTAGCATGTCAAGTTTGAAAAATTAATTTTATTGATATTTTTCATGCATCGATTTTATTCTAGATGCAACAGCTTGGCGTACCCTTTCAGGACCTAACACTTCGACGTGTTCGCCAAAACTGAATATCAATGCGAAATACCATTCCTTCTCTGGAAATTGTGCAGTCACAATCAGTTCACCTGTGTTCAGAATTTCAATATTTTCTTTGTCAAAAATATCTTCAACTCGAGACCTCACCTGGGGTACAAATTTTAATGTAATGCTTGTTAAAGAGACCTGCTTCTTTGATGCCTCTTCAATTTCTTGATATGACTTTTCCCTACGCTTGAATAGTACATCTTGAACCTGCAAGTCAATAATGCGTGAAATCCTGAATACCCTGAAATTTGCTTTTAAGTGACAATAGCCAAACAGGTACCATGTATAACCTTTAAAGATTAATGACATCGGTTCTATCTGCCTTGTACTTGTTTCATTTGCATAGTTTCTATATATCATTGTAATCATTTTTGATTGAGTAATGGCATTCCGGATGTTTTTGACTAGGTCTTTTTGTTTTGAGGTGTATGCCCAAGGCTGCATACCAATTATGATTTGCTCCATATGCAGGTCAAGATGATGAATTTTATCCTGTGGAATAATATTTCGCAGTTTTTCTATGGAAGATTCAAGCTCAACATCCTCAAATGTTGAGTTAACACCTTTAAGTGCTGAAAGTATGGAACACAAATTGTTTAGTGTCAGCAACTGATGATTTAATTTATAATTCTCCCTAATACCAAAACCGCCATTATTCCCAGGGTATGATATAATTGGAATACCAGCCATATTAATAGCTTCAATATCTCTGTAAATCGTTCGAACTGAAACTTCAAACTTTTCCGCAAGCTCTTTTGCCGATATTCGACTTCTATTAAGTAATATAACAATGATTGTCAGCATACGGTCTATTTTCATATTCATCTCCTTAATATATATTTGGCATATTCTAGAGTATAAGTTATTTTTGTCAAAGCATTTTTAACATATCATGCTTTTAATCGCTGAACGTCTTGATGCCACGTGATACTAATAATATTATTTATTATCTTGCTACTATTGAAATGCTACATAAGAGCCTTCGGTTTGCTTTTCATTTTTTCTTTGCTTAATATTTTGATTTTTCATAGACTGACGCTCCTCTTTCTTTGAATGCAGAGCATCAAACTCTCCTCTTTCATAAGCAACTTTCCCTTATCTAAGTGTTTCTGAAGATGGGATGTAAGAAATTGCAGCCTCTTCTCTGATAGACGCCAGACTCTCTTTCATATAAGTAAGTACGTCTAGTTTAAACGGTGCAGGGTAACTTGTATAGTTTTTAATAAAAGCCTCTTCACCATAAACTTTGTACAATTTCACCCATTGATGAAAATTTCTGTGGTGAACCCCTATGGGTTGAGCAATAAATTCACCACTGTCTTCCCCATTAAGAAATTGTTTTACTGCATCAATTATTACTTCAGCAGAAAATTAGCTCATAAAAAACAACACCTCCAATTGATAATTGTGTCTAACAATTGGGGTGCAGTACACTTTCAGATTGGCGCTAGCAAACAAAAAATTAATCATTATGTTTTCTTGAGTTTTCCTAAAATCTCAGAAACCCCAATCGCAATACTTCCATTTAACATTCCTAATACAGACATTATGAGAGTAGCGCCATCATATTCTCCCATAAAGTTCACTACAAAAAAGATAGAGCTAAACCCTAGTACAATAATGCCAAATAGAAACAAAAACCTCTCCATGATTTACATTCCTTTCACTATTTGACTCATTTTCTATTATGTTTAATAGAGACGTTCGTTTTTATGGATATTATAAAACCTACTATGTTCCGCTACTTAATAGTAAGGTTCCATGTTGCCCCAATGAAATAACTAGAGGAATAAACGCTAATAGTTTCAGCCACGTTTTTTTTTACAACAAATCCAATAAATAATAGTACTAACCCAAAAATCAAAATACCTAAATTCTCACTCCCCCTCACAGCATAATTACCACGTAGTAAAAAGATTGCTTCTTCTATATATTGTAATAATTGGCCTGTCAACACCTATTTAGACAATTTTCTATAGGATCTTAGTTAGGTGCATATACATAGGTATGGAGAAGAAATCATGAATATTTATATAATTATATGCTGCTGTTATATTATGATGTGCATAGTTATGTGGGACATAGCCTTTCGAGCAGGAGGCACTCAAGCTCTTCAACCCTCACTCCCTAATGTTAATCAGTTTGACTTAGGCGCTCAAATATGTTCAGACCCTTTACTGCTATAAATAGTCTTTCAATGACCTCTCCAATACTTCGATTTCAGGAACAAGATAGCTAGTAAGTGCATTTAAGATGAGGTCAATAATATTTTAGGACTGGTTAAATTAAAATACTGTGAGAAGTACAGTTGTAAGCTTATTATTGTCTATCGTAGAGAGTTACCAATAGAGAAAGTGATTTGACTACCGCTAGGATTACTACTACTCCGTGATCTACTAAAACTCAAAATGATAACTAATAGTATATATAATACTAAAACAGTACTAGTGTAAGAACTCATATGAACACCTCCAATATATAAGAACTATCACCAGCACTTGAAGCACTAATCGCCTCCTGCTCAGTCATATATTCAGTTGGAACAACACGTAGCGTAATTTTCCACATACCTATCACAGGATTTTAAGTCACTATATTCTACGAAAGGTGGACTTACTTTGCTTTACTCTAGTCAAAATCGTGTGCTTGACTATGAGTGTCGCAGTTCCCTTCATGGGCGAACAAAATATATGTGAAGGACCAGTATCTATCATCATTCCTACAAATATATTTTTAAAAATCGACATTTAGTATTATTAGGTCAACCTAAAATGTGTTATCTGGTTTATTTTCCTGAATAGGTAACTATACTTAACGTAGTCCAGATAAGTCTTTATTAGCTTCTCGCACCATATTGTGGAATATTTTATTTACTCCTGAGGAGCTATATGCTACTGAAAAAAGTCGACTCAAATTATTTCCTCTCTACTAAAAGCAGCACAATCGAGTTAGTTTATATTATTTATGTGTAGCGAAATAATCTTCAACTTGCTTTGAATCAAAGTTTTTAATGAGTGCGGACTTATAGAAATAATGTTCTGACCAAAACGCAAAATGTAGTCAGAAATAAAATCTTCTTCGCTCATATTATAATAGCCTGATATGACATAATGTTCGTCTTTTTTTAAAATTGACATTGATGGATAATGCTCCTTATCATATAAGTCCTTTCCTTTATCATTTACAACAATGGAGAAATGAATAGCATTTTCTTGTTTATGGTAGGTCCGTAATAGTGATAATAAATATTTTAATCTCATTGAAGTTCTATTTTTAACCATTTCTAATGATAAAATCTTATCACACCGTAAAGTTTGGACTTTTTGCTTATCGATATTGTAAAATTTTGCATACCATTGCCCAAATTTAGAGTTAATTTTTATAAACTGACCTGTTAATTGTATTTTTTCTTTATTTTTTTTATAGGAAACTTGGTAGATTTTCTCATCAATAATACCTTGAATTAAATCTTGTATGTAAGGATTAAAATTACTATGGTTGGTTATTTCTAAACTAATTAACCCTTTCATTTTCTCAATATTTTCTTTCACTTGAATAGGTAAAACTTTTTTAAACTTTTCTTCTAAATTACTTATTTCATATTCAAATGGTTTTGCTTTATATCCTTCCAACGTTAGCATAGAAAAGTACATAGCAAACATTTCATCAACAGTAAAGATAATTGGAGATAATATACGATTTTCTAATACTAAGTACTTCCCATTTCTACCTTGCTCAGCGTATATTGGCATCCCTAATAATTCTAATGATTGAACATCTCTAATCGCTGTACTCCTAGATATATTATACTTTTCCATCAAATCCTTAAGGTTAAAAGTCTTTTTATTATTTATGAATTGCAACATATCATTTAATCTTTCAGACTTATTCATATTAACTCCTTAAATGGTGTCATTATTTGATACCTTTAGAGTTTATACTAAAAGTGCCAAAAATAAAAGGAGGTCATTTCCATGACATTAGAAATTGCAGTTTTTTTATCTATGAATGGCAAAGCATATGAAGCAATTAACTTTTACAAAAAACACTTAAACGCTAAAGAGCTACTATGTGTGACATATTCAGATATGGCAAAACGTGATGATTCACTTGTTTTAACAGAAGGAAACAAAGATTATATTTCACATTCGGTACTTCAGCTAGGAAAAACTAAACTAATGATTGCTGAAGAAACAATGCTACCTAGTGAAAATTACAATGTAGGTAATAATATTTCGCTTTGTATTCAAAGTGCAAGTTTAGCAGAAATTCAAAACTTTCATACTAATTTAACAAGCGATGATAGAGTTCAAATTATTACTCCTCTTGCTAAAAATGTTTTCAGTGAAGCTTACGGGATTGTTCAGGATCCTTATGGTGTTCAAATTCAACTTATGTATGATAAGCGTTTAAAATAGGTATATAATTTAAGTAATATAGCTTTGGAATAAATTCTTATCAAACATTTCTTGTATGTCCATATTCTTGGATAGACAAACAGAAGCCATTTTGAGAAAGATCATCAAAATGGCTTCTCCACATAATAAACTTATCCTCTCTCAATAAGAAAGAGGTTGATTACTCCCATTTGACTTATTAAACAATATAGCCCGATATGCTATAAAAAATTGTTAAAGTTGGATTGTATTTATTAGCTTTCCTTAATCATACTTTAAGTCAAATGTTTCATAATAAGAAAAGAGCACTTATTGTTTTATCTTATAAATAATAAAATAGCCTGTTGCTATTTTAACTTTTTATATAAAAGAAACTACTTTTTCATACCTTAGCTATCTATATACAACTATTTTACTTTGTAAAACTCTATAAGCCATTTACTAAATGCTTTTTCTAAAGTTTCTGTTTCATTTCCATCTTCATTCATTTCTATCTTAAATAAATACAGACCACCATCATCTAAGCTGCCTTCTATCATATTAGGGATTTTATGTATAATTATTCCGTCATCATAATATAACTCCCAGATGTTTTCATCCACATTGTAAGCTGTAGCAGAATGTATCATCTGATTGTAATCATCAAATCGGTCTAAATGATAATGTCTATAAGTTATTGTTGAAAATTCGACTATATTATACCCAAATTTGATTTTTATGACAGTTGCTAGGTCATTGTATATTTCACTTGTTGTAAAAAAAGAAAATATTACTCGATCATGCTCACTTTGTTCAATCATACCAGATATAGAATTTTTTTTAATAAAGTTTCTTATATACACTGTAGTAGGATAAAAATTATTTTTTGCATATTCTTTTAGTATATATACACTATATTCTATTCCCATGTTGTCACCTCTATCGTATCTTACCAAAGAAATTTAGAAGCTCTCTTTCCAAATGACACTTTAAACAAACTATAATGAGTTGTCATACTTGGCGGAACGTGATAATGAACATCACCAAAGACCAAACACCAACTTTTGCATGGAAATATCTAGCAACTAAATAATATAATTTATTTATGCGATAATAACATGTTTGTCCATTTAGGGTAAATAAAACTGGGTTCCCTTCAATCCAATGCAAACTCTGCTACTATCCATTGATTCCATCAGTTTCAAAGATAGTAGACATAAAAAGTTAAATATTATAAACCCTGAATGACTAGGCTAAACAAGGAGCAGCCTCTAATATATACAACAATAAAGTGAAAATGGAGTGTATATTATGCTTAACAAAAAAGTATTTGTTGGATTGTTGATGATATAAATTCAACAGCAACTACTGAAAAATATACTCAGTTATTAATTTATTATGAGTTTAGTTTGCTTTGCACCCCTACCTCGTATCCCCTTTGTTGATTAGTTTAGGGGTCTAGGTCTGGTAAAAGGAAATTTAATTCCAAGTGTCGAAACCTATAATACACTAAGGTTATCTAAGTTCCATGGGTAAAACATATTCTTTTAACCTAATGGGGTTGTTGTCTGGAATAAAGAAACTTTATAAATTTTTGTTATGGGGAGAAAAAGCTTGAGAAAAATAACCTTATCAAATGGAAAAACAATAGAAGCTGAGTGTCTTAGCTGTGCAATAACAAGTAGATTAGTAGAGCCAGATGGTGGTTTGGTTATTGAAACAGAACACTTTCACGTACATCAAGGTGTTACTTTTCCCATTAGAGGGTTAATAATATTATCGGGAATCGTTAGGTAGACAGGAAAATAACCCTAAACAGAACTTCCTCAAATGGAAGTATTTTTTTATAAAAGTATCAACATAAGTCAACAACATTAAAGTAAAAAATTGATATAAGTTACCCAGCATATCAATACCTACTTTTCCTTTTCTCCATTTTAATTCCTAATTAAACCTTATCTAGTGATGCTATATTTCATAACAGATCCAATTGCTAAATATCTTCTTGTGAAAATTTATTTAATTTGAAATAGTTGTTATTAATCACAAATATTTAGATTGGGTACTGTATTAAATTGTTATACAAGGAGTGAGAATATGTTTCCTAAATTAGAAACAGAAAGGCTAATGCTGAGAGAACTAATAGAAAGTGATGCACAAGATATTTTGAATTGTTTTTCAAATGAAGATGTTTTACGTCACTACGGTCAACAACCATTAACAAGTATAGGGCAGGTAAAAAATATAATTAAGAATTTTTCCATTCACTACAAGGAAAAACGAGGGATTAAATGGGGCATTGAAAATAAAGGAACAGAAGGAATTATTGGAACCATTGGTTTTCATGATTGGTCTTCCGAACATAAGAGAGCAGACATTGCCTACGCACTTTTTCCAGAACAATGGGGAAATGGGTATGCAACTGAAGCAATTACTAAGGTTTTATCATATGGATTTAACGACCTTGGGCTAACTCGAATTGGAGCAGTTGTATTTAAAGATAACAAACCATCTAATAAATTATTAGCTAAGTTAGGTTTTGAAAAAGAAGGGATTCTTAGAAACTATATGTATCAAAATAATATTCCATATGATACGAATGTCTACTCTTTGCTTTCAACAAATTAATCTGATTTTTCTAAAGTTGTTCTAGATGCATTCAGAATAACTTCAACGCGATGATTTTAGGTCATCGCGCCATATTGTTGAATAACATTTAATTAATAACCAGAACTCAACTTTTGTTTAATAAAGTTGCTTAGGTTTATCTTTTATTTGTTCAATTGTTTTTAGGATATTATTTACATCTTTGTGAATCATGTGTAGAAGATATTTTTGTTTGTTTAACTTCATTTCTCTTGCTTTTATCATCATATTCAACTATTAATTCTAAATATGCTACTGTTTTGAATAGTTCCCCTGTGATTCTTTTATACTCTTTCAAGAAGCTGACGTTTTATCACCAGCTTCCTTCAATTTCAATTATGGGCACATATCATTGACAATCTCTCCAGTGAAGCAAGTTGGACTGTTTTCATCAGTATTCTGATCAATTGTCACATTACCTGAACTTGCACTTAGTTGAACCTGTACTTGTTCACCACAAAGTAAGTTAATTGAAGTACTTACGTTCACACAACCAGATTCTAAATCCCCTGTAAATCTAATCGAGTCGCAAGTGATAATCATTTGAGTTACACCCACTAACTTCACTATAAAAATCAAGGCCCTCGTTCCTATACTAGCGCTTAAAAAAGCTGAGCTAGTGAAATGGTAAATACCATCATATGGTGCAGTGAATGTTGATGTCGCTGGGTCATAATTACCTGGAGGTGTTACACAATCATAGAGTACAGATGGAAACATGATTACGTCTGTATCATCAGCATTCACTGTCTGGAAAGCGTTATTTTCCGCCCGAAAACTAACAATTTTAGGAGTCCTTGGTGGTCCTGGTGGTGAAGGTAGGACAACTCTATATTTACAATCTTTATCTTTCATTATTATTTTCACCTTCTATAATTATTTTTACTTTATATTTATGGTTATTAACTATAGAAGGTTGGACTAACATATATAACGCGACTAAAATGCGCAGATGTCTATGTGAATTGTACATTTTCCAACAATTATGATATTCTAATCATAGACAAACAGTAAATGCATACAATAAGAAAGACCGCAAGTGCTCCAACACTCACGGTCATACAATAGACGATTCTCTAGAGAGTCGGCTTGATATGTCTAAAATAGACCACCAATCGCTCAGGCTAAAGCGTTAAGGGTGGTCTATTTGTTGTCTTTTTTATTAAAGGACAGTACCGAAATGATCAGCCCGCAAAATGCAATTGCCAACATCAACGCTTCAAATACCGTCATACGCCTCACCCCCTTTCAGGGAATGAAGCCGACCACCCTTATAAATTCGATATTTTATTCCAATTATACCATAGTTACCCATATTGACGAAGTTTGCTGTGACAGTACATCTAGCATTCGTGGCACCTTTTCTCCTTTAAATCCGAACAAAAAAGACTGAATTTCTTCAGCCTTAGTAACCTCAATAATCATTTTGTTTCATTATAATAATAATTGATCTTGATCAATTATTGGTGTGTTGGGACTGCCCACTATAGAAATAAATTTTGTATTTTCAGTTGATATTCCTATACCCACACCCTGCTCTAGCCATATAATAGGTGTTCATATAATTCTCCATCCATAAAAAGTTGTTATAGTACATACTATTCATGAAATTAGAGTAATTCTTGGACTAGCATCCATACAGCTTGTCCTTTTTCTGTTATTTAGAGAAATTATCCTTAATACACGACTTATTCGACTGAATTTCTATTATGTTTCATATAACCTTATTAAGAACTTTATTTTTCCCGATTAACTGACAAATCAATCACTGGGCATTATAGACAATCCCCATAAAAATCCTATTCCTAAGAATCCAATTGATATAGTAAGAAATAAGAGGGATAGATTAATGATCCATCTTTTTTTGATGTCAAACCCTAAATTTAACATTATCACACCGATGATAAGTATAAAAATGTTAATATGGACTATCCCCAATTCTACACTCCCTCTTTTTGTTCATTCAATGGATATATTACGATACACAATATCACTTGTGTTTCCTTAATAGGTAACTATCCTTAACGCAGTCTCCAGATAGCCTTTACTAGCTTCTTGCGCCATTTTGTTGAAGACTCATTTTCAAAATATCTAATTCCATAAAACTGTTCTTTTACAACAAAATCTAGATATGCAAATATAATAATCTGACGATGTATTAACGGATATTTAAACCTTACATAATCTCATTAATATAAAACCAAAAAGCTATGAATATCCATCGTTTATTTTACCTCAAAGTTAGACTTTTAGTAAATCGCCAACTAAGGTATTAAGTGCTTTATAAAATAATCTTTCGTATCTTGGTGAGTTAGAATTTCGACTACCTTGTCTTTTTCTATAAATTTTATTTTGCTTATTTCATTATCATTTGGTATAAGGTTTTTACAATCACCCAAATATTCTACGAGAAACATAGTTGTTTCTTGTCTGTCGTATCCGATTTTTTCTCTAAGAACATCTGGAAAATCAAAACAAATCTTTTCTTCAAACACTTTTACTACTCTATATTCTATTGAACCTGTCTCTTCTTGTAATTCTCGTAATAGGGTATCATGTATATCCTTATCATTTTTTTCAATTCCACCTTTTATGAAGTCCCATTCCCCCTTAATATTCTGTTTACCTTTAATGGTATTGATGTTGGTTTTCCTTACAATTAAAAATTTATTTCCTTGGTAAACTATTGCACCGATTGCATTTCTTATCATTTTGACATATTCCAATGTGAAATATCACCTTCCATTACAACCTTTCCTTCTTGCCCATGTAATTCTACTATTGTTAGACTTGTATCATGAATAAAAGGAGGTTCGCATAATTTCTATAAGTGTCACTGAAACCATATTATTGCACAGTAAAGTATCATAACTTTGCACATATCTCCAACACTTGTTATATTAATATTTTCGGAACCGTTCTTGTATTATTTTTTACAATATAACATAATCGGAGAGTTATCACGGAGACCGTTGAGGAATTGAAACCATCACCTTTATTTGCTACATAAACTAATTTTCCATCTGGCGGAATTGCAACATCATTCGGTTGATTCCTAACAGGTACAGTAGCAATGACAGAATGTGTCTTACTATCAATCACAGAAACTGTATTGGTACCTTCATTTGCAACATAAACTAATCCCATACCCATATCAATCCACCTTTTCAATCTTTATTCTTCACTGTATTGTATGAAATAAAATTAACATGATTCAAATTTAGTTTGTTTTAGGTAAAGGTAGCAAATGGGTATGCCTCATTAAATTGTCTCACATCCTATTAATAAACAATTGATTGAAGTTGCTTGGGAAGAAAAAAGATATTATTTTTCTTTTAGATTAGTGCCCTATCGTATTATGAGGTCAACCAGTACATTTCTGATTGATCTATTATTAATAGGTAATATTCTTCAGGTAGTAGGGATGTGCTAACTACATTCTTGCGCGATATTGTATAAAAGCATAAGTGCTAAAGTTTAAGCACCCTAGCACCCATACAATATTTACTATTTTAATGTTTAAATTAATTTATGTGTAGGCTGTTATAATTTAAATATCTAGACCTTCAGTATAACCATCTGGAACAAGGAAAGGTGATGAGAAATTTTCAAACCATAATACATTTATATAATCATAGTCTTTGTAGTTATGTGATTGTATGTTTGTTATTGTCTCTAAAATGAAACCTGAAATAGCTGTAACTAATTGATCATGGTCAGATAAACTCTCAAAACCAGTGTAATCCATAGGGAAATTTTGGCTAGGTAATTTTAACATTCTGTTTAATTCAATTGGATCTCTTAAATAGCGTAAAGAATTTAAAGGTACATAAAGTATGGCTTGATCTAAATTTATTGTATTATTCAAGACCGAAAGTCTTATCTCAGAAAGATTATCTCCTAAATCAAATTGTTCTAACTCAAAACAACCCATACTACTTAGTAACTCAATAGCATGATGTCCACCAAAATTAAATGAAGTATTCTCCAACAACTTTTTAATTCCAGGATTTATTTTTGTCATATCATACTTTGTAACATCCTTGTATTTAATACTTATAAGCTTTTCAGTTACAAGTACACTCGCTACATCAGTTCCTTTATCAATAAAATAACCAAAATCAAACTTTAAGTCAGCCAATATATGACCAATATGCTTATCACTTAAATCAACACCTTTTAAAAAAGAAAGTAATTCATCAGCTTTAGTTGAAATTTTTTCATGCTTTACTAATTTTGCATTAGGTAAAATACGCACACATTTATTATCGAATATAGAGATGTTTGCTTCAAATAAACTCGATTCCATAATTCTTGCAGTCGAGGAATTTAAAAAATAATCAAGTATACTGAAACTCTCTCTATATTCGTTAAGTAATTTTCTATAGTATTCTTCCGTATCGACACTTAAATTTTTAGAGAACCCGCTACTGGACAACAGTACTAAATGTTCTTCTATCTTATGCATAACATAATCCCTCCCCTTAATGGGATAAATACATTACAACATATTTGTCACTCTTATATATTCTAGGGAGTTCTTATAAAAAATCCCCTACTCAGTAAGAGCAAAGGCTTTTGATGAATAGGCTGACCAAACCCATCCAATAACAAATTATGAAGATCTACCTTTAATTGTGTGGACAGGACACTATAATTTTGACGACCACTACGGGTTAAGAAATACTAGAAAACAACAGGCCAATTTCTTACCGTACAGGTAACTGGCTAAAATATGTCTAAACGTACAATTTTTCACTTTTGGTAACGTGATCCCTAATACTTGTGTAAAGGCTTGCTGAATGAATCGGTCTAACACAGAGATCCGACTAACCCTGGACTTGTAGTAATTAGTGGAAATTCAATTGTACATTCTTCACACGAACCAAGCAATATGATGACTAACAAAATAAACAATACTAACACTACTATTATAAATGAACCCATCTCTTTCACCTCCATGATTTATGTTCTATATACTATGTTAATAGATTGTATTTGGTATAGCGCCTCTGTGCTAAGACAAGCACACATTTTACTCCTAAACGAAAAATAACCACCGAAACTATCGATTATTCAGTACTACATCTTGTTCAACCTACTAGCGAGAACTGGAATGAGAATAGGTGAAGGTATAGCATTAACTTGGGGTAAAGGGAGCTAAGCTACGATAAACCGCAAAGTAGATTCCTGATTATGTAAAATAAACACAGTTCCAATACTTCACTATTGAAGAACTGGAACTAATCGCCTCACTATCACTGGTGTTTAATAAAATTTAAAATGTGTGTTTACAAGAGTTTTCTAAAATAAGTTGCTGATTCATTATAACCCAATGTCTTATAAAAATTAGCTGCTCTTCTAGTTGCTAATGCTACTAATTGTGACTTCCTGGATTTTGACCATTCTTCAAAACAACTCATTAAATTTGTTCCAACACCTTCATTTCGATATGCTTCTTCTACTATAATTTCTTCTACCCAAGATACTCGACCGTTGGCGTAAAAAGTAAAGTGATCAAACCCTAAACAGTAACCTATTAATTTGTCTTCATATTCTGCAACCCTTAAGAAAACAGATTTGTCTAAAAGTAAATAGTTGATGTTCTCAACAAATAATTCTTTTTTAGGTATAAATGAAGTCGCAAACTTTTCTACTAACTTAAATAAATCATTAATATCTGATTCTTTTGCTCGTCTTATTTTTATATCCACTAACCTTCCCCCTATAAAATTCTTTCATTCATCGAGTGATCTGAACACCTTCCCATTCGACACGTTGGGAAGGTAATCCTTTTTTAGTTTTACCTTTTTACTTGCTCTTCGTATTAATTCTTTATTCTCTACCCGTTGTTTAACAAAATGTCCATTGAGTTGCGTAAAAATGATTTATTTGACCTATCCATTCATACAAGCTTTACTAAAATACTTGCATAAAATAAAGTACATCCTTTATTATCACTCACTCTCCCTGTCTCCTCCTTTCATAAAAAAACAGGGAGAGTTTACATATATTAAATACTACTACTAATAATATCTTCTAGTTTAGTAACAATCACATAGTACTTCGATAAAATCATTGTTATACACAGGAGTTCCTACCGTACAATTATCCCTGTCACGAAAATACAGATTTGCAATAAGACCCATACATTTACATTTATTCTCGGTTTCAATCAAAAGCTCAGCATGTCGAGTCATATCAAAATCAAATGTTCTACGAGTTCCTGGAGGAATGATTATTACCTCTTCTTTAATCAACATTGGTTCATTTTCATCTTCCCAATCAAATGCTGTAGCTTTTATTGTACATTCCTCATCGCCACGATTTAGGATTTCTGTGTGTCCTTCAACGGTACCTACTTCTCGGTACAAAACACCGGTAGTTCGTATTTTTCCTTTGGCCATAAATACACCTCCTTTAACCTTTATAGTTCATTATATTCATTAATTAGAGAATAGCTTGGATATGTATATGTGATTTTAAAAAACTATGCTTTTATATAGAAGCATAGTTTTTTTACATATATTAAAATTCAAAGACACATTTCCTAGTGTGGTTACTAGTTACGGTAGTTAAATATACATTTTGTCTTTTTCTGGACAAAGGCTCAAAATAAATAAAGTTATAATGCATACAATATAATCTACTAGTAGAATCCTTGTATAAGGTCATTTATCACCTCTCGAAAATTTCGGGAGGTTACATAATGTCACTTGTGTCTCATTAGTTATACTTTCAATTGAATTAATCGTCACTTAACTAACATTTGTAAATGGAGGATTCTTTCGGGAAAGGTTAAAAAAGAGTAATAGTTCTAGAAGAAATGATAATCAAAAAATAATTAGTTATTTACATTGAACTACCTGTCCTATACCAATTGAGACCTATTAACATAGTATATTATATGGTTGTAGGAGGTGTAGAATCATGGATGAATATCTTAAAGGAACAATAGTTATAATAATGTTATTATTTATTTTGTTAATAATTATACAGTTAGACTACCGATATACACAAGATCGTATACCAACGGAATTGAGTGTTAGTGTTAATCCTGATCCTATAGTAAATATTAGAATAGCACCAGTTGTAAATTTTACTTTAGAAGCTTAGTGTCCATTTTTTGTGTTGTAATGAAGCGAGAAAAATATAATCGTGTTATATATTTAGAATAATATACTATATTGAAATGAAACTAGTGTTGCTAGAACGCCCTCAGATCAAATTATCTTTTTACTTACGTACTAAGGATGAATAAATGCAAATAAAAAAGCCCTTACTCCTAAGAGTAGAGGCTATGTGAGATTATGTAATTATGCAAATGCCCTGTAAATTAAGTTATGCACTCCCTAACCTTTTGGTGTAGGTTAGGGAGGTTCGTGATATTCAATCGTGGTGTACTTTAAATTATGCATCTGTAATTTTTTGTATACGTTATTTCAACGCACGATCAACAATAACAGTATTTAAAAATATTGCTTCATCTAGAGTGATTTCTTTCTTTTTAGTTTTTTCTACCCACTTTTTACTTGTTAAAATATTAATGTCATATGAGTTTTGGTAGGCTTCCTCTAGTTTTTTGAATTGCCAATCCTTCAATTTCATGTTTACTTTCTCTTGCTTTGTCTTTAATTCTGCTTCAATTGCTTTTAAAAACGCATTCCATCTACCCCCACCTAAAATCCGATGAGGACAGTTTGTTTGACCAATCTTGATGTTTTTTTACTCGTTCAATGCCCCAATTTCTTCCCTTCAGTAATTGAGCAACAAACTTAACTGTTAATGCTTCTGCTTTTTTGTATCGATCCCCACCACTTTTTGAGTAGCATATCTCAACACCAATTGATTTACGGTTTCCTACTCCGTATTGACCGTCACCACAATGTCAGGCATTTCGATTAATTGGAGTACCCTGAACAACTTCTTTGTCATCAACCGCATAATGATATGATACTTCATTACTGTTACCGATCATGTACTCAATTTCGTTTATTGCTGGAGCATCGTTATATGGTGTTAAGAATAGTGATATACTCAGCATTCATCGTATATGGGCATTTAAGTTTATGTTTAGTATTATCTGGATATTTTTGACCCCATATCGAGTTGACAAAAATACTATATTCTTGTTCCACAGTCCTGTGTAACATTTCATGGAACTTGAGAATTCATTACCTATTCCCTTTCAATAAATAAATTCACCATTTTATGAAAGAAGAGTGTAAAGTTGTTGAAAGTTAAGCATTTCTTAATAATCTTGTGTTATTTACCAATTTAAACGATAAAAAAATTAAAGACGCTTTTAAGTATGATTTCTGAGAAGCACCAATCGTATTTTGAGATCAACCAGTTACCTGGTTAATCCCATTTTAATTGATATTGATTTGATTCTTAAGGTAGTATGAATAGCTTTAGGTACATTTTTGCGCCGTATTTTTGAATAATATTGTCATGTAACCTTAGACTATTCGACTCATTAATCATTATGTTCTATAAATAATAGTATAAATAATGCAAAAACACACAATATTCTAGAAGGATTTACAATTTTTTTGAAGAATATATAATTTTAGGATTAAAAAATTATTAGGAGGTGTTATTCAAAATGAAAAAGCTATTATTAGTTTCGGCACTAACTTTAACTTTAATTGGATCAGGTTTATCTGTTGCAAGTGCTGACCATAATCCACCATTGTGCACTAGCACAGGTACTTGTATACAACCATAACTATACATAACAAGAGCATGCCATATGATGGCATGCTCTTTATTCATCTTATTTTCTATTTAGTTTAGTAATAAAGGTGGAACCTATAAATCAAATTCCACCTCAAAGTTATTTAATCTATTCTGGAATGCATCTCTCAACTTCATGATGACAATCAGGTGTAAATATTCCGTCATTATTCACCTCAGCTGAGAAACTCCATTAGCAGAAAATAAAAGACCTAGCATTGCTACAAGTGCGACATTCTTACGCATTTATTTCCCTCCTTTATACATTATTAGTGTTTTCACATAGTTATTATAAAATTTTAAATGAGTGGCTTAAGTCATTTATGATGGTGACTTAAGTAATAAACTATTATGTTTACTAAGTAAACACACTGATATATAAGGTTTATGTATACAAATTAATTGTTGGGTATTTTTAATTCAAAACAAAAAGGACTATTTTCAGTCCTTAGTAACCTCTTTATCACTTGTGTTTCCTAGGTAACTATCCTTAAGGTAGTCCAAATAGCCTTTACTACCTTCTTGTGCCTTATTGCTGAAGATTAATTTAGCTTCTATTTAGCAGGTATTGAAGCATATGTTAGTGCTTGATCAACCCAACTAAATATTTTATCGTATAATTAATAAAGATGTATTTCCTTAAATATGAGGTATAAAATTATTTATTATATCTATAAGACTTTCAGATTCTTCAGTCGATATATTCTCAGATAATTTTGCCGCCGCAATAATTGGCACCCATTTAAGAATATCGTCTTTAGATAATTTGCTTTTCTCACAATAAAGCCTTAAGTACATATCAGCTATTTCTTTTGAAAAATTATAATATAAAATATAAGACCGACATATGTCTGCATAAAAATCTCCCGCACTTGAATCAACCCAATCTAAAATTATCACTTTATTCTCAGACATAATCAAATTAAACAAATGAAAATCTCCATGGCAAAGTCTTTTTTCAAAAGTCATCGAATTTAAATGATGAATTAAAGTTGACTTATAGGTATTACTTAAATTAGGGGCTTCACCAATTTGACGTGTTAATTTTTCAGACATTGTCTCAATTTGATCAGCCTTAACCATATGGATTTGTTGTTGTATATCAATGGATATATTCATGTAGTATTCTACTTGATCACTGTTTTGTATTAGAAGGTCACCCATTGTCCGCCCATTAATATATTCCATTATTATTGCTTGTTTTCCATTTATTTTTGTTACATCATAAACTTTAGGAACAGGTAATCCACATGAATAGGCATATTTTTGTTTATTTGCCTCATATAAAGCTTCTGTAGGAGGCAAATAGTCATTAAATATTTTGACAATCCTGTCATGATATAGATATATTTTTGCAGTATTTCCTAATGCTATTGGGGCTCCTAAATCCATTCATATCGCTCCTTTCAACTACTTCACATAACTACCAATATTTTAACATGAATTTCCATTTAAATAGAGAATACTCTTTCATTTCATGAATAGACATACGAAATGGTGCGTTAATCGATGTACGGGCCATTTCGTATTATGAGGTCTGCCAGTAACATTTATGGTTGACCTATTTTTAATAGTTATTACTCTTAAGGTAGTCGGGATTTCGCTATTCCACATTCTTGCGCCATATTGCGGAATAACGTTTTCATGTAGTCCAATAGTTAGGTAAGCTTATATTAGAATTATTTGACTCATTAATCATTGAGTTGCGTAAAAATGATTTATTTGACCTATCCATTCATACAAGCTTTACTAAAATGCTTGCATAAAATAAAGTACATCCTTTATTATCACTCACTCTCCCTGTCTCCTCCTTTCATAAAAAACAGGGAGAGTTTACATATATTAAATACTACTAATAATAATATCTTCTAGTTTAGTAACAATCACATAGTACTTCGATAAAATCATTGTTATACACAGGAGTTCCTACCGTACAATTATCCCTGTCACGAAAATACAGATTTGCAATAAGACCCATACATTTACATTTATTCTCGGTTTCAATCAAAAGCTCAGCGTGTCGAGTCATATCAAAATCAAATGTTCTACGAGTTCCTGGGGGAATAACTATTATCTCTTCTTTAATCAACATTGGATCATTTGCATCTTCCCAATCAAATGCTGTAGCTTTTATTGTACATTCCTCTTCTCCACGATTTAGGATTTCTGTGTGTCCTTCAACGGTACCTACTTCTCGGTACAAAACACCAGTAGTTCGTATTTTTCCTTTGGCCATAAATACACCTCCTTTAACCTTTATAGTTCATAATATTCATTAATAAGAGAATAGCTTGGATATGTATATGTGATTTTAAAAAACTATGCTTTTATATAAATGCATAGTTTTCCATATATTTAAAATTTAATAGACGCATTTTCCAAAATCACATTGCATGATAGTAAAACGATTCCTCTCACTTCTAGAATATAAGATATTTATACAGCATATATTTTACATGAACCATATCTAATTGGATCATGTCATAAAAAGGAGAACATATCGTGACAAAAATAAACGAATCTTTTGTGAAGTGTGGTAAAGTTTATGACCCTAAATTACCTAATGATTTAGATGTAAGTGAACCCCCTATTATTTTAGGGGAAGTCACCATTGACCCTAAACAGCTAAAGAACCCATGTGTATTGGTGAAATTCTCCGAATTTATTAATTTTGAAGTTGTTAGAATAAACCCTAAATTAGATATTATTTACAGACTCACTAGGAAAATGGATAAACAGAAATATGCACAGATTTTAGAGGAATGGAAATTTGAATTTGAATCTGCTGAAGTACTAGAAGTGGCAAATTTAGAAACAAGCCAACCAACAGTACTTAATTTTTGTGATTGTTTAAAATCATATTGTAGTGAGGTAATTACTTATACATTGGAAATAATTCAGATTAAAACCAACAATGTAACAAAACTTGGAATTACTAATAAGAGTATAATTGCAACAGTAATGAATAGTTTAGCTAATTCCTAAAAGGAGGTAATAATGACGAATACAGAATGTGAACCTTTTGTGGAATGTGGGAAAGTTTTTAATCCTGTATTACCACTTCAACTAACAGAAGACGATCCACCTGTTGTATTAACCCAAGTATTTGTCAACACAGAAAAAATAAAAGATGCAAACGTATTAATTAATTTTTCTGGATTTATAGCTACTCAGTTACGTGAAGAAAGATTCGGTAAATTTAGATTTAGATTACAAAAATGTTATGTCGGTTATAGTCACTCTGAAACTTTGATGGAGTGGCCTTTTACAAGGGAATTTGTAAATGATACAAATATTAAAGAGCCTATTGTATTTAACTTTTGTGATAATATTTCTAGTAACAAACGATTTTCGTATAAGTTCGAATTAATTAGTGTGGATTTATCGGAAAAATCTTCCTACAATATCATACAAAAAAGTATGACAGCTCAAATTTTTTGTAAATAACCTCTTATCTAACAACTACAAAAGTAATATATTTTCCGTTTTATATCCTCTACAAGAAAGGAGAATGGCTAACTTCTAGCCTAAACTTATTCTATGACTAATAAAAGCTCTAAGTCTATTTTACAATGTGGAAAAGTTTTCGATGTAAGTTTCCCTGAAGAGCTAACTAAAAGCGATCCACCAATAGATTTAGCTAAAGTAAATATAAAGATTAAAGGTATAAAAAATCCAAATATAATATTCAATTATTCTCAAATAATTGAATTTCAGAATTTTGGACTAAATCCTATAATAAGCATCACCTATAGATTAATTCGCACTTGTAACAAAAAGAAACAAGTCAAGAAATTAGATGAGTGGAACCTTCTTGTTTCCAATGTATTTCCTACTACAATTCCTAAAATTAACACTATTGAGCCATTAGTTCTAAATTTTTGTGATTGTTTAAGTGGTATTCAATCAGAAAGATTAATTTACACTTTACAAATAGTAGAGGTAATCACTAATAATTCAACTTATAACATAACTAATGAAGAAATATCTGCTATTGGAATTTCTGGAACATCCCACTGATGGAAAAAAAGTATTTACTCTTCTCCAGCAACTAAACCTAGCCTTGAAATAATATACTATTACAGTAATTAATTTTGGAGTTGTAACTCAACAACTTGTTATTCTAAACGTTCCATTCCATCCATTTCTCATAGAAGTAGTTCAAAAACAATAAAAGGTAACTTCACTTTCTATTGAATCGTTTAATTTATATTTTGTAGGTAATTACACTTATCAAATTAATCAAAATTTCATATTATGTTTATGTTGTTAAGGCTTTAACCTCCCTCTTCCCCCCTCCTTTTATGAACGGTTCAGGGAGGTTTTATTTCTTTCTAGAAGTCAAGTTACACTTTTTCCAGTTAATACATAAGATAAAATGTCTGTATCACTTTTATACTCCACTCCTAACTCTGAGATTGAGTTATGGAGTGGAGTTTTCTATGATAAAAATTAAGGAAACGTTTTATCACTTGTGTTTCCTTAATAGGGAAATTCCAGATAGTCTTTACTAGCCTCTTGCGCCAGATCGTAATATAAGGTTAGCCAGTTTTTTCTGGTTGACCTTTTTTCATGAGGTCTTATGATAGCGGTAGTCGGGGTAGAACGCAGCGCCAGTGGGACTTGATCCCGTCAGCAAAACTGTTCGCCCCCTACTTGTATAAACATGTTTTTGGCTGGTTGGGACATAGATCCCGTTTAACAAGCGAACCTATGGCATTACAAGGAGCTTAGGGGTTACCGACTAATTCATTTTTCTAGGAGGA
>NZ_JBPXRQ010000054.1:0-26892 GCF_051842895.1 Cytobacillus sp. Hm23
TGAGTGTGAAGATTGTTCCTCATGCCCATTCCGTTCATTATGCACAAAAGCAAAAGAAGGCAACAATCGAAAACTAATGGTGAATGAAAAATGGGAACAGCAAAAAGAATATGTAAGAGCGAAGCTTTTAGAAGAGAAAACGAGTGCCATCTATCGAAAACGAAAAATCGATGTGGAACCAGTTTTTGGATTTTTGAAGGCGAATTTGTGCTTCTCTCGATTTTCTGTACGTGGAAAATCGAAGGTAGAAAACGAAATTGGCCTCGCGTTAATGGCAGTGAATCTAAGAAAACTCACTGCCAACAAATAAGGTAATAGAGGCACTACCACTCTAAATAGAAAAAGGTGAATTTGAGCTCGCTCAAATTCACCTTTTACATTTTTTGAGGCTAGTTATGTCCCAGCCTCTTTTGGAATTTAAACACATATGCATTTAATTTTTATTCAACAAGAGCCTTTGTTTTTTTTCTTTCTTTTGGCTAATTGATTAGCTCTTTCTTTAATAACTTCGGTACGATCACGTAAAGTATGTTTATTAATAAGAAAATTATTAGTTAAATCGCTACTTTTTTCCCATGTCAAGCCTTTTTCACTACATGCATTTTTACATGTAGTTAACAATGATTCATCTTGAATTGGTAAATTAATACTTATATAAGGCTCATTAGCGATAATAGCATTCAGTTGCGACTGTAAAGTTGTTAATAGTGTTTTTTGGTTTATACCTAGCTTTTCGACAGTATCTTTTTGAGCTTCTAAGATAGCAATAGCGTTTGCTATCATTTTTTGAGCACCTTTGAAATTACCTCTTCGATGATGATATAATCCGACAGCAATTTGAATGAACCCAACCCAAACTATATCGTTGTCTGTTTGTTTCCAATACTCTTCGAGAACTTCATGGCATTCGAAATAATCACGATCCCCATGGAAATACACTAAATAATCTATATAAGCTTTTGGATACAAGAATTTATCACTCCTTATTTATCAAAGTATCTCACCATTTTTTTGTTAATAGTGTATCATAGTATGTAGCAAAAGCACCGTATAAAAGAGTATTGGATAAAAATTTAGTTTGTTCTATACTATGCGTTAGTGTTAAGCTATATAAATACTGAATGAAGTATGATGATATGTTGGTGGGATGAAAGTGCAATATAATGTGAAAATTGATGCTTTTGAAGGACCGCTTGATCTTTTATTGCATTTGATTAATCGATTAGAAATAGAGATTTATGATATACCAGTAGCGAAAATTACAGAACAATATATGTTCTATATTCATACAATGCAAGAATTACAGCTAGATGTTGCTAGTGAGTATTTAGTTATGGCTGCTACTTTATTAGCAATCAAGAGTAAGATGCTACTTCCTAAACATGAAGAGGAGTTGTTCGATGAGGATGTTGAGGTCGATATCACCGAAGATCCTCGAGAGGAGTTAATCAATCGCTTAATTGAATATAGGAAATTTAAGGAAGCTGCGACAGACTTAAAGGAGTTAGAAGCAGAACGTAGCAAAGTTTTTACTAAAGCACCAAGTGATGTAAATGAATTTGTAAAAGATACTAAGGTAAAGAGTCAGCCACTTGATGTGAACTTATACGATATGCTCGCAGCATTTCAAAAACTATTACGTAGGAAAAAGCTCCAAAAGCCACTCCATACGAAAATAACTCGTCAAGAAATTCCAATTGAAAAGAGAATGGAAGAAATTATACAAGAGTTATCGTCAATTAAAGGAAGGAAAAGTTTTTTTGAACTATTTCCCTATGAAGATAAAGGGCACATCGTTGTTACTTTTTTAGCCATTTTAGAATTGATGAGGGAAAATGCGATTAATATCGAACAAGAAAAAAACTTTGATGAAATTTTTTTAGCAAGTAAGGTAAGGTGATTTGGCAATGAATATTGTCGAGTGGAAAGCTGTATTAGAAGGGCTGCTTTTTGTCGCTGGTGATGATGGACTATCGTTAAAGCAAATAGCGCTAGTTCTTGAAATTGACGAAAATGTTGCTCATGACATTATTATTGAATTACAGGAAGAATATAAAAATAACAAACGCGGATTGCTTGTTTCAGAAGTTGCTAATACATACCAACTGACGACAAAAAAAGAACATGCAGCCTTCATAAAAAGGTTAGTAGAGTCTCCTGCGTCAACATCTCTTTCACAAGCTGCATTAGAAACATTAGCCATTGTGGCTTACCGTCAGCCGATTGCAAGAACAGAGGTAGAGGAAATTCGTGGTGTGAAAACAGAAAGACCACTACAAACATTAATGGCAAAGGCGTTAATTAAGGAAGTAGGTCGTGTTGAAGGCACTGGGAGAGCCATTCTTTATGGCACAACAAAAGAGTTTCTTGAGTATTTTGGTTTAAGAACTCTTGAAGAGCTCCCACCATTACCTGAGCAAGTTCAAGATGAATCCGTACAAGAAGAAGCCGATTTGTTTTTTGAAAAATTTCAAGAAATAGAGTAAATAAGTTAGTCATAGATTCAAGTGTCATAATATACACTCTTTTTTTTGTATGTTAAGATGGATGTAAAATAACTATTTTTTTCACAAGATGTTGACGATTGCACATATGGGATGGTGGGCTGTATGCTAATAAAAAATTGTAATGGTTATGAGCTAGAAAAGGAGAAGCCAAACACATCAGAAGACTTTTTTAATCGATCTGAGGTTACATTTGTTGAAGATGGCGAAGAAAGAACATTTCATTTGCTATATATTCGTTATTTTGATGAACGCTTAAGTGAATTCACACCCTACAACAGTGATCCTGTT
Organism: Cytobacillus sp. Hm23; assembly: GCF_051842895.1. Lineage (NCBI taxonomy): Bacteria > Bacillati > Bacillota > Bacilli > Caryophanales > Bacillaceae > Cytobacillus > Cytobacillus sp. Hm23. The sequence continues at coordinate 2,796 of NZ_JBPXRQ010000054.1, forward strand.
TTTACAATAGGGGAAAAAGACATCCATTTCAAAGATATTGTAGGATTAATTTGTTTACTAAAAAAACCACAATTCCTTTCACGTAAACGCGTATATATAAATAATATTAATGAATTTGTAGAATATTTTAAGGACGTACAATTTGAAAAACTTCCAGAAATATTTCAGTCGATTGAATATAATGAAGGATATAAGGTCGATTCAACGTTATTGTTTAGTTAAGAAATATACTAATAATAATTTGGAGGGCTATGATGGGGAACAGTATCGTACAAACACAAACAGTAGAAGTTGAAGAATTTTTAAGTAAAACAGTCAACACATTAACAACGTATTTGAATGGCATAACTATTCATACACTACTTCAAGAAACTCCGGAAAACCAAGTTTATTTTGAAGATATTTTATCAGAAATTAGAAGATTAGTTGTGTATTGTGAAGAAGGGCTTGAAGCTTGTAGAATTGTCTTATCAAATGTTCCATTTAGAAAAGCTGCGGCAGAGAAAACACTTTATAAAATATATCATCAATGTATTGAAGAGTTCTTTTCACCTAAAAAAGATTTATGGTATGAAGATAGTCGTTCAGCTTACACAGGGAATAACTCAATTAGATTCCGAGAAGTCCCCCCATCTTCTATTAAACAACTGTTAGCATCTTTGGAAAAAGGTTTTCAAACGATTCGAGAAGAACTAGAATATTATGAAACTGATTATCATACAAAAATAATTCAATCAAAATAAGCTTGAGGTGGCAATTGCCACCTCTTTTTTATATTTAACTTTTCACATTAAGCCTATTTTTGAATACGATATGTTGGAGTAGGAAGGAGTGAATGTGTGAACGATACTAATAACTATAGAAGATATATGAGTGATGTTACACAATGGGGAAAGGATGTATTAGCCCATTTAAATAAGAGTAATGTTCATAATGTTAGTCTACAAGAAAGGATTCAAAATGTAATCTCAGAGGTCCAAGAAAATCTAAATAGAGATGGAATAATTTTAAAAGAGGAAGCAACACAGATACATGATCAAGTGCTGGTCTTACATCGCGAAGTAACAAACATACCACAAAGTGAATATAGCAGGCAATCGTTTAATGATCGCGTTCCCATAGGAGAGCATAAGCTTCCTCCATTGCCATATGACTATGATTCTTTAGAGCCTTATATTTCCGAAGAAATTATGCGTTTACACCATGATAAGCATCACCAAAGTTATGTAGATGGACTTAATAAGGCAGAAAAAATGCTTCTTAAAGCAAGAGAGTCAAATGATTACTCTCTTATTTTACATTGGGAGAGAGAAGCGGCTTTTCATGGATCTGGACATTATTTACACACGATATTTTGGAATAATATGACACCGAATAGTAGCGGAAGTCCTCGAGGGTCGTTATTAAAACAGCTTGTTTTAGATTTCGGTAGTCTTGAACAATTTGTACAGAATTTCACAGCAGCTGCCAAAGCTGTAGAAGGTGTAGGGTGGGCAATCGTTGTATGGTCACCTCGATCGAGAAGGCTAGCGATTCTACAAACTGAAAAACATCAGTTATATACACAATGGGATACGATTCCAATTATGGTCTTAGATGTTTGGGAACACGCTTATTATTTGCAATATCATAATGACCGTGGGACTTATGTGGATAATTGGTGGAAAGTAGTGAATTGGAATGATATTGATGAACGTTTTGAACATGCGAGAAGCTTACGATGGGATCCGTATTAATTGTAAGTAGCTTAAAATAATAAAGAATCCTTCATTTTTTTAGATAATAAAGTAAAACATCTTTGAACCTATCTTCATCGTTTATTAATGGATTGAGGCACTAGCGTTTTTCCGAATTTTTATTCATATAGAAGCCTGTCTTGCATACACTTGTATTAGTCCGGGTTCAATACGAGGATAGGCTTTTTTTATATCCTCTCATAGAAAAATCTCGGGAAAAAGGGACGGGGATTTGATGGTATGCATGAGAAAATGGATGACATTTCTATTAATCATTGTTTTATTATTATCAGTTAATCAACAAGCAGCAGTTGCGAATAATGACGTAAGTGCCAAAAGTGCTATCCTTATTGAACAAGAAACAGGTAGAGTCTTATATGGGAAAAATGAGCATACAAAGATGCGAATAGCAAGTATAACAAAAATAATGACTGCTATAATCGCTATTGAGTCTGGAAAACTTGAGGACATAGTGGATATTAGTGAAAGAGCAATATACACTGAGGGGTCGTCCATAAATCTCGAGCTAGGTGATCAGATAACATTAAAAGATTTAGTATATGGCTTAATGCTTCGCTCTGGAAACGATGCAGCCGTCGCAATAGCTGAACATGTTGGTGGTAGTGTGGAAGGTTTTAATTTCTTAATGAATGAAAAAGCTGCAATGATTGGTATGACAAACAGTGAGTTTTCGAACCCTCATGGATTGGACGATCACGAGAATCACTATTCAACTGCGTATGATATGGCATTATTAACGAAATATGCAATGGAAAATGAAACATATCGAGAACTATTCGCGACTGAGCTCTACCATCCAACATATAAAAGTAAAGCATGGAAGAACAAACATAAGCTAGTGACTGGAATGTATTCCTATACAACTGGTGGTAAAACCGGATATACGAAAAGAGCCAATCGTACTTTAGTGACGACAGCTGAAAAGAATGACTTAGAACTTATAGCAGTTACTTTAGATTCAAATTCGAATGACTGGAACGACCATATTAATATGTTTGAAACGGGATTCGATCAATATAATCTTATTAATATATTTGGCCAGGATAACTTGGAAAAGGTCAAGGATGAGTTTTATAAAAATAAAATATTTGTGGAAAGAGATGTTCTTTATCCTTTAAATAAAGAAGAAGAAAATGAAGTAAATGTCGCTGTACAGCTTATAAAGCCTCAAAAATCTTGGAAAAAAAATAAAGACGTTCCAACGATTATAGGTAAAGTAGTGATTAGCCTTAGTGATGATAAGATCGAAGAAATTCCAATTTTTTATGATCATGGGAATAGAAAATCGAAAAAGTCATGGTGGCCGATATTTTCACAAGTGTTTGCTATGATTATTGGAGTAAACTCAGATGGTTAATATTATTTGGGTTCTAATGACAGTCGTTGGCATCGTTTTTTCATTGCTAAATGGAACGATTGAACAAGTCAATGAAGCAATATTTAAAGGTGCTAGAGAAGCGGTGACAATTTGTATTGGACTAATTAGCATTCTCGTGTTCTGGTTGGGATTAATGAAGATTGCTCAGGAGGCAGGGATGTTAGACAAGCTGGGAAAAATTTTTAAACCACTCGTAAGTAGGCTTTTTCCTGAAGTTCCTGCTGATCACCCCGCTATGGGTTACATATTATCAAATATGATGGCAAATATGTTTGGTCTAGGCAATGCCGCCACCCCAATGGGGATAAAAGCAATGGAACAGTTAAAAAAGCTAAACGGTGATAAAGATGTAGCTAGCCGTTCAATGATAACTTTTTTAGCAATCAATACATCTAGCCTTACGCTAATTCCAACTACCATTATTGCTATACGAATCACTTATGAATCTTCAAAACCAACTGAAATTGTCGGGACAACCTTAATTGCCACCTTCTTTTCAACTATTTGTGCAATTTTAATAGACCGCTATTTTTATTATAGAAGGTTAAGAAGGGGTGGGAAATGATATGGCCACACTTACATTAGTATCTTTATGGTTCATCCCTTTTCTTATTTGTTTTATATTAATAGTTGCTACGGTAAAAAAAGTCCCAACGTATGAAGTTTTTGTTGAAGGTGGTAAGGAAGGGATCAAAATTGCATTTTCAATCATTCCATTTTTAGTAGGGATGCTTGTATCAATATCGATTTTTCGGGCATCAGGAGCGTTGGATTATTTTATAGGGATGATGAGGCCATTATTAGAAGGGATAGGTGTACCAGCTGAAATTATTCCCCTCGCAATAATGAGGCCGATTTCTGGAACTGCAGCATTAGGGATGACCACAGACTTAATTGGCACGTATGGACCAGACTCTTTTATTGGAAGATTAGCTTCGACGTTACAAGGGAGTACCGATACAACTCTTTACGTGCTCACAGTATATTTTGGAGCAGTAGGAATTAAGAAAATGGGTGATGCATTAAAGGTTGGTCTGCTTGCTGATTTATGTGGCATCATCGCGGCAATCATCGTTGTAACAATCATTTTTGCTAATTAAGGCGCATCTCAATAGAGTAGCGCCTTATTTTTTTTATTCTGAAAACTTGTGAAAAGATGTTCAAACAAGTAAGATGTTATCGAGGTGAATTTTAATATGGAACGACTACAAAAAGTAATTGCACAAGCAGGAGTTGCTTCTAGGCGAAAAGCAGAGCGATTAATTTTAGATGGAAAAGTAAGTGTAAATAATAGCACAGTTAAGGAGCTTGGAACGAAAGTTAGCTCACATGATAAAGTTGAAGTGAATGGGATTCCGATTGAGCGTGAAGAACCTGTTTATTATTTACTATATAAACCAAGAGGTGTTATTTCCAGTGTGTCAGATGAAAAACAAAGAAAAGTTGTCACAGACTTTTTTCCTCATCTAAAACAACGTATATATCCTATTGGACGCTTGGATTATGATACATCAGGGTTATTGTTGCTAACAAATGATGGTGACTTTGCAAATATATTAATGCATCCTAAATACGAGATCGAGAAAGAGTATGTTGCAAAAATAAAGGGTATTCCTACTCGTGAAAATGTGAAAAAGCTTGAGAAGGGGATTCGTCTAGATGACGGAGTAACTTTACCGGCAAAAGTGAAAGTTAAGTCAATTGATAAGAAGAAAAATACTTCAATCGTCCAAATTATTATTAGGGAAGGTCGAAATAGACAAGTTCGGAGAATGCTAATGGCGATCGGTCATGATGTAATGAAGTTAAAACGTGAAAAATATGCCTTTTTAGACTTGAAAGGGTTAAATACGGGGGATGCACGTGAGCTTTCTCCTCATGAGGTGAAACAGCTACGCTCGGTAGCGAAGACTGGTAATAAAAAAAATATTTATTAAGTTTATGAATCTGTCACACAACATTCAAAATGTAAACACTGTGAAAAACTTATTTAGTGATATAATGTGGAGTGGATTATACTAGGTAAGTGAATGAGCAGGATGCAGGGGGATTTTATATCGTCCCTAGGAGGGGGATTGGGATCATGAAAAAACAGCAACGGTTAATTATGCGAACCGTCATTTTAGTTGTATTGTTGGCGGCCCTCGGATATGCCCTATACTCAAATATATTTATGACAAAGGAAGCGGTTGCAAAGGGAGATCAAGCGCCAGACTTTGTGTTAACAGATTTGGAAGGCAACACACATCGATTGTCCGATTACAAAGGCCAAGGGGTATTTTTGAATTTTTGGGGGACATGGTGTAAACCATGTGAACTTGAAATGCCCTACATGAATAATCAATATCAATATTTTAAAGATAAAGGCGTAGAAATCATTGCAGTTGATATTGATGAGTCTGAATTTAGCGTGAAGAAATTCGTCGACAAACACGGATTAACATTTCCAGTTGTAATTGATGAAGACAGCCAAGTGATGAATGCATATGACGTTGGGAATTTGCCAACAACTTTTTTAATAGACAAAGATGGAAAAGTTGTTGATATTGTAAACAAAACCATGAGTGAAAGTGATGTTAAACAATACATGGAAAGCATCATGCCATAGGGAGTTAGAGAAATGGAAAACGTTAAGTGTGAATGTGGACACGTAAATCCGCATGGAACGGTTTTATGTGAGTCCTGTGGAAGGCAGATTGATAATGTTAATAATGAAGAGCAAAAGCAAGTTGATATGCGCTATGATGGTAGCGCAAGGCGTTCACAAACATATAACAAAACGGTAATTGATAAAATATGGAATTTCTTTTCTTCTGTAAAAGTTGGTGTTTGGTTAATAGTTATTACTTTAATAGCTTCAGCATTTGGAACGATTTATCCGCAATTAATGTATATACCGAATACAGCTAAGGCTGATCCAGCAGCATACTATGAATCTCAGTATGGGGTGACAGGAAAATTATATTACGAATTAGGCTTTCATGAGTTATACGGCTCATGGTGGTATTTAATCTTAATAGGGAGTATCGGTATTTCTCTCGTTATTTGTAGTTTAGATCGAGTGATTCCATTATATCGTGCATTAAAAAAACAAGGTATTTCAAGACATCATAGTTTTTTAAAAAGACAAAGGCTTTATAGTGAATCTCAACTAAAAGGTAGTGAAAATTCGTTAGCTACAGTGAGAGAGAAGCTATTAAAGAAAAGGTATAATGTCCGTGAAGAAAATGGTAATATTCTTGCTGAAAAGGGCAGGTTCTCACGGTGGGGGCCATATGTAAATCATGTTGGACTCATCATTTTTTTAATAGGTGTACTCGTTCGATCGGTACCAGGGGTCTATATTGATAAGTCATTATGGATGCGTGATGGAGAGACTAATGAAATCCCAGGTACGAATGGGAAATATTATTTACAAAGTCATGGCTTTAAGTTAGATGTCTATGAAAAAGACTCTGAAAAAGATGTTTTTGAAGATGCGTTAGCGAAAATTGGCGATGGGGTGTTAGCAAAAAACTATCAAACTGATGTTACGTTATATGAACGTGTCGGTGATTTTATTCCAGGTGCGGAACCGGAGCTCAAAAAAATCAAAGATTTTGCTATCCGTGTGAATGAACCTCTAAAATATGACCATTATGCGTTATACCAGGCAGACTTTAAATTAAATGAATTTCGTGAAATGTCCTTTAAATTAGTAGAAAAAGAAAATGAGGATGTAAGCCTCGGTGAATTAACGATAGACCTTCATAATCCCCAGGAAGAGTATGATTTAGGTGAAGGTTATCAAGTAAAGTTATTGAAATACTTTCCGGATTACTATTTAAATAGTAATGGTGAACCTGATACAAAATTAAAAATTCCTAATAATCCTGCTTTTGTATTTGAAATGTATACACCTGATACTCCAGAAGGTGAAAGAAGCTTTGTTGCAATACGACAAAATATTGAGCCTAATGGAGATAATAAATATAAGGTGGCTTTTTCAGGAATTGAAACGGTAAATGTCTCAGGGCTAACTGTAAGGCGTGATTTTTCATTAGCTATTATAGCCATAGGTGGAGCAATATTTATGATTGGTGTTATCCAAGGGATGTACTGGAATCATCGTCGGATTTGGTTTAAGCGTGAAGGGGATTTGATTTATATTGCAGGACATACGAATAAAAATTGGTTTAGTTTGAAAAAGGACATTACATCAATTATCGAGGGTACTCAGCTCGTGATGCCAGTTGATCAAGTAGAAGATCGTAAGAAGCAGGCAAAGGGGGATTAATATGGCAGAATTAAGTAGTAATTTACTATATATTGCTTTTTTATTATATTTAATTGCAACAGTTTTTTTTGGAGGGACAATAGGCAACAAACGCAGCGATAATAAAAAAAACCGTTGGGCACAAATTGGGATTATTATTACGATCTTAGGGTTTGTGTCACAGCTTGGTTATTTTATTTTGAGGTGGATTGTAGCTGGACATGCGCCAGTCAGTAACTTATTCGAATTTACTACGTTTTTTGGAATGATGTTAGTCGGTGCATTCATCTTTATCTATATTATTTATAAAGCTAGTGTACTCGGTTTGTTTACACTACCAATAGCTATGCTAGTTATTGCATATGCTAGTATGTTTCCAACTGACATTTCTCCTTTAATTCCTGCGTTACAAAGTGACTGGTTATACATACATGTTATTACTGTATCAGCAGGTCAAGCAATTCTTGCAGTAAGCTTTGCTGCTGGGTTAATTTATTTAGTTAGATCAGTAGATCAATCGAAGAAAAGTAAACGTACATTTTGGCTTGAATTAATATTGTATAGTTTAGTAAGTACAATAGGTTTTATTACCATTACTAGTGGGTTTAAGGTTTTAGATTATGAAGCGACATTCTCATATGTTGACAAAAGTGAACAGCCACTTGAGGTTACTTATCAACTTCCAGCTTTAGTTGGACCATATCAAGGGGAGCTTCTTACAGCTGAACGCTTTGAGCCATTAATAAGTATGCCTGCCGTAATCGATGCACAAAAATTAAATACATTACTATTATCATTAATTACAGGATTAATTATATACGGCATATTGAGGTTAATACTCCGGAAAAGAATTGGTGCTGCATTGCAGCCTATTGTGAAAAATGTTAACTTAGATCTAGTGGATGAGATAGGTTACCGTGCAGTAACTATTGGGTTTCCAATCTTCACATTAGGCGGGCTAATCTTTGCGATGATTTGGGCGCAAATAGCATGGAATCGTTTTTGGGGATGGGATCCAAAAGAGGTATGGGCGCTTATTACGTGGCTCTTTTATGCAGCCTTTTTACATTTAAGACTTTCTAAAGGGTGGCACGGTGAAAAATCAGCATGGTTAGCGGTAATTGGTTTTGCCATTATTATGTTTAATCTAGTTGCTGTTAACTTAGTCATTGCAGGGTTACATTCATACGCATAATCATAAAGACACATACGCATAAACCTATACGTTAACAATTTCAACTATAAACATTGTCTGAGGAGGACGAGACAAATGGAAAGAGAAATTAAGATATTAGTTGTTGATGATGAAGAACGTATTCGACGACTATTAAGGATGTATTTGGAGCGTGAAGATTACGTAATTGAAGAAGCAGATAACGGTAATGATGGTTTACTTAAAGCTCTTGAAAATGACTATGACCTCATTCTTTTAGATTTAATGATGCCTGGTAAGGATGGCATTGAAGTATGTAGAGAACTTAGAGAGAAAAAGGCGACACCTACAATTATGCTAACTGCAAAAGGTGAAGAAGTGAATCGTGTACAAGGGTTTGAAGTTGGGACAGATGATTATATCGTTAAACCATTTAGTCCGAGAGAGGTTGTACTTAGAGTCAAGGCATTGTTAAGAAGATCTTCACCGACTTCTTATTTACAAACTGAAACAACTACAAAAGATGTAATTGTATTCCCTCATTTATCTATTGATAATGATGCACATCGTGTATCTGCGGATGGGAAAGAGGTCAGTCTGACACCTAAGGAGTATGAGCTTCTTTATTTTCTAGCCAAGGCTCCTGATAAAGTGTTTGATAGAGAGCAATTATTAAAAGAAGTTTGGCACTATGAATTTTTTGGTGACTTACGTACTGTTGATACACACGTAAAACGTCTACGTGAAAAACTAAATCGTGTTTCTGAAGAAGCAGCAAAAATGATCGTAACTGTTTGGGGTGTGGGTTACAAATTTGAGGTAACCAATGAATGAAACTTTGGCGAAGTGTAGTAGGGAAATTATGGTTTACCATTTTGCTATTAGTTTCATTCGTATTATCAATTCTAACCGTCCTTTTACTCCAGTTTTTTGAAAATTATCATGTCAATGAGGCAAAGAATGATCTAACAAAAACAGCGACCAAAATAGCCTCGATTATGGAAGAATATGATGATAAACAATTAGCACGGAATATTTCATGGGAATTAATTGATGAGATGACGAAAGTCATTATTGTATATGATAAAGAAAATTATTGGTATTCACCTGATAGTAATGTACTAGAAAACCTGCCAATATCATCGATCTTTAATGATAAACAACTAGCTAGGGTGTTTACAAACAGGGAAGTAATAAGCGAAAAGAAATACTTACATGAAATCACAGCTCCAGTAGATAAAAACAGCCAATTGTTTTTAGTTGCTGCACCTTTAAAAGTTTCTAACGAAGAAAATGGCGCAGTAATTATATATCAGTCATTAAGGGCTGTAGAAGAGACATCGCACCAAACAACTAAACTAATACTTTTAGCTGCGGGAGTCGCAATTGTTTTAACGACAATATTTGCTTTTTTCTTGTCAACTAGAATAACTTCTCCACTGCTTAAAATGAGAGAAGCAGCGTTCGAAGTGGCAAAGGGGAAGTTTGATACGAAAGTACCGATTTTAACGAATGATGAAATTGGTGATTTAGCGACTGCTTTTAATCAAATGGAGCGACAATTAAAATATAATATGAACGCGTTAAGTCAAGAAAAAGAGCAGTTATCTAGTATTTTAAGCAGTATGGTTGATGGTGTAATTACATTTAATAAAGATGGCTCGATCTTAGTTTCAAACCCACCTTCTGAGCAATTTTTGCAAGCATGGTATTATGAGCAAGGTAATTTAGAGAAGCCTACGGAAGAACTACCATCAGAAGTTCGAGAATTGTTTAAACAAGTTGTTTCTTTTGAGAAAGAACAGACGATAGAAATCACTTTACAAGGTAGGAATTGGGTTATCGTCATGAGTCCGTTATATGATAATAAATTTGTCAGAGGAGCTGTCGCAGTACTTCGAGATATGACTGAAGAACGAAGGTTAGACAAGCTACGAGAAGATTTTATTGCGAATGTTTCCCATGAATTAAGAACACCAATTTCTATGTTACAAGGATATAGTGAAGCGATCATTGATGATATTGCTAGTAGCGATCAAGAAAAGAAAGATATCGCAAAAGTAATATATGATGAATCTTTACGTATGGGTAGGCTAGTGAATGAACTGCTGGATTTAGCTAGAATGGAAGCTGGTCATTTAAATTTGCATTTAGAAGAGATAGATATTCAGCCTTACATTCAAAGAATAATTCGCAAATTTCAAGGATTGGCACAGGATAAGTTAATTACATTGGATGTGCATATTAACGTAGTACATAACACAATTATGTTTGATCCTGATAGGATTGAACAAGTATTAACAAATCTAATTGATAATGCAATACGTTATACTGATGAGCAGGGAACTGTTGTTGTACAAGTAAATTCTATAAAAGATGGTTTGAAAATTGACGTCAAAGACTCTGGGTCAGGTATTCCTGAGGAGGACTTACCATTTGTCTTTGAACGCTTCTATAAAGCAGATAAAGCTCGAACGCGTGGACGTTCAGGTACTGGTCTTGGCTTAGCCATTGCAAAGAATTTGATAGAGGCACACGATGGAAACATCTTTGTTCATAGTAAAATAGATGAAGGAACTACATTTTCATTCTTTATTCCACAATAATAAATGCGCAATTATGTCATGTTAAGTTTTTGACAAGCAGTCAGATTATTCTTGTCAATATATTAATAATCGGGTATTATGAAAAAGAAATTTTAAAGAGGCTCATTTCGTATATGGTGTTACTATTGTTAATAAATTAGAATGATAGAAGTGGATTTTAAGCAATCAGCTTTATACTTAACGTCTTTGCATGAATAACAATAATAAATGCGTATACAGCCTAAAAAATAAATAGTGCTAGGTGTCTTTTCTTTTATACTACAGAATAAAGAGAATTTTAAAACATTCTCATAAAGACTTAAAAGGGAATTCTAGTGTGAATCTAGAACTGCCCCCGCAACTGTATTTGTGGACGAAATGATATTACCACTGTATGGAATAATAATATTATACATATTGTTAGCCATATGGGAAGGATCAAAGTAGGATGAAGCATAAGTCAGTAGACCTGCCAAGCACTATATACGTTTTCAATTCTTCGGGGATTGAGTATTGAGACGGTCGAGTAGTGTATTTATTAATAACAATACATTTATGATGCCGTCTAACAGCTCATCCAATTCGGATGGGCTTATTTCTATTTAGGCTTATTTCTTAAACATTATTGTTTCCTACCAACAGAGGATTAAAATCATTCTCATCGTTGTATAGAAGAAAAGATGCCACGAAACTCTAGTTGTGAACATGTGTATTTCCTATTTCCTAATACGAAAAACAACAATCATTGCGAAAACAGCCATATTAAAAAAGAAGGAGAAAAAAAGATGTTAAACATTAAAAAGTACTTCCCCACTGTCTTTATCGTTATTTTATCATTCATTTTATTAGTAGGTTGCGGTCAAACAGAGGTTAATAATAATGCTGCCTCTACAAACGGAGAGCAGGAAACTAAAGTTGATGATAAATCAGAGTCTACAAACGGAGAACAGGAAACTAAAGTTGATGATAAAGCAGAGTCTAGCTTTCCAGTAACAATTACGGATGGATTAGGTAATGAAGTGACAATAGAAGAAGAGCCACAAGCAATTGTGTCGATAATTCCCAGTAATACAGAAATAGCTTTTGCGTTAGGTTTAGGTGATAAAATGGTTGGTGTTGGTGATTGGGCTAATTATCCACCAGAAGTAGCCGAGATAGAAAGGGTTGGAGGAGCAAAATTTAATGTTGAAAAGATAATTTCATTAAACCCAGACGTCGTTCTTGCCCATGCCTCAAGTGCGCATAGCTCTACTGAAGGTCTTCAACAACTACGAGATGCTGGTATAAACGTGGTCGTTGTTAACGATGCAACATCATTTCAAGCAGTATATGACTCAATTAAAATGATTGGCACTGTTACAGGAACAGAAGAAAATGCAGACAAGATCATAAGTGATATGACAGAAAAATTGAATCTTATTAAAGAGAAATCAGCAGAAATTAAAGAAGCTGATCAAAAGGTAGTTTGGATAGAGGTAGATGCTCAATTATATACAACTGGAAAAGGTACTTTTATGCATGAAATGCTCGAAGCGATTGGAGCAATAAATGCTGCTGGTGATCAAGAAGGTTGGCCACAATTTACTGAGGAAGATGCGGTATTACTTAATCCAGATGTTATTGTTATTACATATGGGTATTATGTTGAAAATGCAGTAGAACAAGTATTAAATCGAGATGCTTGGCAAGAGGTACCAGCAGTTAAGGATAAGCTCGTATTCGATATTAACTCGGATTTAGTAACAATCTCTGGTCCACGTTTAATTGAAGGAGTAGAAGAACTTGCAAAAGCTGTCTATCCTGACATTTATCAATAAAAGCCGTGTTCTACCATATATTATTACTGTATGTTTTGTAATATTTTCAATTTTGTTAGGGGTTTCGATAGGGACGTTATCGATTCCCTTTTCTACTATTTTAAACGTTCTTTTTTATAGTGTTTTTCATTTAGGATCAATAGAGACGCTTGATACAGCAGTAGTTAATATTATTATGGCAATACGCTTACCCCGAGTGATCCTAGCTTTTATAGTTGGATCTTCTCTAGCGATTGCAGGGGCTGCATTTCAAGGGTTGTTAAAAAACCCATTAGCAGACCCTTATACACTCGGAGTATCTTCTGGAGCATCAGTTGGAGCAGTAATTGTGCTTTTTTTTGGTATTCATATCCCTTTTATAGGGAAATTTACTTTACCGATATTTAGTATTTCTTTTGCCTTTCTATCTCTCATACTCGTATTAGTGTTTGCCCGGGCGGTTGAGAAAACAATGTCTGTGGAAACGATCATTTTAACTGGTATTATATTTAGCTCATTTTTAGGATCTATTATTTCTTTAATGATTGCACTTACTGGTGAAGAATTAAGACAAATCATTAACTGGTTATTAGGTAGTGTAGCGATGAGGGGTTGGGATTATATTAAGATTATTCTACCTTTTTATATGGTAGGCACTGTATTACTACTCGTAAATGGAAGAGAGTTAAATGCATTCTCATTTGGTGAAGAGTCAGCTAAAGTTTTAGGGGTTAATGTGGCAAAACGAAAAATGACCATTTTGGCAGCTTCTTCATTATTAACAGGTGCAGCTGTTGCTGTGTCAGGAACAATCGGTTTTGTAGGTTTAGTTATCCCTCACATTACAAGGCTTTTATGGGGTGCGAACCATATTCGTCTATTGCCATTATCAATGCTTAATGGGGGGGCATTTTTAGTTATTGCTGACTTAGTCGCTAGAACAATTATTACTCCACGTGAGCTACCAATAGGAGTCATTACTGCCTTAATTGGTGCACCTGTGTTTGCTTATATTTTTATATCGAATCGAAGAGGATGATATTGTCATGATTAATGTAACGGAAGTTAGTTATCATTATAATCAAAAAAAAGTGCTGGATGATATTAACTTCACTGTTAAAAAAGGAGAAATTTTAGGTGTAGTTGGGCCTAATGGCAGTGGGAAAACAACATTATTAAAATTAATTTGTGGAATGTTACATGCTAATACAGGCGACATAAAAATAAAAGGCCAGTCGATAACAAAATATGAGCAAAAAAAGCTAGCGAAAATCATTGCGGTTTTACCTCAAACAATTGAAGCATCATTTAATTATTCAGTTCAAGAAACAGTTAAATTAGGTCGATATGCTCACCAAAGAGGGATATTCCCTCAGTGGACTGATGAAGATGAGAACGTTGTAAAAAAGTCTATTCAACTAACTGGTTTAACGGGAATGGAGCAAATGAGCTTAGCATCTTTAAGTGGTGGAGAGTGTCAAAGAGTGTTTTTGTCACGTGCATTAGCACAAGAGCCTGAAATACTCATGTTAGATGAGCCAACCAATCATCTAGATATATCGTATCAAATTCGTTTACTAGATTCTTTATCACAATGGTCTAAGACATCAGAATTAACTGTTATTGCAATTTTTCACGATCTTAACTTAGCAAGTTTTTATTGTGATAAAATTCTTTTGCTGAATAATGGAAAAATGGTTGCGATGGACGCGCCTAATAAAGTACTTAACGAAAGAGATTTAACGAGCGTATACCGAACACAATTAACTGTAGGTGAGCACTCTACAGTACCGAAAACATTAATATCACTCGTCCCCAAATTACCTACTTTACAACAAGAAAATGGGTTGATGTCACAAATATCAATGGACACATCTAAAGAAATAATTGTTATAAAGACTAAACAACCATTTAAAACACTTTCTTCAGCAATAATTGGTGATGGAATTGGTTGGAAAAGTACCTTTGTAAACCGTCACGTCCACAAAAATTATGATTGCAGCAATCCAAAACAAGATATGGCGTCATTTCTGCAAAGCCATAGTATGAATAGTCATGATTGTATCGGCATGATGACCGCAGCAACATTAGAAGATGTAGCTACGGAAACGCTTACTCTTGACAACCTTAACATATTTACAGTCATAACCGCAGGTACATCAAATGCAGTTGATGTGAGTAGAGCAATACATAGAGAAGAAGAAGTGGTTTATCCAGGGACGATTAATATGATGATCTTTATTGAAGGTAGACTTACGGAAGCAGCATTTGTACAAGCGATAATGATAGCTACTGAAGCAAAGACAAAAGCGCTCCATGAAGAACATATAATGGACCCATTGTCAGCAACTATAGCAAGTGGAACCTCGACGGATAGTATTGTCATTGCAGCATCTCAGACAAATAAGCTTATAGAATATGCAGGATCTATTACTCCTGTTGGTAAAGCGATTGGGCATACTGTGTATAAAGCGACAAGGAAAGCTATTCAACATAATAAAATAAGAAGAAGTGGTCGTGAATGATAGAGCATATCTTTGCAATTATTATTGCGCTCGGTTTAGATTTTGTAATAGGAGATCCAAAATGGCTTCCCCATCCAGTTAGAGGTTTTGGCTGGATGATTAAGAAGTGTGATAATGCGTTAAATGAAGGTAGGTTCAGAAAAAGCAAAGGGGTAATAACAGTCATAGTAGTTTGTGGTTTTGCAACAGTCATTTCTGCGGCAGTTATATTTTACCTATATTCATTACATTGGGTCATTGGCATGCTTGTAGAGGCACTGTTTATCTTTACAACAATCGCAACGAAAAGTTTAAAGGAAGCCGCCATTGAAGTTAAGCTACCTTTAGCTGATCAAAATCTAGATTTAGCTCGAGAGAAATTAAGCTGGATTGTTGGAAGAGATACGATACAGCTTGATGAATCAGAAATTGTTCGTGGAGTCGTTGAGACTGTAGCCGAAAATACGAGCGATGGTATTACAGCCCCTTTATTTTTCGCAATACTTGGAGGTGGCCCTTTAGCTGTAATGTATCGAGCAGCAAATACGTGCGACTCAATGCTTGGCTATAAAAATGAAACATACCGAGAATTTGGTTGGGCGGCGGCGAAATTTGATGATTTATTAAATTTTGTTCCTAGTCGAATATCTGGAGTATTAATGATTGTTGCAAATGTAGCATTGGCAAAGCAGTCATTAAAGAAATGTATGAAACTCTTATTTCGTGATGCTAGCAAACATCCCAGCCCTAACAGTGGGTGGCTAGAAGCGGCGATGGCTTCGATATTAAGTGTTCAGTTAGGGGGGATTAACTATTATAAGGGCGTTGCATCAAATAGAGCGACAATTGGTGAACCCATCGTTGCATTGACTGTAAAGCATATAGATATGGCAAATCAAGTGATGATCAGAACGGTTATAGCGTGTACTATTTTCTATGTTCTAGGAGGGATGTTCATTGAAAGTACCAACACATGGCGCTAACCCTAAAAAACTGTACGAGGCATATAATATCGCACCTCCAAAAAGGATAATAGATTTTAGTGTTAACACTAATCCTTTAGGAGCTCCTATCGCCTTAAAAGACGAATTTAACAAGAGCTTCCACTTTGTCACTGAATACCCAGACATTGAGTCTAGTGAACTATATTCTGCTATTTCTCACAGAGAGAATATTCCAACTTCAAAACTATTTGTTGGGAATGGTGGATCCCAATGTATTTATTTATTATCCCAACTGTTTGCTGGGAAGAAGGTAGGGTTACTAGAGCCAACTTTTTCAGAATATCGAACTGCTTGTACCGCTTATTCATGCCAAATTGAATCGATTCTATTAAATGAATCTAATAACTGGCAACCTCAAATTAATCGTCTTAAAACTCTCATTAGAGAAGTTGATGTGATGTTTCTTTGCAATCCGAATAATCCTACTGGGACTGTAATAGATGAGGCTATACTACTCGACATTATTGATTATGCAAAGATACATCATACAACAGTCATTTTCGATGAGGCGTTTTACGATTTTTGTGAAACTTCAATATCAATGATCAAGTATATACAAGAATACAATCATGTTATTATTTTACGCTCACTCACTAAAATGTACCATTTAGCAGGGATCCGCTTAGGTTATGTGGTTGCATGTGAAAGTATAATAGAACGTTTAAAGACACTACAGCCACCATGGAGTGTAAACGGCATCGCTCAACATTTAGGTGTATTATGCATAAGTGATAAAGCTCATGTTGTTAAGACAAAACAATTGGTTGATGAAGAGAGAAGGAGAGTATTCCAACAACTTACAAAGCTTCATTATTATGTTTCTCCATCTACTGTAAATTATTATTTACTGAAAGACCCCGTATATAATAATCAACAAGATTTGCTAATCTATTTATTGATGAATGGGATTGTACCTAGACACACGTACAATTTTTCAGGGCTTGATGGTATGTATATAAGATTAGCTATTCGGACAACAGAAGAGAACAATTATCTGCTCGAAGTTTTAATGAGGTGGAAGACCAAATGATGGTATTTGTTTCTGGGGGTGTGAGAAGTGGTAAAAGCAGTTTTGCTGAACAGGTAGTTGAAAGATTAGCTGATGACTCAGAACAAGTTCATTATATTGCTACGTCAAAAGCTGTGGATGCAGAAATGCTTGAACGAATTAGCAGGCACAAACAAGATCGAATAGCTTTGAACCGGGATTGGATCCTGTGGGAACAACCATACGATTTAAAAAAGCTAATTTCTAACTTTTCAAGTAGCAATCTTATTTTAATTGACTGTCTGACGATTTTAGTAGCAAATGAATTGTTTAGAGAAGGGTGTAATTGGACGAGTGAAGAATATGGAAAGGGATTAATACAAGAGCTTCTAAGCACGTTCTATATGTTAAATGAAAAATGCAAACATATTGTCATTGTATCCAATGAATTATTTTCAAGTGGGGTAGCTACAGATAAGGGGTCCTATATGTATATGTATGTGCTTGGAAATCTTCACCAAGCAATCGTTCAAGCATGTGACGAAGCTTATTTTGTTCAATTTGGCATTCCTCAATTAATGAAGAGTAAAAACGAGATGAGGGAATTACGTTGAGAATCATCAATGGCTTTATATTAGCAATTCAATTTTTTACGACTATTCCTTTTAAAAAAAACATTCAATGGGATTCAAAAAGTGGAAAATGGTGTGTCCGATTTATTCCTCTTATTGGTCTTATTTTAGGTATTTTACTAGCAAGTATACATACGTTATTCCTTCATTACTTTCCGATATCAACCGCGATGATGGCTTTATTGCTTATGTTTTTCTCAGTTTTATTTTCTGGTGGACTTCATGTTGATGGGTGGATGGATTGTAGTGATGCATTTTTTTCTTATAAAGATAAGGATCGTAGACTAGAGATCATGAGTGACGCTAGAGTTGGTGCTTTTGCTGTGATCTCATTGTTATTCTTATTTGGCTTTCGTTATTTATTCATCTATGAATCTATGGGTTCCTCTATTATAACTATCGCTTTACTAGTTATACCCATTCTATCTAGAACGTTTATGGTATATTTGCTAGTCACAACACCACTTGCAAAACACGAAGGAATGGCGGCTGCATTTAAAAAACATCTAACCTCAGCTGAAAAGATTTATGTTTATGCTGCTGTTATCTTAGTTTTAGTACTGCTATACTTCTTCACTCATTTAACCGCAATGCTATTTACAGTAATATTAATGATCGCATCTTTCTTTCTTTTATTTACAGGAAGAGCTTTTATTGTGAAGCATTTTGGGGGCATGACAGGAGATACGTTAGGTGCTTTTGTTGAAGGAACAGAAACGTTGTTATGGCTCATTTGTTGGCTTTATGCTTCTTACTACATATTATAATCGAATGAGGGGGAAGTACAATGCATTTTGTATGTGGAGGTGCCTTCCAAGGAAAGCGGAAATGGGTAGTGGAAACATATCAGTTACTAACTAAGGAAAGCTGTTGCTGGATAAGTGGATATAATGACGAGACAAGTGAAATAAAAGAAGGTTTTTCTATCGTAGTTATCGAAGGAATAGAAGCGTTAATAAAAAAATCCATAGATCATTGTGTAGATCATCAGTTACGTAGTTTGTGGCAGGAGAAAATAACTCAATGGTTAAATTGGGAGAATGAGTCTGAAGAAAATCTAGTTATCCTTATCGGTACAGATATTACTCAAGGTCTTGTGCCAGTTGAAAAAACAGAACGTCTATGGCGAGATATTGTAGGTTGGTGTTATCAAGACATTGTGCAACAATCTATTAGAGTAGATAGAATTTGGTGTGGTATAAGTGAAAGAATAAAATAAAGAGGAGTAGATTACTTTGAAGCTATATACACGATCAGGTGATAAAGGACAAACAAGTATAATTGGTGGTAGAGTAGATAAAGACCATGTTAGAGTAGATGCATACGGAACAGTAGATGAGTTGAATTCCTTTGTCGGACAAGCTATGACGTTACTTAAGGAAGAAACATTTGCTGATATATATAGTGAATTAGAGAAAATTCAGCACGAACTGTTTGATTGTGGTGGAGATCTAGCTGTAATTAACAATAAGCGGGCTTATAAGGTACAGTATGACATCGTTGAATTTTTGGAGAGTCGAATTGATGAATATATTAAAGAAGCCCCTGCACTAGAACGGTTCATATTACCAGGAGGATCAGCACCCTCTGCAGCCATACATATTGCTAGAACGGTCGCACGTAGAGCTGAACGAAAAATTGTGACGTTACAAAAGCAAGATGAAATAAATGATAATGTTCTAAAATATATTAATCGACTCTCTGATTACTTTTTTGCAATTGCACGTGTAATTAATGCTCGCGACGGAGTGAAAGATGTAGAGTATGAACGAAGCGCGATTGTTTTTAAAGATAGAAAGATAAGGGATGTAAAGAAAGAAGATAAATAGCAAATACCATTAAAGGAAGAATTTACTTCAAAAATTCTTCCTTTTTGTTAAAATGAGTAGTGTAGTTGTCTAAGAGAGGTATTTTTAATAATTGTAATATAATGTGGTTGTAACTTTTTAAATAAAACTTACGTCAAATACATTGAAACGGGGGGAAAGAGATGAACACCGTTTTCCAGAACTTCTATGAGAAATATCATCAAGATATTTTTCAATTTTTGTTTTATATGGTGCGCAACAAGGAACAAGCTGAAGACCTTGTTCAAGAGGTTTATATAAAAGTGTTAAAGTCATCTGACCAGTTTGAAGGAAACAGTAGTGAAAAAACTTGGTTGTTTTCAATTGCAAGACATGTTGCGATCGATTATTTTCGTAAACAAAAGGGCTGGAAGCAAAAGATTATAGACTCTTTTGATTGGCATAAACAACCAGTAAGAGATCAAACACCTCTTCCGGAAGAAATTGCAGTTCAAAATGAGGAGATTCAGCTGATGTACAAGTGTCTTGACAAGTGTACTGTCGATCAGCGACTTGTTATTGTCATGAGATATTTGCAATCGTTATCTATTTCCGAAACCGCAGAGGCGTTAAATTGGACAGAGAGTAAAGTGAAAACAACTCAACATCGTGCGCTAAAAGTGTTAAAACGTTATATGTTGGAGTATGCAGATAAGGAGGGTAACATACATGAAAAAATCACAGTTGAATGAAGAACGGATTGAAGAAATACTTAGGAAAATGCCTTCAATTAAGGACGATCGTGATCCGTTATCCATATATAACCAAGTATCCTCATCTGTAAATAAAAAAAGGAAGGTAATGTGGGTTTTACCTAGCTTTGCAACAGCTGCTGCTATAATTATTGTATTTATACTTCTGCAACCTTTAATGAATGACTTTAATAATCAGGCTACCGATGAGAGTTCTAATAAATCTTCAGCTACTGAACTAACACAAGATGCTACTAATGGAGAACTTCAAGATGTCGTGTCTGAGGCGACCGAATCAGTAGAAGTAAAAAGTGAAGAAGAGATAAGTGACAGGTCGGTAGCGAATGAAACGAGTATCATTTCGCCGAAGGTTGAAAATAGTCGTTTTGTAGTGACTGAAGAGCAATTAAATGATAAAACACTCGTTACGTTTGCCATTCCTGATAAGGATATGCAAAATGTTATTCCAATTAGTTATTTAAGTGAAAATACGAATCAATCAAGTATTGAATTAATGGAAAATATGAAGTCACAATTACCAATTGAAGAGTGGGGGTTATCAGAGTTTGTTCTTAACGACTACTCTATAATTGAAGTGAATGATGATAATGAAGTAGGGAAATCAATTATTGTCGATATTCCACAACTAGATCAAATACAAGATAAGGGTACGACTGAAGAAACTATATTAAATAAAAGTGTCTCTGAAACATTTAGATGGATGGGTATCAAATCCGTCAAATTCATGTCAGAAGGGCAAGATGTAGAATTTGGCCATACTGATATAGGAGCTGTCAGCGAGATCAAGAAGGTAAGCAAGAAAGCATATCTTCTTTATCAAGCAGATGAACAATACCCAACATTTTTAACTCCTACTGAAGAATCGTTTAGTAGCTTGAAAGAAGCATTAATAAATATGACAGTAGTGAATAAGCAATATAATCTTAATCCTTCTATACCTGAAGGTGTAGAAATAGTAGCTGTTGAGTCTAGTGGTGATGGAACTCATGTTAATATTCAATTTTCACAAACAACGGTACTAAGTGATTCCGAGCAGTACAGAATAATGATTGATGCAATCATGTTAACTGCACGTGAATTTGATATTCAAACTGTTTCATTTACTGGAGCAAATATTTCTTCAATAGGTAATGTAGAATTGTTAGCAAAAAATCGAGTACCTGTGGCACCTAACTTAATGGATTTAGACGATTGAGGGATGTTTTTTCATCTCTCTTTTTGTTCTATTTTTGGCCAAGTCCTCATATATAAGATAACGATATATTAATGGGGAGGCTAACAAAAATGTTAGATTTTTTTAGACGCTTATTCGTTGTCTTAATGATAGCTTTCTGTATAGGGTTATTATTTGTTGGAGGGAGAATTGCAAAAGCTGAAGGGTTGTCAATAGAAGAGCTAACAAAAAATTGGGTTTGGCCTGCTGAAGGTGAGCTAACAGATAATTTTAATTCTCGAAATGGGAGACATAAAGGTTTGGATATATCTGGCCAAGTTGGGAGTCCGATTATGGCTGCTGCTAGTGGTACTGTTCTGAAATCATATTATTCTAATACATATGGAAATGTTGTATTTATCAAACATAATAACGGTATTGAGACCGTTTATGCACATATGCAAAATCGTTATGTTGTTGAAGGAGAAGAAGTGAAAACTGGGCAACAGATAGGCGAACTTGGAAGTACAGGTCGTTCTACAGGCCCACATTTACATTTTGAAATACACGTTGGAGAATGGAATTATGCGAAGACAAATGCAATTGACCCCTTATCTGTATTAAAATCTTCTCAACAGCAAAATAAAAGGCTGTCTAATGAAGCGATAGCTAGTAATTATAAGCGGTTAATAACCGAAATGGAATTCAGTAATGAAATCATTGAATGGCAAACAATTGATGTTGAAAATGGTGAGCTGTCTTCAGAGATCATCATTGGAAACCAGCAACCAAATTATGAAGATGTGGCTGAACCGGATAAAAAAATGACTGTGAAAGTTGAAGAAAATGATTCTCTTTGGAAAATTGCTTTAGAACATGAAGTTGCGATTAATTCTATTAAACAATGGAATAATTTGCAATCGGATATCATTCATGTTGGCCAAGAGATAGTACTATATCCTAATATCGAAGAAGTGTATATTGTAAAAGATGGAGATTCCTTACCAGCAATTGCTGCTAAGTTAAATGTGACAGTTGACGATATTAAGAAGTCAAATAAACTTACGAAGGATGTCATTTACCCATCCCAAGTGTTAGTCGTATCAGAAAGATAACGATTTATATTGTAAGACTGTTTTAGTACGAAGAAAAAAACATGTAACAATTTAGTGTTCGAGTATCTTTTTCTCGTTTAATTATAATGGTGCGCTATATCTCTTAAAGTCGTTCTAATTTATTGACAATAGCAACATAGTTTTCACAAAGCACTTATACTAATAATAATGTTATTGTTGTCCCGTGCTCATTGACAGGATATAATGAGAAAAAACATGCGGGAGGAACATCACATGCTTACAGATTATCATAATCATTTAGAGAAAGGTACACTAACCATCGATTATTTAAAGCAATTTACGGATGAAGCAGCTAAGAAAAAGATTGAACATTTTGGTATTTCAGAGCACGCTTATCACTTCTATCAAACAAAAGATATTTTGAGTAATCCTTGGGTTGATGAGCGCCGTTATTATGATATGGATGATTATATTCAGCTATTTCATGATGCTTGGAATGACGGAATTGATGTGAAAATGTCTATTGAAATGGATTATACTCCTAACAAGCATAGAGAAATGGAAGCTTTTATACAAAGCTATGATTTTGACTACGTAATTGGTTCGATTCATTGGGTCGGTAATTTCGGTATTGATTTGGCTGAATATCGCAAAGAATGGGACAGAAGAGATTTATATGATACATACCGAAAATACTATGATCAAGTTGTAACGTTAGCACAGTCAAATTTATTTGATATCGTCGGTCATCTAGACTTAGTAAAAATTTTCAAATATGTACCTGCTGATGAAGAGTTTCTACTTGAACAATATGATCGTGCTACATCGGCATTAGCTAATTCAAAAACATGTGTGGAAATTAGTACAGCAGGTCTTCGTAAGCCTGTTGGGGAATTATATCCTGACCCGCGCTTATTAACTATGTGTTTTGATAAAAAAATTCCAATTGTACTATCATCGGACGCTCATGTACCTGAAGATGTTGGGCGAGATTTTGATCAGGCTATCAAATTAGCAAGAGATGTTGGATATAAAACACTTACAACCTTTCAAAAAGGTCAACGAAAAGAAGTCACACTAGGAGACTAATCATTGTTCCGTTAACGTGTTTCACGAGTAGGGTTCAAGCCCTCAGAAAAAGAGGCTGGGACAAAACCCAACTCTGATATGAAAAAGCCGGTGAAATTTTACGACGAGTAAAATTTCACCGGCTTTGATTATTTTTGAATTAAAATAAGGACTACTTCTGATAAAAT
>NZ_JBPXRQ010000055.1:0-25997 GCF_051842895.1 Cytobacillus sp. Hm23
ACCCATTGATGAAAATTACTGTGGTGAACCCCTATAGATTGAGTAATAGATTCACCACTGTCCTTCCCATTAAGAAATTGTTTTACCGCATTAATTTTTACTTCAGCAGAAAATTTACTCATAAAAAACAACACCTCCAATTGATAGTTGTGTCTAACAATTGGGGTGCAGTACAAATATTGTTTAGTGCCTTTTTCGCTGTTTTTGTATAAAGGTGAATGAAATAAGAGTTGAAGACAGCTCTGTTAATGGCGATTTATGCATAAATGACGTTTAAGTTTTTTACTTTTAGAATTTAGACCGCACATCTTTAGTTAAAGTTGTTGGAAGTAAAAAAAAATAAGAAGTATACTGTTCATGAAGTTGTAACACCTATACGGGTATAGGTAATATATAATATAGTTGTAAATAAAATTTTTAAGTAAGGAGGAATAAAAAGTGAGTGCGCAGCAACCATCTATAGGCATTATTCTAATGAGTGACGAGCTTGAAAAATTACATGCAGGTGCATTAGTCGGATCAGTAGCATCGATGTCAGGAATGAAGGTAAATGTTTTTGTGACAATGAATGCGTTGACGTCGTTTCATATTGACCATTTCAAGAAGCAAGAATTTAAAACAGGAGTTGTTGGTAAAGAACTGCTATTAAAAGACATTCCTTTATTTGATCATTTATTAAAAGAAGGAAAAGATGTAGGGGATTTGCATATTTACGGCTGTGCGTTAGCAATGGATATTATGGGCTGGCAGCAAGATGATATGATTAACGTTTTCGATGATATTATAGGCGTCACCAAATTTTTAACAATGACACAAGGTTCACAAGTCATAACCATGTAAGAAAATATGTATTGGAGGTGTTATTACTATGGCTGATGTTATGATCACAAGGTCTATTGATGCTCGTGGCTCATATTGTCCAGGTCCATTAATGGAGCTTATTAAATCCATTAAAACAAGTAAGATAGGTGACATTATTGAAGTTCTTTCATCCGACAAAGGATCGGCTGTTGACATTCCGGAATGGGCTAAAAAAATGGGCCACGAAATAGTTTATTTAAAAAGAATAGATGAAGAGTACAAAATAGCGGTCAGAAAAATGAGATAAATTTATGTGATTTGAAGGAAGGAGAGGTGTTTTTCTCCATGAAAAAAAGGATTGTTATCATCGGTGCAGGTAGTGGTGGCATGATGGTAGCGAATAAATTGGCACGGCAGTTAAAGGATGAAATAACAGAAGATAAAGTTGAGATCCAATTAATATCTAATACAGAACAGCATATTTATCAGCCTGGTTATTTATATGTTGTATTTAATGAAAAAGCCCCTGAACATTTTATCCGTCAGCAAGACACACTCGTCCATAGAAATGTTCATTTACAATTTGATAATATTGAAAAAATTATCCCTGAAAAAAATATGATAAAGTCAAAGACAACTCAATATTCCTATGATGTTTTAGTTATTGCTACCGGCTCTCACCCTAATTTTAATAGTATCCCTGGTTTACAAGAGGGAGCAGATAATTTCTACACACTTGAAGGGGCTATTAAATTACGAGATAAGCTAGTAGATATGAAAAAAGGTAAAATTCTTATTACGATTGACGTTCCTCATAAATGTCCTGCAGCTCCTCTAGAATTAGCACTAATGTTAGAAGATTATTTTAGCAAGAGGGGTATAAAAGACGACATTACGATTAAATACACATATCCAATAGGTAGAATTCATTCCTTGCAACCAGTGTCAGCTTGGGCAGAACCGGAATTTGAGAAACGCAAAATAGAATTCGAGTCATTTTTCAACGTAGAATCAGTTGATCCACAACGCAAGGTTGTAATGACAATGGATGGTGAGGAGCATTCTTATGATCTACTCGTTTCTATTCCATCTCATGAAGGGGCACCAGTGGTTGTAAATTCAGGACTCGGTGATGAGATAGGCTTCATTCCGACAGATCGTTATACATTAAAAATGGCAGGGTCAGATAATATTTATGTGATAGGAGACGCCACTAACTTACCAATTAGCAAAGCTGGCTCCACAGCACATTATCAGACAGAAGTGTTAGTACCTAATATTGTGAATCGTGTTAAAGGTTTACCTGAAACTCATAGATATAATGGTAAAGTCGCGTGTTTTTTAGAAAACAGTTTAGAGGACGCAAGTATGATTACATTCGACTATCATACACCACCTAAACCAGTTGCCACTTCTGATTTTCTTCATTGGTTCAAGCTAGTCTATGGTGAGTTATATTGGCTAAACGCAAGAGGAATTTTGTAAAGAAGGTGTTCATGTTGAGTAATAGTGAGCAAGGAGAACACTTAGTGGTTGATCAAACGAGTGATAAAATAAAGCAATTATTGGATGCTGTTAGTCAAGCAACAACTGGAGAAATGGTTTCAGAGCTAGCTCATAAAACGGTAAAGATTACTGAAGTAGCTGATCAAATAATTCAGCCTGAAACGATAGAATTATTGACAACTCTCGTTGAAGTAAGTAAAAGTTTACAACAGACGTTAGTTGAAATTAAGCAGCTAGAAGAAAATGGCGTATTAACAACTTTAGCTCAATTGGCTGAGCTAATAAATGGTATGAAACAAGCTATGACTAGTTCTATGGTTAGTGAAATGTTTGAAAAATCAATAAAAATGGTTGAAGTAGCTGATGTAATGTTACAGAATGGTTCAATTAATATGGCTGAAGGTGTAGTTAACGCTTTTAACAAAGCACAATTAGATCGTAAAGGAAAAGATCCATTAACTGCAATGCAACTTTCAAGATCAATGTTTGATAGAGAGACAAGAGAAGGTTTGAGTTTACTGTTATTTTTTTTGAAGTCTCTTTCTACAGAACTGAAATAGTCTCAAAATCTTTAAGGCAACATATCCAGTATGTTGCTTATTTTAATAGTACAAAAAAACAAATACAATCTATGTGATCCCTTCTGAAAGCAAACGATTATAGTGATTATAACAACAAAGTAAACATAAAAAGCCGTTATAAAAATTGAAACCTTTTAGGTTGTAGTCCGTATACAAAGATATATTCAAGCAGGAGGTGAATACAGATGTTCGTTGAAATGATAAACAATATTTTCCCTTATATATTTTCACTTAGTTTACTTATTACTACTGCACTTGTAGTGTCAGCAGTCATTTATATTTCTAAGCAATATGTAAATAAACATCAATTTTCAAATAAAGAATACTTACAATCCATCCAGCTATCTCCTTTACTTGATCAACAAAAATCAGGAGAGGTTAAGCTTATACAACATTGGATCAATTCAAAAGTAAAACGGAAAGAAGCTCCTGATGACGATTCAGATTGTTTTCCAGTCTCATTAAGAACAAAATTACAAATGAGACGAGGAGGAAAACTGTGGTACGTCAGTCTGTATTCACAATTCTTAAGAAAAAGAGTAGTTTATTAGTTATCATTGGATTGGTCTTGTTAAGTGGCTGCCAAGCAACGGCAGAGCCAATAGATGCCAATACATCTGGATGGTTTAATCATTATTTTGTGTATACATTTTCTTATTTAATTCAATATATTGCAGCCCTGTTTAAAGGTAGTTATGGATTATCTATCATTGTGATAACAATCATCATTAGGCTAATTTTAATGCCTATGATGATTAAACAATACCGTAACCAATTGAATATGAAAGAAAAAATGAACATGATCCAGCCTGAAATGAAGGAAATACAACAAAAGCTTAAAGACAAAGCTATGAAGCCTGATGAACAAAGAAAGCTGCAACAAGAGATGTTAGAACTTTATCAACAGCATGGGATTAATCCTTTATCCATTGGCTGTCTACCTATGATCATACAATTCCCAATTTTAATTGGCTTCTACTATGCGATTCAGCGCACACCTGAAATCGCTACCCATTCATTTCTATGGTTTAACCTCGGGCAACCGGGTATAATTATGGCGCTCATAGCGGCATTCGTTTATTTAATTCAGTATAAAGTATCGCAAATGGGCATGAACTCACAGCAGCAACAACAATTTGCGTTTATAGGTTATGTGTCACCAATTTTAATTGGCTTATTTTCGTTAACTGCTCCAGCAGTTTTACCTCTGTACTGGACAGTCGGTGGAGTATTTATGATTTTTCAAACTGTCATTGCGCACGTTCTTTTTAACAAGAGGCTAATGCCAAATGGCAATGTTGTAGAATAATTAATGATAGACAGATTTTTATCTCCTCTCTTGCCAAATAATACTGTTGTATACAGGGTTTATAATCTTAACATTCTCATTTATAATTATCGTAATCTTATTAGGAGAATAGAGGGGGGAGATTTATGAAGGAAGTTTATATTTTATTAACGGATACCGGTACAACGCTTAATAGAACAATTAAACTTGTCACACATGCCCCATATAATCATGCTTCAATAGCATTAGATAAAGAGTTGAACGAAGTGTTTAGCTTTGGGCGTAAACAACCAATTAACCCTCTATACGGTGGATTTGTACAAGAGGACTTTGTGAAAGGTACATTTAGTTGGTACCCTGAAACAACGTGTGCTATTTATAAATTAGACGTAAATGAACGTATATATAATAAAATGTTGCGACTTATTGCAGCTTTTAAAAAGAATAGGAAATGGTACTATTACAATTTTATAGGATTGTTTGGTGTACCTATTAACCATCCGATTGAAGTTCCTTCATCCTATTTTTGTTCGCAGTTTGTTGCAGAGATTTTGAGACGTAGTGGTATAAAGCTTTTTAATAAGCCTAGTTCACTAGTCTCACCAAATGATTTCCGCAACGCTAACAAACTAGATTTAGTCTATGAAGGAAAAATCTATGACTATCCTGAATTAAAGCTTAGTTATAATCCCAAAAAATATAATAGTTTTCCATTTCGAAAGTATGTAGCTCAACAAATTAAAGCAGCCTTTGATGGAAGTAATGATGAAAGAGAATATTATTTTCGAGATGGATTTGTCAAACCGAAAAAGATATTGTTTGAAAGAAAGATAAGAGACGCTTCATCTGTCATTAAAAAATAAAGGTACTTCTTGAAAGCTTTGTTAATGTAATGGCTAAATAAGGACAGATGAAACGATTGATAGCTTTTCATTTCGGATTTAATTATAGCTGCTATCACAGCCTATGAACATCAAACTACACCTCCAATGTTACTGATTAGTAATAACAGGAAGTGTAGTTTTTTTTACGGTAATAAATATAGAAAGAGTGCTAGTATTTAATCAAACACTTTGACAGTTGACGCTTCAAAATCTAAGCGTTCGTTAGTTGTTTGTTCGAGTAATGCAACATTAAATAGATATTCCCCAGGTTTGTTGAACGTACCAATAATGTTGGCACATGTGTTTAGTATAACAGGGTCAAAAGTATGAACACCTACTTCATTAAACTCTATTGGAGTCCCATCACTAAATACAAATTCTACATCATTAGCTTGATCGTGATCTCCTAGTGCTACTAATACTTTTGTATCTATATATACATCAGTAGAGAAGGTACACACATGAATAAATTCTTGCTATAGTTCTCAAGGTCAGACGCAAAACGCCAGTTTTCATACACCTCCTTATGTAAAAACTCCTTTAGTATATGAACAGATCATTTAAGAGATTAGATAAAATATGTAATTTACAAAAGAAGGTATGTGTCTTGGAGTATAGGAGGATAACCATCATATTTTAAAGATAAGTTTTCCTTATGTTTATATATAAAAATTCAAGAATTTTCTTATGTTGAATTCGAGAGTAAGATATAAATAGAATAACATTCATCGTGTTATGAGGTGTATAAATGGTTATACAAATAATACTATTTAACGGTTTTGATGAATTAGATGCAATTGCTCCTTATGAAGTTTTAAAGCGTTCAAATGAAATAAAAGACTATTTTCAAGTAAGTCTTGTCACGTTAGATGGGCAAAAGGAAGTAAAAGGCTTTTATGGTTTGAAGGTAAATGTAGATGCTACAATCTCCATTAAAAAACGTCCAGATATGTTAATAGTTCCGGGGGGTGGATGGAACCATAAAGGGGAGCATGGTGCTCGAAAAGAAGCGGAACGGGGTGTTTTACCTCAGATAATCAAACAATTTTACGAACAAGGTACGATTATTGGTGGTGTATGTACAGGTGGAATGTTAATGGCGGTTTGTGGGATAACAAAAGGTCGTACAACTACAATGCATCACCTAGCATCAAAAGAAATGGCCGCCCTAGGTTGTGAAGTGATCGGTGCAAGAATAGTAGATGATAATAAGTTACTTACTGCAAGAGGAGTCACTTCAGGTGTTGATTTGGCTTTATGGTTAATAGAAAGGTTTGTTGGATCGGATGTAGCCTATGCAGTGGAAAAGAGATTAGAGTATGAGAGAAGGGGAACGGTGTGGAGGACGAGTCCGAATGATAGCAATTAGACTATCATCTTTGTTTTAGCATAAGTTTTGTTTTGTCTGTATTTTAATAAGTTTGAATGGACTTAGAATAACACCTAACCATTATGAATTACATATCTTACTTATCAAGTTACACTCTTCTCGACCCTAATTGAGTATAGATTTATGAAGGAAGGGGCTTAATCATGATAGCTGTAAAACAGGTAAACCCTGAAGACACTTATGAAATACGTAATGAAGTATTACGCCCTCATCAAACAATAGGGGCATGTAAGTACGAGCATGATCATCATCATCAATCATTTCATTTAGGAGCTTTTGTAAATAACAGGATAGTAAGTGTAGCCTCGTTCTATAACGAGTGTCACCCGTTGATTGACGGTCATATACAATATAGGCTAAGAGGGATGGCGACTTTGAAGAAATATAGAAAGAAAAGTGCAGGTAGTAGTTTGATTAATTATGCAGAAGCATTGATGAATGAAAAAAATGTGGACTCTTGGTGGTGCAATGCGCGTGTATCTGTATGTGATTATTACGAAAAATTAGGCCTTTTACCGCAAGGTGATATATTTGAAATTTATCCAATTGGCGCTCATAAGTTGATGTATAAGGTTTTTTAATAGGCTGTTTTCGTGTGGAATTGTGTTTTTTATACTAAAAAAGCATGTATACAACTAGGTTTAAGGCATATTTTCTTCTGTATAGTGATGACTGTTGAGTAAAAAGACATTTTTATCTTCTATTTTGGGAACTTTAGCAACAAAGTTTACGAAAAAAGCTGAGAAAATATTTTTCCTGGTATACCTACATGTCCACATCTATAAATAATTTTAATATAGAAACTAAATTTTATAAAACCTTTGTTCCAATTGCATTATTTTGAAAGTAATTAGAGAGAGTGGCATAGATCAATCTAATATACTATGATTTATCTCATAAAGTGTTACAATAAACTTTAATTATCTGAATATTCAAATGATCATGCTAATGAGGAAGAAGGGAAGAAATATAATGAAAACAATCGGGCTGCTTGGTGGCATGAGCTGGGAATCATCCTCTATATATTACAAATTAATTAATGAAAGAGTAAAAGAAAAACTAGGAAAACATCATTCAGCAAAAAGTTTAATGTACTCTGTAGATTTTCAACATATCAAAGATCTTCAATTTGCTGGGAAATGGGATGAAGCGACCGAGGAACTTATCAATGCGGCAAAGTGTATAGAAAAAGGTGGAGCAGATTTTTTACTTATTTGTACGAATACGATGCATAAAATGGCTGAGGATATCCAAACAGCAATTACAATGCCAGTGCTTCATATTGCAGATATGACGGGAGAAGCAATAAAGCAATGTGGTATAACAAAAATTGGACTATTAGCAACTAAGTTTACGATGGAGCAGGAATTTTATAAAGGGCGATTACAATCGAATGATAATATAGAAGTGATTGTACCTAATGAACGAGAGCGCAACATTATTCATGATGTTATCTATAATGAGCTTTGTTTAGGCAAAGTAAGGGATGAATCCAAGCGTCAATATGTAGAGATTATCGATAAGTTAATTGAGCAAGGAGCTGAAGGAATTATACTCGGTTGTACAGAAATAACGATGCTTATAAAGGAGCAAGACATATCAGTTCCTGTCTTTGATACGACGAAGATTCATGCTATTAAAGCAGCTGATCATGCTATGAATGAGGAATAAGAGCAATTAAAAAACTAGTAGATGAAATTTAGAGAAACTCATCCAAGTTAATATTTAAGTAATATATAAAGTTATAATGATTGTACAATGTGACGTCTTTGTTGTGTAGAAGGACGTCTTTTTATCATGGAAAAAGCAGTTGGGTTAAAGCTGAAGCTTGTCATGCTATCACATATTTACTTAAAGGTCATAGTGGCTTGTGAATCTACGATAATGCTATTAGATAAGAATTTGAGTCACATAAGCTAGCTTACCATCTGGTGTGAATATAACAGTGCTAGGCCGAAAATTAATTTGAACTGTAGCAATCACTGTATGGGTCTTAACATCAACCACTGAGACAAACTCATCATTTTGATGAGTCACATAAGCTAGTCTTCCGTCAGGGGTGAATGTAACATCGGATTGTCCGAATGGAATCATGATATTCGCAATAACTGAATGGGTTTTCACATTGATGGCAGTTAAAAAATTATCAGAGGTCTCACTGGTTACATAAGCCAATTTACCATCAGGACTAAAATCAATATTACCTGATAAGGCATTCACAGGTACAGTTGCTATGACTGTATGAGTTTTCACATCGATAACTGATACTGATGCACCTCCTCTGTTAACGACATAAGCAAGTTTGCCATCGGGGGTAAATTTAAGGCTAAATGGAGAATCACCAACTACAATTGTAGCAATGACTGAGTGTGTGTCTGTATCGATCGCAAAAACAGTTGAGTTAGGTGAGTTTCCAACAACATAAACGATGCTACCATCAGGGTTGAATGCAATATCCAATAAGTTATCAGTAACTGCAAATTCTATTGTGTTAATCAATGAATGAGTTTTTACGTCAATAACAGATATTGTGTTCGGCTCTACAATTTGAATATCTTTATTTGTAACATAAGCAAGTTTGCCATTTGGAGAAATATCTACGATGAAAGGGTTTCTACTTACTTGAATTGAAGAAATAAGTGAATGAGTATTTACATCGATTACGAAAATTTTCTTACTGAGAGGGTTAGTCACGTAAGCTAATTTACCGTCTGGTGTAAATGCAATATCAATTGGGAAGTCATCTGCCAAATCATCAACTGCAACCGTAGCAATGATTGAATGAGTTTTCACATCAATGACAGATATTGAGTCAGGTAAAGTTGTTACATAAACTAGTTTTCCATCGGGAGTCATAGCCATCCCATAAGTATCAAAAAGACCAGTACCTACAGGTATTGTGGTTATTAAGCTATGTGTTTTCACATCAATGACAGCTATGGCCAATATGAATCACCTCTTTAAAGTATGGATAATACAATTATATGAAGCTATAACTTGTTTTTTCCAGTTCCTAGATTTTTTGTAGGGGGCGAGCATAGCGCTTCAGAAGGAAGTAGCTGTTGCAGAAAACTGTTAGATGAAAAAAAGTTGATTCTCTGTTATGGTAGAGAGTCAACTTTTTTATCGTGGAGATGTCAGTTAAGACAATTAAATCCTATACTTGATTTTTGCCTAATTGCTTTATAGGTAATAAATAACAACATATATATTGTAACGATTTTAGGTTTAAGGACGTCTAACAGTAGTAAATGTATTGAAACTAATATTTGTTAGTTAGATTATTGATAATTAATGATGGGGTGTTTTGCTATCAGCAAAGATATTACACAAAAGAAGAGTAGAGACCCTTTTTTTGATAATGCAAAATTTATTCTAGTTTTGTTGGTTGTATTTGGTCATTTAAGCAGTATGTTTAGGACGCAAAATGAATTTCTAAATGTAATGCTCAATTTCTTGGCTGCTTTTAGAATGCCTGCTCTAATATTGATTGCAGGATATTTTTCTAAAAGCTTTTATAAAAAGGGATTCATAAATAAGGTTATTAAAAAGACGCTATTTCCATATGTTTTATTCGAAATCATTTATTCTTATTACAATTATGTTTTATACGATTACGATACATTTCAACTGTCATTATTTATGCCAACGATGGGTATGTGGTTTTTGTTAAGTATGTTTTGTTGGAATTTAATGTTGTTTATATTTACGAAAATTCCATATTCACTCGTATTTGCTTTTCTATTTGGAATTGGAATTGGCTATGTAGATAGTGCAGAATCATACTTTAGTATTTCAAGAACTTTTGTGTTCTTTCCGTTTTTCCTTATTGGCTATTATATGAAACCAGCATATTTCCATTGGGTAAAACAAAGTTATGGAAAGATCATATCTATTACATTATTTATTTTTTGTTTGGCTATATTTCTAGTTTTGGATCCATCTACAATGAGAATGTACCTATTAGGTAAATATTCTTTTGATACAATTGGACATTCTGCTTTGTATGGGTCATTCTTTCGCATGATGGTTTATGTAGTTATGGTTTGTGGTATTATTTCTTTTTTACCTTGGGTTCCAAAAAAACAGATGTTTTTTACGCCTTTAGGTCTTAGAACTTCGTATGTATTTATTTTGCATTTCTTTTTTATTAAATTCATTAAAACACTAGATTGGTACGCTGCTGGAAGTGTATGGAGTATCATTGTTATTCCGTTATTAACGATAATCATTACTTTTGGATTGAGTTCTAGGCCAGTCATGTTTTTGACAAGATCGGCTATTGAATGCAAATTTGTAACAATGAATGTTAAGAAGCCATATGGTTCCGTTAACAAAGCGGCTTAGAATATTGAATGAAAGTGTGGGGATATACCTTATTATTTTGGCAATGAAAGAGGCTGATACAATTACTTACATGTATCAGCCTCTTTGTTATTAAAGTGTTATATTGACTGCCTTTTAGAATATTTTTTTAAATAATATTGGTGCATCGCAATGGCTTCTACTTTATTTATTTGAGCCGCACCACCGATACTTTGTACATCAATAAATATCCGACATGCTTTTTCGAGTACTTGACAAGTAACGAATGCTTCGTCAATCGATCTGCCTACACAAATTGTACCGTGATTAGCTAATAGAGCACCATTTCTGCCTTTAAGTGCTTTAATAACGTTTTTTGTGAGTTTTTTTGTGCCTGATATTGCGTAGTCAGCCACTCTAATACTCGGACCTACAATTTGTACCATATCATCTAATATTGGAGGGATTTCTTTACGAGCAGCAGCAACTGTACAACCGTGAAGGGAATGAGTATGAATAACGGAATTTACATTTTTTCTTTCCTTATATATTTCCGCATGTAATCCACATTCTGTGGAAGGTTTTAGCTCTCCTTCATATGTTAAATCTTCCAAATTGACAACGACCATATCATCAGGTGTTTGATCTGCATAATTTTTTCCACTTGGTGTAATAACCATTGTATTCTCATCAACTCTTACACTAATATTTCCCCAAGTTCCTTCTACAAGTCCGCTGGAAAGTAGTCTCTTTCCTGCGTCACAAACCATCTTCTTCACTTCAGTAACTTCCATTACATTTCCTCCTTATGTTCACTTGATAAAATCATCGTTGATTCATTTAATTTAGACGTCAGAAATAACCCAATTAACATTAAACTTATAAGTATGATCATGGCAGGTGTTAGTGATCCAGTTGAACTAACTCTAAATGCATCCATACTATAAGTGAATATTACACCTGAAATTTGCCCCATTAGCATAAGCATGCCATAGGATGTACCTTCTGGGATTGGATTAGCGATCTCTGCGCCATATTGAAAAGCGATCGGACCGACCCCCATCATGAAAAATCCTAGAAATGCACAAGACAGAAGGATTAAGCTATATTGGTGAAAAAAAGTGAGCCCAATAAAACCAGGTATAGATGCGATTAATGGAATGATTAAAAGTAAACGACGTTGATGAAGACGATCTGAAATAATTGGGAGGATTACAGCTCCAACGAGGCCTAAAATAACTAATACACCGCCAGCGATACCTGCTTGAGAAGGGGTGATTCCTCTAGGACTAAGGATATTTTCAATCCATGTCATCACTGCATTGAATACGCCCATTACGATAAAAACACACGCCATTAACACGATAAAATCTCTTTTGTGTAGCATTTGCTGTAACCCTTTAAATGAAAAGGTTTGTTCAGTCTCTTTATAGATACTTGGAGATGTCGGCGGATGCTCTTTGGATAAAATTAAAAATATGCAAGCAGAGATGAGCGCAACAATACCATATATGCTCAACATACTTTCTAAGCCGTACTGGTCAGTAAGAATTGGGGTTAACACTAAGGCTATGATCATCCCGATATAAGTAGCCATAGATGCAATTCCTGTAGCGGTAGCCCTTTCATCAACAGGAAACCAACGTGCAGCAGCCTTTGTTATGGAATTCGTTAGAAATGGCTGACCGATAGCAACACCGATTTGTGAAATAACTACTATAGTAAAGCTTGACGACATAAACCCTCTTGATAGGCCAAATACGGCAGTAATAATAGCACCAACTGCAACAGCGATGCGAAAACCATACGTATCAACGAGCCAAGAAGCTGGTAAGGTCATTATGATATACACACCCATAAAACATATTGATAAAAATGCGATGCTAAGACTAGAAACGTTGTAATAATCTTCTGCGATACGAGTAATTGGAGCGAAAGTTAACCAAAATAAATTGGTTGTAGCAAGAATTGGAATCATTGAAACAAGAATAACCCATCTGTAACGGTAGACTTTAGGTTTTTCCATACCAACCTCCATATCATTTTTATTAGGTAGATTTTCTAGTTACCTTTTCTATAACTTGAGTAGTATTGTGGAAATAGCAAACGATGTATACGGAAAAGAGTCTTCTGTTAGAATCGAGCCGAATTTAAATCGGCATAAGATTGTTTCAAAGAGTAGTAGATTGATTTATAGGAGGATAATAACTGACTATAAATTTGAGCATTTTGTACATTGGGTTCATAATGTTTATCCGTTTTTATTAAATCATTAACACAGTTAAAATTATCATAGATACCAAGTCCAATCGCTGCACAAATTGCTCCACCAACGGCACCGGCCATTTGTGGTTGTAACACTGTAGTGACAGGCTTTTGTGTAACATCTGATAATATTTGCATCCATTGGTTGTCAAGGGAGCCTCCGCCAATTAACTTTAATGTTGAAACATCAAACCCGTAATCACGTTTGAAGTTTTCTAAAATCCAACTTAAGTTGTAAGAGACACCTTCATAGACAGCTCTCATCATATGTTCCCTTGTATGTTCTAGGCTTATATTAAATAATGTGGCCCTAGTAGTAGTAGTACTCACTGGACATCTTTCTCCTAGCATCCAAGGTGTACAAACTAGATAGTCAGAACCAGGAGGGATTTTCTTTACATCTTCATCCATAAGATCAAATATATTATCAACATTCGGATCTTGCTGTTCGTGAGAGTAGAATTGATCAGCAATCCATTGGATACAAGATCCAGCAGCTTCAGTAATGCCCACAACATGAGCCATGTTGGGATCAGCACTTTGAATAACAGCAGCACCATTTTTATGCTTTAAGTTTTTTGAAGTTGAAACACATACCCATGCAGAAGTACCGAGATAAATATGGGCTTCCCCTTCACCAACTGCATTGGCACCAACTGCAGCACTTTGCACGTCATCACAACCACCGAAGACAGGGGTCCCTTGAAGCAATCCCATTGCATCAGCAGCCTCTTTAGTAAGGCCACCAACATTATCTATTGAGCGCACAAGGGGTGGAAGTTTATTCGTATCAATACCGCAAAGTTGAAAGAAGAATTTTAACCAATCTTTTTTCTTTAAGTCAAACCCATAGGATGATGCACCAGACCATTCAATGACTGGATTGCCGGTTGATTTAAATTTAAGAAAGCCATTTACGTCTAAAAAATACTTCGTTTCATGATATACCGTAGGTTCTTTTTCTTTAATCCAAAGAAGTTTTGGGATCACATCTTTGCCCATTAATTTTACGCCAACAACCGCTTTAAAAAGCTGTTCCCCTAGAAATTTCCTCATAATTCTTTTTGCTTGCTGTTCAGCTCGACCATCTACCCACGATATATTAGGTCGTAATACTTGACCATCGCTATTAATTGGTATTATACCCATTGCTTGAGTCGTGAAAATGATTCCTAATACTTCTTGTGGGGATACGCTTGCTAATTCTAA
This sequence comes from Cytobacillus sp. Hm23, assembly GCF_051842895.1. NCBI lineage: Bacteria > Bacillati > Bacillota > Bacilli > Caryophanales > Bacillaceae > Cytobacillus > Cytobacillus sp. Hm23. The sequence continues at coordinate 14,230 of NZ_JBPXRQ010000055.1, forward strand.
CACTTGTTTTGTCGTTTTAATGATTGCGTTCCAATAGTCTTCAGGTTGTTGCTCTACCCAATTTGGGTGTGGTGTGAGTAAAGGATAGGAAGCAGTAGCACTAGCAATGATTTTTCCGTTTGTATTTACAAGAACTGTTTTATTGGAACTCGTACCTACATCATGAGAAATTAAGTATTTCCCCCCCATACAAAACCTCCACTAATAGATTAAAGGCTACATACGTATTGATCTGTGTTACTAAGAAATACACTGTAGCCAATTAAATTACAGCATCTTTTCTTCAACTGATAATATTTTCAGCTTGTAATGACAATTAGTAATGAATGCTACAAAGTTCATGATAAAGAGTTTGGAAGATAATAGATTTCTGTAGTTGTAAGCGCAGTGGTGATGCATATTTTACTTTTAATATGGAGTCATGGTAGATGAAGGTGATATAAATAGTACTGAAAATTCAGAAAAATATAAATAATAGAAAAGCCTCTAACTATATTATATATGCTATTCCAAATATGGAAATAGTTTTTTCTGATAAAAGTATACCTTAGTCCGATTTAATAATCAAGTATATAATTAGAATATATTTTATATTCAGACTTTACAATAAAAATAGACTGATATATAATACCGTTATTAGGAAAAGGCTGTTTTCGTACTAAGGAATAAACACGTATCCTCATCTTAAATACAATGATTATCCTATACAAACCCATTGAGCACTTAAAAAAAGTAGGAATATCTTAAATGTATACGAAAAGAGCCTAGGATAAAGCGTAACTAGGAGGAAAAAACATTAACAATCATAGTTCGTATAACCTATCCAGGCGAGAACGTAAGAAAATGAAAACCACAACAAATATTCTCAAGTCAGCACGTTATTTATTCCGAGATAAAGGCTATGAGAAAACATCAATAGAAGACATTACAGAAATGTCAGATATCGCAAAGAGTACTTTTTTTAAGCATTTTCCGAATAAAGAAAGTTTGTTGATTGGAATTGCAGAAGAAGAAGTAGCTGATCTATTAGATTTGATGGACGACCCACTTTATAAATCCTCGCAAACAATTGAAAAAATTAGAACCATTATGCTCAGACTTCTAGAAGATTCTTTACCCTATTTACAGCTTACAGGGCGTGTAGTTTTCTCATCAATTATTAATAAAAGTGATAAAGAAACTCCTTACTTACAAATTAGAAGAATTTTAGAAAACTTAATTAGAGAAAGTCAGGAAAAAGGTGAAATCAAAACAACTTTTTCACAAAGTGAGATCGTTACGTTAATTATGGGTAGTTATTATGGGCTCTTATTTAGGTGGCTTGAAGAAGATTCTAAAGTAGGTGCAACTTCGGAATTAGATCACATTTTAGATATGATTTTTAAAGGAATTACCGAAGAATAAAGGGGTGTCTTTTTATGGGAAAGAAAGGATACGCAATCTCAACATGGCACGATACAGAGGAAATTTACAACAAACTTGATCATTTAATGCAACAGCCGATAAGGCCGATTAAACGTGAAGCGATGAAAGAATATCTAGATTACTATGAAACTAAATGTAGTAAATCTAAAGAAATGATTACAGAGGCAAAAAAATATATTCCTGGTGGTGTGCAGCATAATTTAGCGTTTAATTATCCATACCCTATTGTCGTAAACAAAGCAGAAGGAGCTTATTTGTGGGATATTGATGGGAATAAATATATTGATTTTCTACAATCAGGTGGGCCCATTATTTTGGGAAGTAATTATAAACCAGTTAGAGAAAAAGTAATTGAATTATTAAATGATTGTGGACCTGTTACTGGACTATTCCACGAATATGAATTTAAGATTGCAAAGTTAATTAATAAACACATGCCTGCGGTAGAAATGTTTCGTATGCTAGGAAGTGGTACAGAAGCCGTGATGGCTTCAATCAGAATTGCTAGACTTGCAACAGGGAAGAAAAAGGTTGTCAAAATTGGCGGTGCGTATCATGGTTGGAGTGACCAAATGGTTTATGGATTAAAGATCCCAGGTACAGGTAGATTTGAAGCACACGGTATACCTCGAGCAAGTACTAGGCATACGCAAGAAGTAAAACCAAATAACTTAGGTGCATTAAGAAGGCAGCTACAGCTTAATAAGCTAAAGGGCGGTACAGCTTGTGTAATAGTTGAACCAGTTGGTCCAGAGAGCGGTACGAGACCGATATACAAAGATTATAATCATGAAGTTCGCAAACTTTGTGATGAGTTTGGTGTTCTGCTCATATTCGATGAGGTTGTAACTGGTTTTCGCATAGGATTAGGAGGAGCTCAAGGCTATTTTGATGTAAAACCAGATTTGACGGTATTTGGAAAAGTAATTGCTGGTGGGTATCCAGCTGCGGGCGGTGTTGGAGGTCGCAAGGATTTAATTGAACGACTTGCTGCAGGTTTGGAGAGTGGTAAAAAAAGAGCATATGTTGGCGGAACATTAGCTGCAAATCCGTTAAGTGCGCTTGCTGGGTACTATACAATACTAGAAATTGAGAAAACAAACGCATGTGAAGTTGCAGGAAGGGCAGGGGATCGGTTAACGAAGGGGCTTAATGAAATTATTAATCAATATAATCTACCTTTTGTCGCCTTTAACCAAGGATCTATATGCCATTTAGAAACTGCGGCAGCGATGTTTGTCAAATTAGGCATCAATATTTTAAGTGCACTTGGCGAAATTAAAAAACGGAAGCACATGATGGAGGAGATGGGTGCTGCTTATATGGCGGAAGGAATCGTTTCGCTGGCAGGTAGCAGACTATATACTAGCTTAGCAGATACTGATGAAGTGATTGATGATGCACTTAATCGTTTTGAGCGAGTTTTTCAAAAAATTGAAGGTGCGCATGTTTAACTATTAATTGGATGAAATAAGATGAACATGAGGGGTATCTTATAATTAGCGTTTCCATTAACAAAGAGACACATTTTTTGTATGTAGATCATTTAATTTGTGCTTATGTAATAACTAGCGTTATCGTAGTTTATAACAATTAAAAGACAAATGTAGGAGCAACAACGATGAAATTTTATATAGCATCAAGTTTTAAGAATATTGAACGTGTTAAGTATGTGAGTGAAAAACTAATAGCTAAAGGCTATACTCAAACGTATGATTGGACTAAAAATAACAGGGCATCGACTATTGATCAGCTTAGGCATATTGGTCAAAAGGAGAAAGATGCAGTATGTGAAGCTGATTTTTTAGTAGTTTTATTCCCAGCAGGGAAAGGTAGTCATGTTGAATTAGGTATTGCACTAGGCAGAGGGAAAAAGGTTTATCTTTATTCAGAAAATGAAGATATAAATGACTTTGAAACTACAACTACCTTTTATCACTTAAATGGCATAGAGAAATGTATAGGTACTATAGATGATTTAATAAGGCTGGTTTCGGCGTAGGTTGTTGTTTTTCGTACTAAAATAATAAACACGTATACAACTAAATTTCTTGGCATCTTTTTTCTATAAAACGATGGCTGTTACGTAAAACGACACCTTTATCTTCAAGTTTAGGAACAATAACACAAAGTTTATGAAAAAACGCCTTTAACAAATACATAGCAAGTTCATCATAACAAGCTTTTTATTACTGGTTTCATTAGTGAAGCTAGTTGAGAAGAAGAGGAGCTATTCCTTATAAAGCGAGTTTGTCTGGAGGACGAAAATGGAATTATTGCAAATAGCAGAAGAAATGGGAGCAATCTATAAACAAAATCCAAAAGTAGAAGCGATTATTTTGGCAGGATCAGTGTCAAGGAATTTACATGATGAACACTCAGATATTGAATTACATATATTGTGGAAGACGCCTCCAGAAGATAAAGATCGTAAAAAGCCAATAGAACAAGTAAATGGAAGAATATTGTCCTACTATCCTTTTGAAGAGGAAGAGTGGTCTGAATCCTATGTAATAAATGCTGGAGTAAAATTAGAAATAAGTAACTTTTTAACGACCACAGTTGAAAATATTATTTCTGACGTAGTAGAAAACCATGAAATTGATTATGTAAAGCAATGCCTAGTAGCATCGGTAAATGATGGAGGAAGTATATATGGTCATAACATAATAGCTGCATTAAAGAATAGAGTTGCAAAGTATCCGTTAGAGTTAGCTAAACGAATGATTTCTGAAAACCTATCATTTAGTAACAAGTGGGCTAATCGACATGCACTTTTATATCGTCAAGATTGGCTTATGCTATATGAAATAATTTGTGAAATTCAAAAGAATTTGTACGGTGTGTTGTTCGGTATAAATAATATATATGTTCATCATCCTGCTTTCAAATGGATAAATTACAATATTAAATCCATGCACGTTAAACCTCAAAATCTATATAACAGAATGACAACTATTCTTATTGGAAGCCCAAATAACAGTTTGGTGGAATTGGAAAAATTAATTGAAGAGATTATTGATTTAATAGAGGAACAAATACCAGAATTAGATATTAGTAAACAAAAAGAACGTATTGGTTATGCAAAATAAAAGATAAAAAAAGGAACTTTATTGGGCAAGCAGAGAATTAGGGTAAATGTAATACTAATACTAATATTTTATTAATAATAAGCTAGTATTTTCTTGACACCTTTCTTAATGAGGAAGGGTGTTTTTTACTTAAAAGAGTAAGTGAGCTCACCTTTTCCTAAGCTGTTGTCAAATGACCATTTCTCTACATATTGAAGACCTAAAAATATGCATTATTAGGCCTTCAATTCCTCTTTAATATTGTATTTTCCAATAATTTGTCATTAAATCTTTTGACCATCTCGGCTGTTTAATTGTTCCTTTAGGTAAAAACTCTTCCATAACAGGCTTGATGTCTATGATTGGTGTGTTATGAATTGCATCTAGACCTGTCACAAACAGCGTCTTGCCTTCTCGTTTCACTAATTTCACAGTAGTTAAGCCAAGTTTGTTCGGGCGGTTTTTACCACGCTGAGCAAAGATGCCGACCTTTGGATAGTTCTGATTATTGCGGGGGTGTCTTGCTAAGAAGTGGGTATGACTATCAGCTACCTTATCGAATAAAAAGATGATGTCAACGTGAGAAAATTCTTCAATTCCAAATAAGCTCTCTTCTGAAAACTCTTCTGTTAGTTCTATTAATGATAGAACATCTCCCCAATTGTCATCTGCTATTTCTTCTCTATTATTTTTAACGTAAGCGATCGGCTTTAATGAATACATACTTTCTCCTTTCTTACTTCATAGTTTTAATGGATTACTCTTAGACTGTTGTCGAGTTATTGATATGTATGTAATTGGAACGGGTAGCTTTAGTTCATACTGTTTTCGCTTTGCATTATTAGTACGACAGTAAGAGTTTAATCAAACGTTTGTTTAAATGATGGTTTGGCAATGGTGTCAAGATGTTATGTCATATAAATGCATAATTGTGTTATATTAGTAATTATATTAAAATTTTAATAATTATGAAATATGTTTGTGACCTTAACAATAATACATTACAGGAGCTAAGTTCAATGTGAGAGGAAGTTTAATTCTAATATAAAAATTGAATAGAAGTTTGTTAGAGGTGTTAGGATGTTCAAGAATAGAAACTTTCTACTGTTATGGTTAGGTCAACTCGTTTCGATATTTGGAAATCGTTTTAGTGAGCTTGTCATTCCTTTAATTATTTTACATGTGACAGACTCACCGTTGAAGGCTGGAGTTGTTGCGGTAAGTACTCACATTGCACCGCTATTATTTTCTATACCAGCAGGTGTTTGGATTGAGCAAAGGTCAAAGAAAACAGTTGCGTTAGTAAGTGAGCTTATTCGAGCATTGACGATGTTTATGTTAGTTGCCACCATCTTTTTCGGAACGTTTAATTTATGGTTTGTATCTGGTATCCTGCTTTTGACTGGTCTAGCAGGAGTTTTCTTTCGAATATCATTTAATGCTATGCTACCACGTGTAGTACAACGTCAAAATTTAGTTGATGCACACAATTATTTGGAAGGTGCAGATGCGGTAAGTACTTTAGTAGGTCCTGCTCTGGCAGGTATTGCTTTAACAGTAATTGGTGGAGCATGGACGCTAAGCATTGATGCTTTTTCATTTTTACTATCTTTCATTGCAATATTTTTTCTCGTTGTAAAAGAGCCAGTTGAAAAGGCTGTTCGTAACGAGAGTGGAAAACAGAGGATCAATGAGGGGCTACAAGGTGTTAGGTTTTTGTTTGGAAATCGTCTTCAAAGGTTTATAACACTTAATCATACTGTGCTAAACTTTTCATCCTATGCAGTCGTTTTATTGGTCATTGTATATGCTTCACAGGTTTTACACTTAAATGATGTACAAACCGGGCTGCTGCTTTCAGCAGCTGGTTTAGGGAATATATTTGGTGTTATTCTCATGCGTAAAGTGAAATTAGTGAACTGGAATGTGCTATATGGAAGCCTTATACTTACATCTGGAATAGGAGTTTTATTAATTGTATTATCAACCAGTTTTGTTCCTGCATTTATTGGGATGTTCATCTTCGATGGTGCATTGTCAATGGCATTTGTTATTAACGGTGCAGGTAGACAAACAGTTACTCCAACGTCTTATTTGGCAAGGGTAAGTAGTGCTGGATTACTCATTTCAAGTTTAGTAGCAATTATAGCTAATCTGTTTGCTGGTGGAATCGCGCAATTTGTTAACGCAAATCTAGGACTTGTAATCTGTTCAATGATCTTAGTGATGAATGGCCTCATAGCGTATAACCAGAGGAGCTTAAACAAACCCGTTTCTGCCTTTGAAGCGAGTAATGAATTGATATAATACATATTTTATTAATAAGGAACGGAGTGAAATGAATGTAGGTGACTACCCCAAACTAATAAAATTTGAAATACAAAGGGGTAGTAAAAATGAAAAGTAAATCATTTAAGTATTTATGGATAGGCCAATCATTTGCAGATGTTGGCGATGTCCTTTATATTGTTGCGCTAATATCTTTACTATACAGTTCCACTGGCTCGCCATTCTATTTAGCCTTCTTACCTTTTGCAATTACTTTTGCCAGGTTTATAAGTGGAATTTTTGCACCAATATTAATAAATCGTTTAAAGTTAAAATCATTACTAGTAAGCTCTCAAGTAATTAAAACCGTGTTGTTATTATTATTGTCGCTTTACGTGTATATACAAATTGAAGCGATGTCTCCATTTATTGTTATCACATTTGCTTTTACCATTTCTTTCTTTGACGGATGGGCAAATCCGGCTCGGGATGCTATGTTACCGAGGCTTGTAAGTTCTAAAGAACTGGTTAGAGCAAATAGCTTTCTTGCAAGTGTAGATCAGATTATACAGTTAGGTGGATGGGCATTCGGGGGCATTTTGGTAGCAGCAATAAGTGGCTCATATGTGATATGGCTGACTTTGTTGTTATATTTCGTGTCGACATTGATGATGTTTGGTATTATTGACGAAACTCAGCACGAAATAAGTAAGGGTAAAGAGGAAGCCTTTTGGTATGTGCTAAAAGAAGGCTGGGCAATCATTTGGAGGAATCCTTCTCTTAGAAATATTCATGTTATGCTGTTTATAGAATCAATTGCTCATGTAGTATGGATTGCTGCTATTCTTTACGTGTTCGTCTATGAAGTCTTACAAGAATCTGAAAAATGGTGGGGCTATATTAATGTAAGTTTCTTTGTCGGTCTTTTAATTGGTGGTGTAGTTGGAATGAAATTCTCTACTATGATCGAAAAACATATGACAAAGACAATTATTATGACATCATTTGTAGTAAGTATTATTCCTTTTCTTTTTGGTGCTAATTCAAATGCTTGGATTGCTCTTATTATATCAGCGATGTTTGGATTATTTGAACAAATAAAGGGAATCAGCTTACAAACAGGCATTCAACAAAGTACCTCAGCAGATATGTTACCAAAGGTATACGCAGCTCAAAGTGCGTTAACTGCAATAACATTTGGCCTATCAACACTATTTTTTGGTTACATTTCAGAGCAATACAATATAAGGATTGTTTTTATTTTAGCAGGTATATTATTGGTTATGTCAGCAATGTATGCGCTGAAAAATAAAAATTCCTTAGAGGTGAAGAAGGTCGCTTAATTATATAAATCTTTCATGAAAAGGTTAAAAGCTGTTGTTATGGGTATGTACACCATAGCAACAGCTTTTTCTTTGTGTTGAAGAAATCCCTTTATGTTAGGCTCTTTTTGTAAACTTTGTAACTATTTTAATTTTCCCTATATACCCTACTGAGTAAATGTATTAACAGGATGTACGATTTATAACATACGCTGAATGAGCTTATGATCAGTAAATTAAAACCTCCATAGTCATTATATCTTCTAGCCTCAGGATTAAGGTCCAGAGGCTACTATTATATCTCCGTCTTCCACAAAAACTTATCCTTTTGAGGGAAACGTTTAGTTGAAAGCATATAAAAACATCGTGTTAAATATCTATATTTACGATATGGGTAGTCGAAATCATCCAAGTAGCATCGATTATTTACATTTTTAAACATTCTGAAAAAAGATATAATCAATCTTAACAATTCTTGGTAGCCTTGTAATGATGCCAATGTAAAGTAAATTAAGATGAAATTGGGAATTTAAATGTGAAAAATTGAAAACTTTGTATTGACATATACCATACAGGGGTATAGTATGTAGTTAAAGAGGTGATTGAAATGGATAATGATTGTCAAGCGATGATGGGGAAGGATATTTATCTTCACTGTTAATAAAAGGCTGTTTTCACATTAATTGTTGTTGTTTGTTCTAAGTATAAGGAGGTATACCTCAAGCATTCGTGGCTCTTTACTACCTTCACTAATGTTGATCAATCTCTAAGAATAGCAACAAAGTTTAGGAAAAGAGCCTAATAATATGAATAAAAATGAGGTCGCATTTGGAGGTAAATAACATGGAAGCTACTTTAAAAAAGCCAATAATAAGTAAGAATGAAAGAAAAATAGCAATGACTCTGTTTTTAATAGGGATATTCATGGGGGCACTTGACCACGGTATCGTTGGTCCTGCTCTAAGCTCAATTGTCTTCACTTATAATATTGATACCTCGTGGGGAGTCTGGAGCTTTACGATATATACATTACTATTTGCAGTAAGTATACCCCTCATGGGTAAATTCTCCGATCGATTCGGGAGAAAGTTAATCTTTATTGTTGGTATTGGACTATTTGGCATTGGATCATTGTTTGCTGCATTAGCACCTAACTTTGTTCTGTTTTTAATAGGGCGAAGTATTCAAGCTATTGGAACAGGTGGAATATTTCCAATAACTGCAGCATTTATAGCGGTAAGTTATCCAGAAGAAACTCGTGCAAAGGCTATGGGGATGATAGGGCTCATTTTTGGATTCGGAAGCATTCTCGGCCCAATGGTAGGAGGATATATCATTCAGAACTTTGATTGGCAGTGGATATTTTTAATCAATGTTCCAATTGCAATTCTAGTGGTAGTACTCATGAGTTTTGTGAAGATACAACAACAAATAATAAAAAATCCAATTGATTATAAAGGTATTATGCTTCTGACAGCTATCATTCTGTCAATCATGCTTGGGATTACAACAGTAAACATATATGTCCTAATTATAGGTGTCATATTAATACCAATTATGATATTCGTAGAAAAAACTGCACCAGATCCAATTATTAAAATACATTTCTTTAAACAAAAGAATACTCTTATTATTTTATTCTACTCAGCGGTATCAGGGGTAATTATGGCCTCTACAATTAATTTATTACCAATATTTATAGAAACTGAGATGATGATTTCCAAAGCAAGTGCAGCTTTAGGTGTTGCGCCATTAGCTATTACATCAATGATTGCCTCAGTAGTTGGAGGTCAAATGGTTACAAAAATTGGCGCAAAGAAAGTATTGTTTATTGGCTTTCTTCTGACAACCATTGGAACACTACTGTTAATAAACCCTATAAATTATAGCTATGTTTTAGTAGTTGCTGCGATTATTGGCTTTGGAATTGGAATTATTATCGGTGCTCCTTTAAATATTTTGATTATACAGGAGACATCTATGTCTGAGGCTGGTACATCAGTAGGGTTTCTTAGTTTATTCAGATCTCTTGGATCAACTGTCGGTCCAACAATTGCAGGAATAATGATCGCTTCTACTGCAGATGGTTTTGCTTATATTAGTATCTTATTAGCTAGTGTTTCTATCATTTCATTAATCATATTCTCAATTTTTAAAAAATAATAGGAAGGGTAGATATTTATGACTGATAAATTAATACTTGAACTTTATACAAGGCCTACATGCTCAGATTGCCAACAAGCGAAAGAATTTCTTGCGTTAAATCAAATTCCGTATGTTGATAAAGATGTTAGTAAAGATTTGAAACTAGAAGATGATTTAAAGACTATTTCTGGTACAAGAATTGTTCCTTCCTTCGTTTTTTATAAAAAAAATATATGGGGTAAGAAAAAAATTCACAAGAATATCATTGGCTTTGAACCTAATAAAAAGGAGATTATGGAGCTGTTAAATGTAGAGGCTGTACAATGAAAATTTTTATAGTAGTAGTGTGTAATTTATAAATTATTAAATGGAGATGATCAGTATGAGTGGATTAACAGAATTAATAGCAAATCCTGCTCAAGAACAAATACAATTAGGAATAACAGGGATGACATGTGCATCATGTTCTACACGCATTGAAAAAATGTTAAACAAAATGGACGGTGTAGAGGCGAATGTTAATTTAGCAATGGAATCTGCAACAATTAAGTATAATGCTGATACAGTGAAGCCGGAAGATGTAGTGTCAAAAATTAATAAACTCGGCTACGGTGTACAGACTGAGAAGGTAGATCTTGATATATACGGCATGACATGTGCTGCCTGCTCCACACGAATTGAAAAAGTAGTAAATAAAATGGACGGTATTGAAGCTGCAACGGTTAATTTGACAACTGAATCAGCGGCGTTATCGTTTCAACCAGGGTTAGTTAGTGTTGATGACGTTATTGGCAAAATTCAAAAGCTCGGCTATGATGCTAAAGTGAAGGAAACAAGAGAAGAGAAGGCATCTCATAAAGAGGAAGAAATTAAGGAAAAGAAAACGAAACTATTCATTTCTATATTATTATCGTTACCACTTCTTTACTCAATGGTCGGTCATGCACCGTGGGATCTTGGGATACCGATGCCATCATTTATTATGAACCCTTGGTTTCAATTTTTACTTGCTACACCAGTTCAATTTTACGTCGGTTGGCAGTTTTACGTAGGTGCTTATAAATCACTTAGAAATAAAAGTGCGAATATGGATGTACTTGTGGCGCTAGGAACGTCAGCAGCTTATTTTTATAGCGTAGTTGAAGCATTAAGAACGCTAGGTAATCCACAGTATATGCCGCATTTATACTTTGAAACGAGTGCAGTTCTTATTACACTCATCTTAGTCGGTAAACTATTTGAGTCATTGGCAAAAGGAAGAACGACAGAAGCCATTTCAGAATTGTTGAATTTACAAGCGAAAGAAGCGACTGTCATAAGAAATGGCATCGAAACGAAGGTTCCGATTGAGCAAGTTGTCGTAAACGATATCATTATCGTAAAGCCTGGTGAAAAGATCCCTGTTGATGGGGAAGTCGTTGCTGGACGATCTTCAATTGATGAATCAATGATTACTGGTGAATCAATTCCAGTCGATAAAACTGAAGGAGATCGTGTGATTGGTGCTACGATTAATAAGAATGGTACGATTCAAATG
>NZ_JBPXRQ010000056.1:0-24200 GCF_051842895.1 Cytobacillus sp. Hm23
CCGGGAGCAAGCTCCCTTTGGTTCGCTCGACTTGCATGTATTAGGCACGCCGCCAGCGTTCGTCCTGAGCCAGGATCAAACTCTCCAATAAAGTTTGATTGCTCATTTGTTCAAAAAAAATTAACGTTGACGCTTTTGTTTTGTTTAGTTTTCAAAGAACATTGTTCTGCGTTATCGCTCAGAGGCGACTTAATTAATATAACATCTTCAGCACTCAAGTGTCAATATGTTTTTTATTTTTTTCTTAAGTAGCTGTTTATTAGCAGCGACAAGAAATAATATATCACGATAATTATCTTAATGCAACATGTTTTTCAAGAAAATGAATAATGTTTTAAAAAGGTGTAACTCAATTTGTAACATTAAATCTTGTAGTAACTATCTTTTTATATCATATATATATGATATGTAAGTACTGAAGGCTATTTTGATAAGGGGGAGATAAAGTGATTATTATAAACGATAAGCTAATTGATCCAATTGATTTGGACATTAATTATTTTTATAGCTCACAACAAGAGATCATTAATAAAATGGCTTACTACCCTGAAAGATATGTATATGATAATATAAAACAATTTCATTTTGAAATATATGTAAGAACTAAAACTGTTGAAGCGGCAAAAGATTTATTATATAGCGGTGCAAAGTTTGCGACTTTTGCAAACTCAAAATGCAATGAAGAGTATTGGCATCTCACTGATATGGGTGCATTTGACTTAAAAGAAGGAATCAAATCTTCCACGGGGATTCGCGATATTTTTATCAATGGTAAAAAATATGCTTTTGAATGTGCGACAGCTATGGTAATTATTTTTTATAAAGCATTATTAGAGTCAATAGAAGAGAATGACTTTAACAGGTTATTTGCGAACCTTACCCTTTACGATTGGCATTATGATAAAGATTTAGGGTTAATAACGAAAGCAGGGAATGACTTTCTACCTGGTGATTGTATATATTTTAACAACCCAGATTATAATCCTGCTACACCTGAGTGGCAGGGTGAAAACGCGATTGTCCTCGAAGACGATTTATATTTCGGGCATGGGATTGGAATAAAGACTGCTGAAGAAATGATAGAAGCACTAAATAAAAGAAGGAGAATAGGATCGCTCGAATCTGCTTACCTGTTATCTCAAACATCAAGACCTAATTACAAAGCTTTGTCAGTGTATCGGAAAGAAATAAGACTTTCTCATTCCATCAACTCATTTAAAATGATTATTGCTAACATAGGTAATAAAAACTATATATTGTAATGACTCTTTACAATTACTTTGTTGCTATTGTTTTAATACATGTTTATTTACTCGTAAAAAAATCAACAAGCAATGCGAAATCGGCCTTCTCAAATGTACTCCAGCTTTTGGGTTATATTAAACAGTGCTATTTGATTGACTTTTCAAACCTTCTTGCATTGCTTTCTACTATAAAAAGACCAATTGCAAAAATGATAACGGCACCACCTATTATTTGTGTCCAAATTAGTTGTTCACCTAGAATGAAATATGCCAAAATTGAAGCTCCTACTGGTTCGAATAAAATACCTATCGAAACAGTTGCGGTACTTAACCACTTTAATGTCCAATTAAAAAGGCTATGCCCTAATAAGGTTGGAACAATTGCCAATAATAAAAAGTAATACCAATCAGTCGTTGGATATTGCAATAATGGATAACCTAGCAACACTACATAAATAAATAATGTGATCGTACTCACTCCGTAAACAACAAAAGTATACGTAATGACTGCCAAGCGTTTTCTAGTATACTGACCTAATAACAAATAAGCTGTAACCATAACACACGCAAATATAGCTAGTATATCCCCAAGCAATGCACTACCATTTAGTCTAAAATCCCCTATGCTTATAATAAAGCTACCGATAATAGCTAACAAACCAGTCATAAATGCCTTGAATGTTATTCTTTCTTGAAAAAACACCATTGTTCCTACAAATGCAAATAACGGCTGAAGAGATACAAACACAACAGAACTCGCTACAGATGTATACTGTAGAGATTCAAACCAAAGGATAAAATGAAAAGCTAGAAAAATACCTGCCCCAATAGAATATATCCATTCTCGCTTAGACATGAGAACCATTTCTTTCACATTTTTCATCAAGAAAATTGGAGAAATAAATAGAACTGCAAACAGCATCCTATAAAATGCGATAACAGGTGCGGGTGCTGTAATGACTTTTACGATTACTGCAGAAGTAGAAACAGAAATAACCCCTATTATAAGTGCAGCATAAGGATTTAAGATTAATTTTTTCATAACAACCCTTTCTCTTGTAACAATAACTTATTGAACAATAAACAAAAATTAGACTAGCACACACCTATTCCCCTTCAATATCTAAAGAGCTAAGCTAAAGGGTCTATACCAAAATTGGTTCAGACCCCTAGCTAACTTATTTTTACTCAACGTTCTTTTCGTCTATTGTTATCAAATTTGTCCCATAAAAAGTGTTTTTATATGTTAGTCATTGTTGAACAGTAGAAAAGATGCCACGAACGCTAGTTGACTACGTGTTTATTTCTTAATACGAAAAACAACAATCAATGCGAAAAAAGCATTACTATACAAACAGAATGATAAATATTTTGAGAGCTCAACAATTATAATAGTAGAAAAGATACACGAACATAAGACGTAAACGCGCTCATACATTAGAACGAAAAGCAATAATCATTACGAAAACAGCATTACTTAATAATAAAATACTAACTGATCACACACTACTTCACTAGAATCTTATTAATCTCTTCATACGTGCCTAGATTGTGTGCTGTAATGGTTGAAGGTGATAGAGCATATAGTACTTCATCAATATAGATAAGTCGGTATATTTCGTTCTCCCAATCTGGGTACAAAATGTTTTCTTGTTGATGTGTTACCGTTGAACTTAACTGAAAACCATTCTCCAAGTCTAAATGATATATATACCCTCCTTGAAATGAAAAGATTTGTTCAAATTCACTATCTTCTTTGTTATCATATATTGCAATTGGAAATGCGAATAAGTTCATATCCTTGTTAAATAGTAATGCTTTATGGTCATAATTCAATGGCGAGTAAGTTCCCCTACCTCCAATAATTTCTGTGAATTTTTCCTGTGGATTTGTTACATCAGTAATATCAAAAAGTGAAATCTTCACTCCATCTGTTATAACTCTAGGCTCTATATTCGGATCTTTATTCGCAACGAGTGTAGTATTCTGCCCGAAGCCGATAATATGGTTTTCGTCATAAGGATGTAAATAGTTACTGAATCCAGGGATTTTTAATTCGCCCAATACTGCTGGTTTATGAGGATTACTCAAATCGAGAACAAATAATGGATCTACTTGTTTAAATGTGACAACATAAGCTCTGTCATTCATAAACCTAACTGAATAAATTCGCTCACCCATTGCTAAATCCTCTAAAGAACCTACTGTGGACATTTTGTCGTCTAAAACATATAAGTTATTTGAGGACGGGCGTTCATCATTCCACACCTCGCCTGAAGTTGTAGCGATGCGAAAATACCCTTCAGCTTCATCCATAGAAAATTGATTTAATACTGTTCCATTAACTTCACCATAGCTATAAAATTTTACATCTCGACCATCAATTGAGAATTTATATATTTCAGTACTTTGCGTAGATGGTTCTTCCATGAGCTTTTCGAAGGTAGATATCATCGGAAACTTAGTAACTGCTACATAAAGGTTTTCCGTAGACATATAGATATTGTGTCCACTACCTAACCAAGTTGTTACCTTCATCTCTTCATCAGGGGTATTTATATCAAAAGTTCCTATCATCATATAATTGGCTTCTTTTGAATCTGGAATATAACTTATTTCATCATAATTCACCATTTGTAAATCATCACTCACAGCTGAATCATAATAACTCGGTCGTAAATCAATTTGCTCTTCATCTTTTAGTATCCAATAATGAGGATATTGATTAGCCACAAGATAGATAATTGAATCTATTTTCCTCGCTGTAACATAACTTCCTTCTAAAGAAACTGCTTTCACTTCTATTGGATTATCACGTTTAGTTATATCATATACATATGCGTTTGTGACCTGTTCTATAGGAGCAATTAAACTCCTTGTTGCTTCCTCATAATATTGTGTACCGTAAGTTGAGCCAATCACAATTAGTTTATCACCTTCAATAAATAGTTGTGAAGGAGAAAATTCCTTGTTAGAAATAGTCGCAACTACCTCCATAGCATCCGCTGGAACGGCCTTTGTAATGATCACATCCTGGTTAGAAATATGGTAAATATATTCTCCATCAGTTTTTACTCTATCCGCCTCATCTACACCTTGCACTTGATTATTCGTTTCTGAAAATGAATTGTCTTCTGATAATGTAGATGCTTCAGCATCTGCCTTTTCTTCCATAACTGTCATATCTCTGTTCGTTTCATAGAAATCAATAATACCTTGGAAATATTCCTGCAGCTCTTCTTTCGATCCAATTGTAGGGATTTCAGGTATGACTGTGAAAGAAAAGTTCGTATTAGAAGGTAATCGTTTCCCCGAATCTAGAGCGACTTCCGAAGTAATAACAAGTGTGTAGTCTTCCTTTACTTCATAACCGTCTGCTGGAGCAGTAATCGTTAATAGCTTTTTATCTTCACTTAACAGTAGACTAACGTCCGCCTTTTCATTCTGGCTATTTTTTATATAGACAGATTGTGATGATATGGTTGATTCATCTACTGGTGATGAAAATGAAATTTCCCACATTTTATTTGGGAAGACGACTGATTGTTCATTAATATCTAATAAGTCACTCGCAATGGCTGGACGAAATTGATAAAAGAACAAGCCAAACAGAATGCTTAACGCTACTATACAAAAACTAATTACAGAGAACTTCTTCATTTCTTTTCCACCTTTCTGAAAATTGTCTAATGCACCTGTACTCTCATAACAATAGACGACAGTTGATGGGAAATGTTACACACAATGGTTTATATGACCTATCCCGTTTTTTAAATGTTTTATCATATTTACGATGTCTTGGTTATCATATCTATTCATACAGGCAATTTGCAGCCAATTATTCGCTGTTAAATAGCTACTTTCATAATGAAGGTAGTATCCCTGTATATATAATTCATCTCCTATATCGGTAGAAAGTAAGTGCGAGGGAACAACGATTGTCATAATACCTGGTGATGAAAATTCTTCAGCTACCAAGATCTTCAAGCCTATGCGCTCTACTTCCGATCGTATGAACGAATATTGTTTATGTATATGAGTGAACTTTTCTAGTGTTTCATAGCAATCTAATGCAGTATGAAGAGCACTTAATAAATTTGATGAGGAAGAGAAAGCCACTCCTTCATTTTCGATATAGATACCTAAATCTAAGTATTTTGGAATAAGTGGAGATGATTTTATTGAGTTGTTGTGATAAACAAATGATATGCCAGTGTAAGCTCCTAATCCCTTCCCACTTACCCCTGAGGCTAAAAAAACATCCTTCAAATCTACAGGTATAATCCCGATCGTACTTATACAATCTAAACACAATTTAATATTATGTGCTGTGCTTAGTTCTTTAAGTGCGTCAATATCATTGATCATACCGGTAGATGTTTCACAATGAACTGCCCATAACCATGAATATTCTGACTGGTGTATTTTTCTTTTAATTTCTTCTGAGCAAAAAGGTTCTCCCCACGTTTTTTCTATCATATCAAATTGCAGCCCACATCTATTGGCATGGTCTACTAACCTGTTTCCGAACTCACCATTTACAAGAATTAGCCCTTTTCCTCTGTTTAGTTTTAATTGCATAGCTATCATGTCATTTGCTAGTGTCCCCGTTCCCATTAGCAACTGCACATCCATAGCATTCGTTAAATTACATAGTTTCCCTTTTACTTTATTCAACAATTTATGAAATTCAGTAGATCGATGAGAAATCGGCTTTTCACTTAACGCTTCTGCAACTTCTTCTCTAATAGATACAGGTCCGGGTAGAAACGATTTTATCGTCGGCATCAAACGTCCAGCCACTGATTCTTCAAATGTATCTCTTGTTAAATACATCGGTTGGAAATAAGCATCTTCTTTCCCTACAAGTTGTGAAAATGGTTGAAAGCCCAATTGAGCATATAATTTAGCTCTGCGAGTTGTTCCCGATATTACAGCTAGATCATATCCTTTTTTCAAACAATACCTAGCTAATAATTGAGCAAGCCCTACAAAAACCCTCCCATTACGATACTCTTTTTTTACAGCTAATAGCCTTATTTCACATGGAAATGAAGCATTAACAGGTAACTGTCCTTCTACTTTGCCTATTTTTTTGTCTAATGAAAATGGCCTATTATGTCGCAAGGCAACCATCCCAATCACTTCATCTCGGTGCTTACATATTAGATATGTATTTTCATCATGAAATTGGTCTACTAATTCCTTTGATGTATTCGAACCATGTTGTGGAATTTCCTCTACAAAAGTTTCATAGTTTAACGAATGAATTTGATTCAATTCATCAGCGTTTTTTGCAACTTTATAAATGTATCCCATATCCATCAGCTCCGTTTATAAATTATGAGGTTATTAATATCGGGAAAACATAATTAACTTTTCTTTATTTTAAATTAACATGTTAAGATAAAATAACTATGTTTTCCATCTCAAGAAAACATTATCTCTATGAGCAAAAATTATAATTAAAACGATAAATATTGCAATAACAACACTCGGTATTGAATAATTTAGAAATAACAATATTAGTGGCAACAGAGAAATTGCGGCTAAACCAGCAAGAGTAAAACTACGCATAACTAAATAACAAACGAAAAAGAATATTAGCAACAATAAACAAATTAGCTCATCAAACACAAGCAATCCACCTAATAATGATGATATTCCTTTTCCACCCTTAAAACGAAGAGTTATAGGCCAAATATGACCCATCACTACAAGTAGTAGACCAAGCAATTGAATTTCTAGTGAAAATGACAGCAGTTTTGCAATTCCAACAACAACTGCTCCTTTTAATGCATCACCACAGAACGTAAGAATAAAACCTTTTTTTCCAACAATACGTCCGGTGTTCCGCGCACCAATATTTCCACTTCCATGATCTCGTATATCAACACCTGCGTAAAACTTGGTTACAAAAAGGCCTGTCATGATCGTACCAAGTAAATATGACACAAGACCGAAGATCAAAATATTCATCCAATGCCTCCTAAATAAAATCGTATATTTTATTAAAAGGCTCTTTTCATAAACATTGTTGCTATTGTTACTAAATTAGAAACTGTTAAATAGTTTTTTTACTTGTTTCAGCCCTTTGACAAATGTAAAGATGCTACGATTGTTAGAGATGATTAAATGCTTAAGTATTAGTGCGTTTAACAACAAACGATGCGAAAAAAACCTATTAAAAAACTGAATCCCCTTAAGTAATATCTAAATGATTTGAAAATTCTTATCATTACAAATTCTACACTTGTAAAATATTTTAACATACGAATGTATATTTCTCTTCTAAAATACTTATCTAAAGGTGATGTTTTATGATTGAAACTTCTCATTTGTTACAACTAGGCTTATCTGCCATATTAGGCTTAATTATAGGTTTAGAGCGGGAACTAAAAAGGAAACCCGTTGGATTAAAGACAAGTCTCGTTATATCTATTGTAAGTTGTTTATTAACGATTGTCTCGATTGAATCTGCTTATCAATTTCCAGACAGCAATCGCATCACGATGGATCCATTACGTTTAGCTGCTCAAATCGTTTCAGGGATTGGCTTTTTAGGTGCTGGTGTTATATTACGGAGAGGGAATGACAGTATATCAGGATTAACGACAGCTGCAATGATATGGGGAGCTGCTGGCATAGGTATCGCTGTAGGAGCAGGCTTTTATTGGGCAGCAATTGCAGGTGTTATTTTACTCATCATTAGTGTTGAAATCGTACCCATCTTAATAGGCTTACTAGGTCCAAAAAAACTACGCGAAAAAGAAATTCTACTTAAACTCATCGTTCAAGACAATACCCAAGTTTCAAACATACTAACTAGCCTTCAACAGGAAGAAATTACACTAAAGCATATTCGGATTAAAGATTCTGAAGAAACTAAGTTGATCCAAATGAAAATAACCGTCGATCAAAAACGTTATACGACAGATGTGTACTATACAGTTCAAAAAATCCCAGGTGTGAGCAGTATTGAAATAGAGAGCCTGTAATGTCACTTACATTCTGAAAATATGAATATTGATCTATGTTCAATATTCATGATATTATTTTCCATATAAGGGGCATTAGCTCAGCTGGGAGAGCGCTACACTGGCAGTGTAGAGGTCAGCGGTTCGAGGCCGCTATGCTCCATTATACGATAAAACTTACAAAAACCCCGTCATATCAACGTTGTCGGGGTTTTTTAAGTCTAATGACTTACCGCTGGCTTAGGCAGAAAACAGCTCATATTGTCCACGCTGCATAGTGCTAGCAAAAAGTTATGACACATTCGGAGAATTAATCGTAGACTTTCATTATGAATCTGAAATTTAGCGAACAAATGATTAAGAATGCGGTTAAGGGCGGAATTGAACATGTGAAGAAGGCCACAAGTGTGGTTTACGGAAGGAATTTTGGTATAAATTTTGCTACATTAGTTATTAATCCAAACATCGGCAAGCCTTGGAACATAAATAATATGTAGCGAAGGAAAGCTTCGCCTTGCTGAACTAGTAATTTACCCCGTTTAATTATGAACGGGGCTTTTTTAATACTCACGATTAATATTTGAGCATATATTGAAACATACGAATTAGTAAAGGAGGTCGGTCGCTCGGTGGTACTGGCTTATGTAACAAATATAGTCGGTGGTAGTATCTCGGTTATTGATACGAAAACTCATAGCGTGATTGCTACAATGTCAGTCGGTATGAATCCTCAAGATGTTGCATTCACACCGGACGGTAAAATCGCTTATGTCACCAATAGTGGTGGTGTGACTGTTTCCGTTATTGATACGAAAACTCATAGCGTTATCTCTTCTGTTCAAGTAGGTGCGAGGCCAGCTTTCGTTGAATTTACACCTGATGGTAAACTTGCTTATGTGACGGGACGTGGAGATACTGTAGTTTCGGTAATTGATGTAAAAACACACAGTGTGATTGCTACTGTGGAGGTTGGTGATGGCCCATTTTTTATTTCGTTTACTCCTGATGGAAAACTCGCCTATGTGACAAATCCGAGTACTGTATGCGTTATTGACGTGAAAACTCATTCCGTTATAGCAACTATAAATGTTGAAGGAACCCCGCAAGATACAGAACTTTCTCCCAATGGTAAACTCGCTTATGTAACTGGCTCTAATGGAAATGACCCTTCTACAGTTTCAGTTATCGATGTAAAGACGCATTCTGTTATTGCTTCTATTTCAGTTGGAATCATGTCGTTTAGAGTAGCATTTACACCAGATGGAAAGCTTGCTTATGTCACTAATATATTTGATAACACTGTCTCAGTCATCGATGTTAAAACGCATAGCGTAATTGCAACGATTCAGACTGGAGGCCCCGTATTTGATCTCTCTGTAACACCCGATGGAAAATTTGCTTATTTTTCAGTAATAAGTAATAACGTTACTAATGCTATCTGTGTTATTGATACGAAAACACACAAAATTATTTCTAACATAGATACAGACGTTTTATCCGGTACTGGTCTTTTTATCAATTTCACTCCGGATGGAAAATTAGCATATCTCCCGAATAATAATAACCCGGGCACTGTAACAGCCATTGATGTTAAAACGCACTCTATCATCGCCTCCATTCCAGCTGGTACTAATCCATTTAATTTGGCCTTCACACCGAATTAGCCCCACTCAATACGAACGGGGCTTTTTCCGGAGGGAGTCCGAAAAGGCTCTTACCAACCAGTAAATCAGTATATCCTGTCTATCTAACTCTTATTCACAGCCCGATACAAAACGACCAAGTACACGCCTCAACGTACCGTTTGACTTTTGAAATTCCTAAACCTACTCCCAGTCTAGGCTAGTTCTTGATCTATATCCATGAATGAGGATTGCACATTTGTAAGGAGGTAAGTATGATGGTTTTGGCTTATGTAGTAAACAAAGATGACAGTAAAAACTCAGGTTCTGTGTCTGTTATTGATATCAAAAAGCACTCCACAATCGCCACAATCCCTTTTAGTAATATTCCAAATAAAATTAATATCACTCCGAACGGAAAACTCGCTTATGTTTTAATTACAGATATAACTAATGCAGTTAGTTTAGTATCCGCCATTGATATAAAAACACATTCCATAATCGCTACTATGCAAATTGGTAGTACTGCTGGTTTCTTCTCACAAAACGTTGATATATCTTTCACACCTGATGGAAAACTCGCCTATGCGACTATTAGTGGGACAAATATCGTATCAGCTATAGATACAAAAACACACTCAGTTATTGCAACTGTGCCGGTAAATATACGTCCAGAAGCTTTTGCCTTTACACCTAATGGGAAATTAGCTTATGTGGTGAATAATACTAATTTAGGTAGTGTATCGGTCATCGATACGAAGGCACATTCAGTGATTGCGAATGTAGCCGTTGGAACTAGGCCGATTGCTGTAGCAATAACACCTGACGGAAAGCTTGTTTATGTTATAAACTTTTCATCTAACAACGTATCGGTTATTGATGCAAAAACGCAAACTTATATAACTACGGTACGCGTCGGAATAGCACCTGCCAGTTTAGCTATTACACCAGATGGAAAACTAACCTATGTTGTAAATTCAAATCCAAATGATATAGGTTCTGTTTCAGTAATTGACGTACAAACTCAATCCGTTATCAGTACTATTCCTGTAGGAAATAATGATAACCGACCAAATAATATTTCTATATCACCAAATGGCAATTTTGCATATGTCGGTACTTTAAGTGGCACAACAGTCACTGTTATAGATACAAAATCTCATTTAGTTATAGCTACAATCCTAGTAGACAGCGGTCAACGTTTTGTGGAATTTACTCCAGATGGGAAATTAGCATACGTTGGGTGTGATTCGCAAAATACTGTCGCAGTTATAGATACAAAATCTCATTCAATCATTGCAAATGTTCTTGTTGGAGGTGCTCCAGAAGCTATTGCTTTTACATCAAACTAACCTCTTCGTAATAAAGTGAATTTTTGGCTTAGGACACCAACTCTCTAGCGTATTATTCACACCACCATTATCGAGTACAAAATCGTCAACACATAGCATGTCATACACAAACATTCAAAAGAACTCCGCTCAATTAAGAACGGAGCGTTATATTTTGCTTAGAATATTATTTTCTCCTTTATCTAGATTATGCAGTAGGATAAGAGTTAAAAGGCACAGTATAAATATACTGGTCTGTATGTTCATTGTACTGAAGCCCATTTTCATTTAATCCGTAAGAAAATGAATATTTTATTCTATCCCCATCTTTTATAGGAACATAGTAAATCCATGTCCCATCAGACATTTGCTGCATACGTTCATTTATCACAGTATCATTATTTAACCGATAGCTAATACTAACTCCTGATAGATCTTTATTTTCTTTAGTAGTAAATACAAATTTTACAGCATCCACATAATAATAACTTACCGCTTTTGGTGATTTTGATATATCAATCGTACTATCTGTATCAGTTTGATGATGCTCATTATAAGTAATTTCTAGCGTATTATCTGAATCCATATAAACAATAGTATTAATATCTTTGCTTACACCTTGCTCATAATCTAACTTTATATCATTTTCAGTTCGAGCAATATTCGAGAAACGCAAATTGGTAAATGCCCCATTAAAGACATTCGTTTTTCCATCAGTTGACCCTATATACATAACATCGTCAATATAAGATAAGGAAGATGATACTGTTTCACCAATTTTTTCGCCATTAACAAAAGCTTTTGTTACATGCTGTCCGTCACCGTTCACACTATAAGTCATGGCAACATAAATTTGATGACCAACTTGTGCAACGCCATCGCTAGAGTTGATTCTATCATAAGAATTTCCAACAGCTTCAAAAGAAATCCTACCATTGCTATTAAAAAATATCGTTGTTTTCTTTCCATTATTTTCATTATGAGCCTGGAAAATGCGTTCAAAGTCTGTTAATTCATAAGGTGTTACCACAGCTTCAATCGTATACTCATTTGGATTAACGAGAACATTTCGAAAGTGATCTATCGATTGGGGCGTAAATTTATTATATGGTTCATTAAAAACCATACTTTCCTGAAGTGTGAGAGCAACTTCCTTTATATCTTTCCATCTAGAATTAGCAATATCCATTTGTGGATTCAATAGTGCTGGATGGTTATCTACATCAGTTTTATTTAAGACATTAATTAATTGTTCAAAGCTATAATCAAGAACTACCCACGCATCCCTAATATTTGTAAGTGTCAAGTTATTTGCAACCGTATTTATTTTGTCAATCAAAGATTGTATTTCATTTTGAAAGTTACTTAATGTGTTAATTTCTTCATTTAATTTATCTATATCATTTTGATTACTCGTTATGTCCTTCTGTAATTGCGTATTATCATATTTTTGTACATATGTTACGGTACACCCGTAATAGTTACAAGTTGTAACAGGCGTTTTCTCTTTCATTTTCTTATTTAGGTCGTCTATCTCGGCCTGAAGTGCTTTAATCTCATTTTGTTTATGAGAAATTTCCGATTCTACCTCATTTTTATCATCTGTAAAGTTTGTAACATCATTCGTCAGATCAGCATCAAAATCCTTTAACTTAGGTTGAACTTCATCAATTGTTGCTAACTTCTCAGCAACCTTTCCTTTCATTTCTAATAGTAATGATAATAACTGACCACTAGAATCAGCATTATCATTCAATTCACTAATAAGCACCTTGGCTTGAGTGTAAGCTTGCTCGAAGTCGTTGCTATAGTCAACCACATCACTGACAACTTTATACATTTGATTATTTATATCGTATAACCATGTATCAGCGTGCTCTTTAGATGTTAGTTGATGGTCAGCAAAATTAGAACTTGAACCCAGTTCATCTTCAATCGTTTTTTCTTTGATAGCTAATGCGTATTCTTCTACCTGCTGAATCATATGAGACAAATTATTAACATTATCTTGTATTTGTACAGGATCTATAGAAATATCATTTTCAGCATTTGTTACTACAGTAGTATCAGAGTCGTTCTCAGCAGCATATGAATGATTTATTATTCCTGTATTAAGAAGGACTAATGTAACTAACAATAAAGAAAAAAACTTTCTTATCAACATCCTCACCCCTTCGTAAAAATGGACTCCTTCAAATCAACGTATTAAAAAATTTCAGCTAGACTCCATACACTAAAAGAAACAAGGATAATTGTAATTAATAATTGAAGGAATATAATAGGAAGCTTTTTTGTAAAATCTCGTCTTGTATCCTTCACTAAATAAATCAATATTAATGCATACATTAAAGCCAATAATAAACCAAGTACACCTACAATTTCATTCATTCGGACAAAAGATATGGAGATCACCCATGCGATAAGTAACCCGTACTTCAGAGACACTAACATGCTGTAATACCGATTATTTTCCATATTATTTTATCTCCTTTTCACTATTACTGGACTTATCCATGCAATGAATAATTTATAGCTGCCCCTTACCTACAATTAAAGTTGTTTACGGGGCAGCTAATATTGTTAATTTGTAATTGTTATTGTTGCTACATCTGAATAAACTGTGCCATCAAATGCCCGAACTGTATAAGTGTGTTCACCTGAAGGAGCATTATCTCCTGATAATACAACACTTGTATTTGTTAGTTTACTTTGCTTTACTGTGCCATCAAGTGATACATCATACGTGATATTATCTCCGTTGATTTTTGAAGCAAAAGTCGGCTTGTCCCAATTTAAAGTAACTGAAGAGGTACTAATATTTGCTGATAAATTGGTTGGTGCATCAAATTGGTAATCGTCAAGATCAGCAACAGATACAGCTTGGCCAAATGTGTTCAGTAAATTTGTATCTGCATAAACAGCTGCCCATTTACTTTGAGATATTTTAAGCTCTGCTTTAGCTCTTGAGATTTTATCTTCTACATTAGTATCAGCAGTTGTGAGGTGATCAAGTAAATAACCTAAGTCATTTTGCAAAGTAACCCACGTATCTTTTACATCATTAAGTGCTACAATTGCCTTGTCTATTTTTTCAACCATTAAACTAACTTGTTCTTCGGCAATTTTAAATCCTGCTGATTGTTTTTGTAAATCAGTTAATTCATCCATTGCTGCGATATACTCCCGCTTTACATCATTAATTTTTGATTGATAAACACCAACTGATGTACCGACTCCTCCCCCAACTGCTAGTACCCCACCAGCAGCCATACCTCCAATAATCCACGGAGATGTTTCAGGAGCAACAGCCAGCACTACTCCTGCTCCTATCCATAACGCTACCCCAGCTCCAGCAGAAGCGAGAGCAACATCTAATTCTTGTTGTCTAAGTGAATCCATCTGTTTTTCAAAGTTTGCAATATCTTTATTTAATTGATCAATTGCATAACCATCTTCTCCATTTTTTCCTAGCCATGTATCAAGTTGGTCTTTGTCACTTTTTAAATCTGTTGAATCCTTCGTAAGATCAGTACTAAATGCTTTCATGTCTTCAATCGTGTTATTTACATTTGTTACGTTGTCATTCGTTTCATCAATCATAGCTGCTATCATTTCTTTTGCACTATCTATATCCGATGAATTTAAATATTCAATAGCATAATCAGTATAGTACTGAAAGTCATCAGCAGAAGACCTTATATCGTTGTTCAGTTTAATCATTTTGGGTTCAAGATCATCTCTCCAATAAGAGGCATTTTCTTTCGCTGTTGCTTGATGTATATCAATAGGAACTGTTACTAGTTTCCCATCATCGTCATTAAACTGAATCTGTTTAATAGTTCCCTGTGCTAATATTGTGTTTGCATATATATCAAGTGCAAGTTTATCAGATATCAACTGTTGTGCCCGATTCTGAAACAAATCTATATTATCTCCCATCTCAGAATCTTGCAGCTGAGTATCTTCAACTGTGACTACTTCCTCTGCAAATACATTATATGGTATTGAATTTCCTGCAATTGTTAACGCTAGTAAAGATGCCGTAACTACTTTTGTTGTCTTTTTCATTTTAAGCCTCTCCCTTTTTTAGTATCATTTTTTTAATACTTTTCGTAAACGTTGTTTGGACTTAATAACATCAATTAAGCCGTTGCTATAGCTTAAGAAAATCATAGATTTTAGTACAAAAAACAACATGTTATTTAAGAAATTTACTCTAGTTAATTCAGCTTCCAGTAGTAGCATTTTCAACAGAATTTTTTAAATGAAGTTGATTGTTAATATAGCTAGCTTGGGCACCATTGTTTTGCCAGCTCTGTTTAGCGTTAAGTAATATATTACGTATTTCTTCAATACTAATTTCACCCTGTTCAAATTTATCTTTTAAGTTTTGAATTCCAACATAGGCGGAATCCCATTCCTTATAAAGACTTCTAGTTGATTGAATAATACCATCATTAGCATTATAGAAATTACTAAGCTGTAGCTGTATACCAGCTAAAATTGCAGCTTGACTTTGTATTCCTTTTAACCCGAGGACAATATCATTATATTGTTCGGTCAATTCTTTTACCTTTTCTTGTTTTTCCTGCAATTCCTTATTTCCATTCACCGCACCATATATGATGGTAAATGTAGCTAAAGCAATTCCTATCGGGGTTGGCGTCAGCTCGAATTCCACAGCCATTTCTAGTAAGTAGGTTGTCAGTTCTAGCCCTACAACTCCAGCTTCTATATACTCTCCAGTTAAGATTGTATTTTCATTAGATATTTCAACGCCTAAGTCATGAAGCTGCTCAAGAACGAGTTTACTTTTTTCATCTTCTAATTCAATTGTATTAAGTGCTGTGGTTGCTGCATTTTGAAAATTAAAGTGATCTTCCTGCAAATCGTCTTTATACACTTGATATGAAAACATCGTATCGTTTGCATCGTCCCGATAATATTGTATGTCTGACTGCAATAAATCTAATAAATCTTTGAAGTCATTACGCGCTTGTTCATCCCCTGCTTCAATGCTATCTAAAGCCTCAATAAGAAGATCATAATAAACAGTGAATTCGTCAGCAAAATCTACAACATCAAGGTCCCTATCAATTAATAATTCATTTAAATTATTCGTATAATCACTAGCATGATCTCTAGCAATTTGTTGATAGGTAGGTAAATCTGGAAGTATGTCTGATTGAATCGTTCCTTGTGTTGATATTGCTGTCTTATATGAATCCATAATCACTTTACTAGCAGCAATTTCGTTTAATACTTTTTGCATATTAACAGGTGCAAGAACGATATCCTCTGTAGCTACATTAGAAACTACGCCTTGATTTGCTTGAGCAAACGCATAATTTGGCAAGATTGTACTCGTAGCTAAAGTTGCTGCTAATGCTGTAGCAGCTATTGACTTAGTTGATAATCTCAAATTATTTTTCCTCCTATCTTGTGGAATAGATTTGAAATTCATTTAATAGATAACTTGTTTAACACTGTAGCTATATGATAAATAATAAAATTGTTGAAAGTTTGATAGGAGTGTGAAGGAAGAAAGAAATATTATGTGATAACGATGTGATTTTGAATATTACAAAATATAAAAAAACTAATATTTTCTTTATTTACAATAATTATCTTTAATGGATAAAATGCGAAGCAGGAATGCTCATTATGTATTCTAGCTGTCTGTATTTGACGTGAGTCGATTTACTTGAGCAAATGAATTAAATGAGCCCTGCTCATAACAAACAGGGCTTTACGGAGGATATCAATGAATTGTGTCTTATTATTCCGCACATGGTCGCTTATTATACAAGACAATATAGATTAACATTTTATCAACTATATACACCCTTTCAGACAATTAGTCATGACCTACTTTTATGTTCATATGTTGTTACTAGGAATTTAATATCAAGTCTAATATAATGTTTTTAAAAGCTCTGTAGGAGGATCGATATGTCCATTTATAAAGCAGGGAAAAATTTGTATAGATTAACTAAAATTCTTAGAAGCAGCAAATCAATAAAAAAAGGGACAGTTGGAAAAAAAATGATATATAAATTGGGAAAGAAAGCACTAAGAAAAATGTTGAAATAAAGAAGAACAAAAGCGTTGATACATATATATCAACGCCTTTTCTCTCTCAACCTCCTTCACTTTTCCTTTAGCTATTTTCGCATTGATTATTGCTTTTCAAAATACGTATAAACCTGCTATTCGTGGCATCTTTTCTCATTTTAAAATATGGTCAATTGCCATAAAATTATTAAATGCTTTTCTTAATTAGTCTCGATAGCGACAAAGTTTACGAAAAGAGCCTTTTCCTTAAATATCCTCCACTTTCTTTTCGATTTGTAAGACATACCATTTCAAAAATCCTCTCATTAGCTCTTTGTTTCTAAACTTTCGTAACTTCTCCAATCATATTTAGTTTGAGAATTATATACAGCCGATTAGGAAGATTTTTTAAAAGATTTTTTTGAAACCTTTGTTGTGCTTGTCACTAAAATTAATACGATAAGCTTGATTAAATTGGTCATCATGTTACTTAAGAAAAGATGTCACGAACTCTAGATGTGTACGTGTTTATTCCCTAACTTGAAAAGCAAAAACCAGCATTTTGGTCTTAGCAAAAAAAAAGAAATAGAGAGCTTACATCTTTTTTTCATTTCATTCAACTTTTCATTCACCTTAATACGTCTATATCGTATAGGGCAAAAAACATCAAAGGAGGGAAGAATGTTATGAGCAAAAGATTAGAAATATCAGAACAACAACTGACGAACTTCATCTTGGAACACAAACAGAAATGCTATAGGTTAGCCTATAGCTATGTGAAAAACTCTGAGGATGCATTAGATATTGTTCAAGAATCGATACAAAAAGCCCTAACATCCATTCATACTCTCCAAGATAAAAATTCTTTAAAAAGTTGGTACTACCGTATAGTCGTTAATACCTCTTTGGATTTCATAAGGAAAAATAAAAAAGTTAGCGTAGTTGATACACATACAATGGAGTTAATAAGTCCAAGTAAATACGACAACTATGAACAACTTAATTTGGAAATGATCATCGAGTATTTACCAGATAAATACAAAACCATTATCATCCTTAAATATTTCGAAGACTTAACATTAGAACAGGTGGCAAATGTGTTAAATGAGAATGTGAGCACGATCAAATCGCGCTTATACAAAGCTCTACAATTATTACGTATAAAAATCGACGATGATTATTTAGAGGAGGCAGATATACATGAAAAAACACTTTACCAAAGCACAAGAAGAGTATAATCGCATTCCGATCCCTAAGGATTTAGATGATGTCGTTAATAAGGCATTAAAGCAAGGTAGGGAGAAAAAGAAGAAGTGGTATTTCGCTGGATTAGCTGCAGCAACGATACTTTTTGTATCTAGCCTTAATATTAATCCAACAATTGCTAGTACATTATCAGAAACTCCCATCATTGGTAGTATAGTGAAGGTGCTTACTTTTAGAGAGTATGAAGTAACTGACGAAAAATTTAAAGTAGATATTAAAGTACCTGCCGTTAAAGATATGGAAAATTCCTCATTAGAAACAACCTTAAATAAAAAATACCTTGAAGAAAGCCAACAGCTATTTAATGGTTTTATGGCAAAAATGGAAGATGAAAAGGATTCTGGAGGGAATTTCGCTCTTTCCAGTGATTATGAAATTAAGACAGATAACGAACAAATTTTATCTATAGGTAGACTCGTTGTTGATGTCGCAGGATCAGCTCAACAAACAATTCAATATGATACAATTGATAAAGAAAATGAATTACTAATCACCCTCCCTAGCCTGTTTAAAGATGAAAGCTATGTAGACGTGATAAGTGAAAATATTTTAAATCAAATGACAGGCATGATTGAAAACGAAGAACTTACGTTTTGGATTTCACATCCAGATGTCGATATGCAATATTTAAAACGAGATCCGTGGGAAAAAATTCAACCTAACCAACAATTTTATATAAACAACGATGGTAAGTTAGTCATTTCGTTTGATGAAGCAGCAGTTGCACCTGCTTACTATGGAATAGTATGGTTTGAAATCCCAACTGAAGTACTTTCTGATATACTCGTCTCGAATACGTACTTAAAATAGCTATATTAAATTAAATTAAATTAAATTGCTTGAGAGCTTTGCTAGACTCCATATATAAATATATATGGAGTCTAACTATTAGTCTTAATATTTATATACCAACCATTTAGATCATCTCATTTTTGACATATTACAAACTGTCATTTATTATTTCTACAAGGATTTACAAATAACAAACAGCTATCCAGATAGGTATAAAACACGAAAAGGACGACGACTATGGATGCAAAATCACAAAATAATTTAGAGCAAATAAGATCATTCAAAAAAGATTTAATTCGCTTTATGATGTCTTACAAGTTTGCTTTAGCTGAAGTGAATACGAAAATTGATATATTAAAACAAGAATTTCAATATATACACGACTATAATCCCATTGAGCATACTAACTCTCGCTTGAAGTCCCCAGAAAGCATATTAAGAAAGATCGATAGAAAAGGTATTGGCCTTTCACTACCTTATATAAGCGAAAACATTAAGGATATTGCAGGAATTCGTATTACTTGTTCTTTTATATCTGATATTTACAAAATAAAAGACATGCTAGAACAACAAAAAGATATAACAGTCATTGAATGTAAGGATTATATCGAATATCCCAAACCAAATGGCTACCAAAGCCTTCATTTAATTATCCAAATTCCTATCTTCATGTCAGATAGGGAAGATCTAGTTCCTGTAGAAATTCAAATTCGTACGATTGCCATGGATTTCTGGGCAAGTTTAGAACACAAAATATATTATAAATATAATAAGGAAATTCCTGAAAGAATCAAAAATGAGCTCAAAGAAGCAGCTGATACCGCTGCTAAATTAGATAAGAAAATGGAAATTTTACACAAAGAAATGAGCGAAATTAAACAATTATCGCAACATGAGGATATTCTTGGGGAACAACTGGCTAACAATGACACATTTAAGCTAATACCAGCCATGTTTATGTCGGAATTTAATAAGAACAATAAGAACTAACTATTTAAAGTCTTTCTTTAAATTAGGAGGAGTATAGTCTCCTCCTAGTTTCACCATAGATACAAAAAGTACGTTAACTTAATTATTGTTCATTAGAGTTGGAGTGTTAAGCTCGAAAATAATCCCCTCTCCAATTAACAATCACCTTCTTAATTTGTTTCCTTTTCAAATTTTCTTTTACGGCTTTCTCACAAAGTGTAGGAAATTCTTCGTCGCTAGCAAATCGTAAGGCAATAATTTGATCGATTGTCAAATTAGAATCTAATAACCTACCTGTTAACACATACGCTCTTAAATTCTCTTCTGTTCGAATGACACGGTCCTGTAATTTCAAAATATACTCTCGAACGAGAATAAACGTAATTACTAATCCAACTACCCCTACTAACAGTAATGTTGCAAGCCAAACTAACTCACCATTTAAAAAAGCAAACACTAAATTAACGATGACTCCAATAAATGCAGCAAGAATAATTGGTAGACCGATAAAATGGTATGGTACATGGTAGCGAGTATGGTTTTTGAAATTTTGTTCTTTCAAAGAAAGCGCCCCTTTACTATTTAAATATTCAATAAATTCAGAATATCATAATAACAGCAAAAGTGGAGTATTTTACTAAAATTAGATAAATATACCTATGGTTCTTAACTGCTAAATAATAATTTCATACTATCCTTTAAGTAAAAAATCATTACCATCTAGATCCTTAAACTGTACAAATGTCCCCCATTCCATTTTTTTAGGTTCATCTAAAAACTCTACGCCATTTGTTTTTAACATTTCGTATGTAGCTTGTACATTGTCACAATCAAACACAATGGATGCCTGCTTCTCATTCGAATCTTTCATCATGGCCTTTGGATATATTACTAAATGAGATTGTGCCTCTTTTGGCGCTACTTCTAGCCAATTAGCATTTGGCCCCATTGGGAACTCTGCCACTACTTCAAATCCTACTTGTTCTGTCCAAAAGTGTTTTGCTTTTTGCTGATCATCTACATACACTGCAACAGTTGCTATTTTATTAATCATTGAGTCTAACCTCCATTCTCCTTATTTCTTCTACACCATTGTAACTTATTTGAACAAGATGACAACGGTTTTAATTCGTGCTTCTCTTCGTAATCTTTCCTATTATTTATGACTATAAATGAAGTTTTTTCTGAGCACCATAATTTTATCGACCATGAATGCTAGATACTTCCGTATTTATTTCTTAATTCAAAAAAAGTGGCAATCTCATCATTGAGAGTTCACCACTTTACGTAAATCCTATTCTTTTAAATCTCTTCTAACTCAGCAATCGGTACAGACCTTTTTTCATCATGGTTACCTCTCATATGGACTGTAGCAACATTCCCTTGCTCATCACAACTATCAATCCACACAGACACGCCGTTATAATGAACAGTTATATCATTTGGTGATGAAATGATTTGTTTCGCTCGTTTTATATCCATTACTATGCCTCCAACTTTTTAAAAGACTTATTTTCGTATTAGAAATAAATAAGATTCAGCTAGAAATTATGTCATCGAATTAATATAAAAAAAGATGCACTCATAAAACCATTTCTAGCTGCTTTATTGTAGTAAAAAAATTACAACGGTTACGAAAAAAGTCTTTTGTAATTTTTACTCCATCAATATCATTACAAAAAAAAGAAAAATTTATGCAAAATTGACCAAATATCGAACACACTATTAGCATACATATTATTTTTCGGGACGATAAACGAAAGGGCGTACAGCAATGAAAATGACGAATGACGAGAAACAAGTACTAAGCGATACGATTGATGGCTTAAATGAAGGGCTTGATTCAATCATAGCTCTATATAACGAATCTGAGACAGACAAGCCAATTATAGACTTTGAGGATGATGTGATTTCCGCTATTGAACAAGCTAAGGAAAAATATGGAGACCAAAATATAACTGATCATCTTAATAATATTATGAGAGAAATTCTCTCCATGATGAAGTGACTCAACTTCTAAATAAAATGCTTATGTGCTTAAAAAAATTGAGAGATATACTTTTAGATTGGGGGTTAGGCCGTGAAAGTTGGTGGGCTATTAGCATCTTACTTACGTTGGCATGTTGTTTATAGGATACTTTCCATTATTATTATTATGATTATCCTATTCGGTACAATCATTCATTTACTTGAACCAAATCAATTTCCTACAATATTTGATGGAATTTGGTGGGCAATCATCACTACTTCAACTGTTGGTTATGGTGACTTCGTTCCAGCTTCAACGATCGGAAGACTTGTCGCTATTATTCTTATCTTAGCTGGGACAGGCTTTGTTACAACATATTTTGTCACACTTGCAGCTACAGCAGTTGCAAAGGAGAACGAATTTATGGAGGGAAAAATCTCATTTAAAGGCGAACATCAAATTATTATTATAGGCTGGAATGGTCGTGCGTACGAGACGATCACTCACCTTTCAAAACTTAAGCCAGCGATTGAAATTATCTTAATAGACGAGTCACTAGAGCACAATCCTTTACCAAACAAAAATGTTCATTTTATAAAAGGAAATCCTTCTCAGGACCATACTTTAAAAAAAGCAAATGTTAATTCAGCAATTATGGCGTTAATTACAGCTGATCAAAGCAAGGATGAATTAACTGCAGATATGAATTCCATCCTGACACTTTTAGCAATCAAGGGGTTAAATTGTAACATATATAGTATTGTTGAAATCTTAACATCACATCACGTGAACAACGCTGAACGTGCAGGTGCAGATGAAATTGTTCAAACGACCAAGTTATCAAGTTATGTAATGGTCAATAGCCTACTCTCACATGGAATGGCTCACACATTACTTAAAATGCTAGATCATCTAAAAGGTAGTAAAATCATGTACATACAAACGACAACAGACCTTATTAATCAAACATTTCGTGATGTTAGCCATAGTCTGCTTTGCAAGCGAATTTTATTAATAGGAGTTAAAAGAGGAGATGAATCTTATGTCAACCCCTCTCACTCATTTCTAATTAAGGCACAAGATGAACTGTTAGTCATAATGGATTAGTGAAGTAACCTCTCTTCTAAATCTTTAATGAGGGACTTTCCCATATCTACATACTTTGCTGGGACTGTTGCATCAGGATCTTCTGGCTCTGAAAACTGATTAAATGAAGCATTTACATTTCCAACATGTACGTTATCATCTAAACCAACTTGATATTTATGTGTCAGTAAGAATGGGGTACCAAGTTCAACAGTTACACCTTCTGAATCTAATTGACCATCGACAGCTTCAAAAGGAATACGAAGAAAATGATAGCCGACCTCGTTGGCAATTTTATAATCAAATGAGCCATGATCATAATCCCAATTTCCACCAATAACATAACCTAAAGGTTTAAGCTCTTGTTCCAACTTAAATAATTTAAAAGTTGTACCCGTTATCTTTGAAGATAACTCAATCATTTTGTAACACGTCCTTTAGCTTTGCTGTTTTCTCTTAAATTGTTGCTTTTTATGACTAGATGATAACCCCCTATATACAATATTTAGTAATAGCTGTTATCACATTCGTTGTCGCTATCCTTACTTTGAAAAACTTGTCTTTGGTTGATTAAAAATGATGTCCACTGAGTAATAAATTCACACTGTAATTGCAATGGCAACATAGTTCACTCAATGTGCCTTAGTAATAATAGCAACAACATTGTCAAAAAGAGCCTTACTCTTGTATTAGGTTAACCATCTATATATCATTCATCCATTTGTATAATTGAACAAAAATAAAAAAGCCTGAGGATTATAAAATGTACCCTATAGAGTAGACACTTTAAAAAAGTCTCCCTATAGGGTACATTTTTGTATAAATAAGAAAAATAGGGATTGGGGGGAAAATTTAATGAGTAAAAAGACTTTTACAGACAGAGAAATTCA
>NZ_JBPXRQ010000057.1:0-24117 GCF_051842895.1 Cytobacillus sp. Hm23
TTAGAAGTTTCAAGCGTTTTAGAGCTAAAATCTTATTAGCTCATAGGTATAAAAAAGTGGGTGTTCATGTTGGATAGGGCGAAGAGAAC
The DNA here is from genome assembly GCF_051842895.1 of Cytobacillus sp. Hm23. NCBI lineage: Bacteria > Bacillati > Bacillota > Bacilli > Caryophanales > Bacillaceae > Cytobacillus > Cytobacillus sp. Hm23. The sequence goes on from NZ_JBPXRQ010000057.1 coordinate 90, forward strand.
TTGCTTCACCCCAACATTTGACGTTGAACCAAAAAAACTAAGTGCACACAACTACAAATAAAAAAATATTATTAGAAAATAATAGTTTAACAGATTTCTAATGTTGAGCAAGTAGGAGCATATTCCGTGGAATTGTCAATATTGAGGGATGGCTACGGTTTATGCAAACAACAAAAAACAGCTGACAAGGTATAAGCTGAATATGAAATTTTACATTTGATTATCATTGTTTGGAAACAGTCTTGACCTTGTAAGGAACCTTACTCCTTCAGGGCCTTCTAGGGAAAACATGCCGCCTCGTCCTTCAACAACATCAATAATTAATTGCGTATGCTTCCAATATTCATATTGCTGTTTGTTCATATAAAAAGGAGTTTTTCCAATATCTCCTAAATGTACATCCGAATCACCTATTAAAAACTCATCTCTTGCATAACACATTGGTGAACTACCATCACAACAGCCACCTGATTGATGGAACATAAGAGGTCCATGTTTTGCTGTTAGCTTTGCTATAAGATTTAGCGCAGTTTCAGTAGCTATCACCTTTTCAAGCATTAATAGAACCCTAACGCCTTTGGACTATAACTTACGAGTAAGTTTTTCGTTTGCTGGTAATGTGATAGCATCATTTTATGATTTTCACGTCCAATACCAGACATTTTATATCCTCCAAAAGCTGCATGAGCAGGATATGCATGATAGCAGTTTGTCCATACACGACCAGCTTCGATTTCTCGTCCAAAGCGATAAGCTGTATTTATATCTCGCGTCCATACGCCTGCACCTAAGCCGTATAACGTATCATTGGCAATTTGTAATGCTTCCTCTTTATCTTTAAAAGTTGTAACCGCTACAACTGGTCCAAAAATCTCTTCTTGAAAGAAGCGCATGTTATTGTTACCTTTAAAAACAGTAGGCTCAATATAGTAGCCTCCTCGTAATTCTCCATCAAGAATATTTCTTTTCCCTCCAGCTAGTAATTCTGCTCCTTCTTGGTTAGCAATATCGATGTATGACATTATTTTTTCTAGCTGTTCTGATGAAGCTTGCGCACCTATCATCGTATTCATATCGAGAGGATTCCCTTGTTTAATTGCTTCTACTCGTGATAACACCTTCTCCATAAAAGGTTCATAAATAGATTCTTGAATTAAAGCTCTTGATGGGCAAGTACAAACTTCACCTTGATTTAGTGCAAACATTGTAAAGCCTTCTGCTGCTTTATCTAAAAAGTCATCCTCTTGTGCCATCACATCTTCAAAGAAAATATTTGGCGATTTACCGCCTAATTCGAGCGTTACAGGGATAATATTATGAGACGCATATTGCATAATCAACCTGCCAGTCGTTGTTTCTCCAGTAAATGCTACTTTTCCTACTCGATCGCTAGTTGCAAGCGGCTTGCCAGCCTCGACTCCGAAACCATTGACAACATTCACAACACCTGGAGGTAGTAGATCTTGAATTAACTCCATAAGTACCATGATGGATGCTGGAGTTTGCTCAGCAGGCTTTAGAACGACACAATTTCCAGCAGCTAACGCTGGTGCAAGCTTCCACGTTGCCATCAATAGTGGGAAGTTCCAAGGGATTATCTGTCCTACAACCCCAATTGGTTCAGGGAAATGGTATGCTACAGTGTCTTGATCAATTTGTGCTAAGCTTCCTTCTTCTGCACGAATACAGCCAGCAAAATATCTAAAATGATCGATCGCTAATGGTAAATCAGCAGCTAAGGTTTCCCGAACAGGCTTCCCGTTTTCCCATGATTCTGCAACTGCCAATTTCTCCATGTTTTCTTCAATTCGATCAGCTATTTTATTTAATAGATTTGATCTTTCAGTAACACTTGTTTTCCCCCAAGTATGTTTTGCTGCATGTGCAGCATCTAAAGCTCTGTTAATATCTTCACCATTAGATCTAGCAACTTGACAGTACGCTTGTCCAGTGATCGGCGTCATATTATCGAAATATTCACCACTTACAGAAGGGACCCACTCACCACCGATAAAGTTATCATATTGCTTCTTAAATGTAATAATAGAGTTTGGCGAACCAGGGTTTGCATAAATCAAATGTTCATTCCTCCTATCAATAAGTTAATTTTGATAAGGAAATAGTGTGCTTACTAATTTTCTTAAACTTGTTTCCCTACCATTGCTATGATATTCGAGGGATTTTGTACTTATTACATTAATTATGTAGCCTTATAATGAAGTAATTTATATAATAAGTCTTCATTTTATGGAAAATGTTTGTTGATGCCATGCTGTCATGTAACTATTAATGATAAAACTGTTGTGGGAATTATTGTTATGTTTTGGAAGATGGAAATGGTACAATATTAAAGTAGTTTTTGCAAAATAATATAGAAGGTATGAAAGGACCATGTAACTACCATATTGGTTCTTATTGCATACAAAAAATAATAGTTTAATTGGATAGTGATAATCAACTATAAGATCGGGTGAAGTCATTGGGTAACATAATTTGTAAAATAGATAATGTATCTAAATCATTTAATGGTTTAACAATAGTCGAAGGAATAACGTTATCTTTGTATAAAGGTGAAGCGGTTGCTGTTATGGGAGAAAATGGTTCCGGCAAAAGTACATTACTTAAATTAATTACAGGTCTCATAATGCCCTCAAAAGGAACAATTTACTTGCCATCTAAACGGGTTGGTTATGTCCCTGAACAGTTTACAGGTAATATTCGCATGACTACATATGAATATTTGTATCATTTAGGTAAAATTCACGGGTATAGTCGACAAGAGATAGACACGAAAATCATGCAATTACTTGATAGATTTGAGTTGATTCATGTAAGAGATAAGCAACTTCAATCATTTTCAAAAGGAATGAAACAGAAAGTAAGTCTTATACAAGCGTTAATTCATGAACCTGACATCCTTGTTTTGGATGAGCCGCTATCAGGGTTAGATTGGAGAATGCAATCATCCTTGGTAGAAAATCTATTAGCAATTAAAGAAACTGGTACCTCAATGATCTTTTCCTGTCACGAAAAATCGATAGTTGATAAATTGGCAGATAAAGTGTTGTACATAAATAATAAAAATGTTCGTAGTGAAAAATCCTTAATAAATGAAGAGATAAATGCTTATGAGATTGTTTATAAAGTTTTGCAGAATTACGACGAAAATACCTTATATGAATTTAAGGATGTGTATCACCAATTGACGGTAGGGAATGGTCAAATAAAAGTAACGGTAAGGGCACAGGATAAGGATCAACTATTACTACACCTTTTACAACAAGGTCATTCAATCATCTCAGTAAGCAAAATAGAATCATTATAGGAGAACTAGCATGGTATATTTATCACGTTATTTTGTCATAACATATTTCCGCTCATTTCGTTTTATTCCCCCAGTAGCTGTATATTGCTTGTGGGTTGTAATATTTTATACTTATAGTCAAAAAGATATAATGAATAGCTATTTAATTTCCAGCATCGTCTTATATTTAATTGCTGCTTGGCTAACACATTCGATGTTTCATCGAGAGGAACACTCTGAAAGAGCAATTATTTTAACTCATATCAAATCAAAAATGAAATACTTATTAAGTAAAAATATTGCAGTGTTGGTGTTTGGTAGCCTACTTATTATTTTTGCGATGTTATATCCACTCATTTTTAATGGTTTTTTAACAACTCCGTCAACTCCAATAATCATTGGCTCGATTATTAGCCATATATTACTCTGTCAGCTTGGTGTGATCGTGGGCATGTTTTTTGTTGTAACAAAACAAAGTCATTATCATTGGTTAGCTACTTGTCTTGTACTAATGGTGTCACTAGTAACCGAAGCTGTTGCTAATGGTATACCAACCTTTTTAGCGTGGATATTATGGTTGCTACCTCCAATTAATAACATTGTCCATATACATAATTTTGGAGATTCCTTTATAATAAATACAACGATCATTCAAAACTATATCATTGTTATCTGCTATATTATTATTGCCTCGAGTGTTATCGTGTATCGGTTTAAAAAGTTTGAACATTAACAAACTAGTAAAAAATCTACATTCGTTGCTACTAGTGGGTTTTTATAAGTCAAGGTTAGGAGTAAAATATAGATGGGTTATGTTGAAGATTTAAGGAAGGTTATAGGGCATCGTCCTATTATACTTGTCGGCTCAGTTGTTTTGCTTATAAATGATCAAGACGAGATATTACTTCAAAAAAGAAAAGAACCATACGGTGTTTGGGGGCTTCCAGGTGGTTTGATGGAATTAGCTGAATCAGCAGAAGAAACAGCTAAAAGGGAAGTGTACGAAGAAACAGGTATTACTGTGGATAGCTTAGAGCTAATTAATGTTTTTTCTGGAAATGACAATTATTGCAAATTACAAAATGGTGATGAATTCTATGTTGTAACAATTGCATATTATTCATATGATTTCAGTGGTGTAGTAAAAACAAATGTAGAGGAAGGGTTAGAAACAGTATTTTTTCCATTGCGTTCACTTCCAGAAAAGCTAGTAGGTAGTCATCGCAAAATGGTTCAAACGTATGTAAGAAAGTACACAAACTTGTAGTATTAAGCAAGTGTTGATGCTAATATTCACATGTATATATGGATGTAAATGTTTATCATTCAATGTATATATTGATAACAATATCGTTATAATCTGCATATGGAATGGATAAATGTAACCAACTGAGGAAGTATCAACACGGATTTTTGCTAGGTTGTTGTTATTTTGAAGAAATATACATTTTTCCATTGAGAGGACTACGAGGATCAATGTGCCCGTGAGGGGAGCGAGAACAAGTATTTAGTCGATGATTAACCTTATGGATTATCTAAAGGGGCTACCCTCTTTAGATAAAGGTTTTTACAAAGTATACTTGTCATTACTAAAAATACAAGATTAAGAATTAATGCTTGTTTAAAACATATAATGCTTGTAAAATGATAGTAAGTGTAACGTATGTGTTTTTTTATAGAAATATGAAAGCGTTAACATTATATGGTACGCTTCAAATTTATTAAACATAACAAGGGGGAGAGAGGTTATGGAAATGAAGGTAAATTTAACCAGTCGCATAATTATGATAGCGTTATCATTGATTTTGATGACTAGTTTTGTTACTCCTGCTAACGCTGAAGGGAGCAATGTGCAAGTATGGTTAACGACAGCTGATCAACAGCAATTACTTCAGCAGCAAAATGATATAGAATTTTCACTAAATAACAGCATAGAGGGAGTAACGATTCAAGTTGATGAAAGTAAAGAATATCAAGTAATGGATGGATTTGGAGCAGCGATGTCTGGATCTTCAGCATGGCTTTTTAATCAAAAACTAAACGATTGGCAAAGAAATGCGATATATAACGATCTATTTAGCAATGAAGGTATTGGTTTAAGTTTTGTTCGCCATACGATAGGTGCATCAGATTTTTCTTTAGAGAGCTACTCATATGATGATATGGCAGCAGGATTAACAGATCCGACATTAGCAAACTTTTCTATTGATAAAGATAAACAAAATGTAATTCCTATGTTAAAAGAAGCATTAGCGATAAATCCTAATTTAAAAATTATGGGCACGCCCTGGAGTGCACCTGGTTGGATGAAAGATAATGGGTCATTAAATGGAGGTAAACTTCTTCCACAATACTATAATGTATATGCACAGTATCTCGCAAAATATATTAATAGCTATCAAAATGAGGGACTTCCTATTTATGCAATGACCATTCAAAATGAGCCACATCATGAAACTGCTGGCTACCCTAGTATGATGATGGAAGCATCGGAACAAATTGATTTTGTCAAAAATCATCTTGGGCCAACTTTTAACAATCAAGCAATTGATACGAAAATACTTAGCTGGGACCACAACTGGAATGAATATGATTACCCAATAGAAGTAATGAATGATGAGGAAGCAAAATCTTATTTGGCAGGTAGCGCTTTTCATTGCTATGGTGGTACACCTGAGCAACAATCTTTAGTGAAAAATGCCCATCCCGACAAAGGCATATGGTTTACCGAATGCTCAGGTGGAGAGTGGTCAACCGATTTTGGAGATAACTTAGCATGGAATATGTCGAATGTAGTAATCGGTTCGACTCGAAATTGGGCGAAGTCAGTTCTGCTATGGAATTTAGCATTAGATGAAAACTTTGGACCAATTAATGGTGGATGTACAGATTGCCGTGGTGTTGTAACGATTAACCAACAAACAGGTGATGTATACAAAAATGTAGAATATTACGTGCTTGGTCATATTAGTAAGTTTGTTAAACCAGGTGCAAAAAGAATAGATACTAACTACGATAACGATATTCAAAACGTTGCTTTTAAAAACACTGATGGATCAAAAGCTTTGTTAGTTTTAAATAATGCTAATACACATCAAACATTCACTGTGAAAGAGGGAGACGAATCATTTAAATATACTCTGCCAGCAGGTGCAGTAGCTACTTTCGTATGGAACTCAAGTAATAATAGTAATTTAATTTTAAATGGAGATTTCGAATTAGGAGCATTAAATAATTGGCAAAGCTGGACACCAGAGGGACAAGACCCAGTTCACAAAGTTGATACAGACTATCCAATGTCTGGAACGTATAAATTGACTCATTGGCAATCTTTCCCTTATCAACAGACGACATATCAACATATAAGTGTAGCAAATGGAGTTTATAAAGCCTGGGTTTGGGTCCGTTCAAGTGGAGGTCAAAATACGCTACGTTTAGAAGCAAGTAATTACGGCGGCTCCACCCTTTATGCTAATATTGGATCAACCTCAATAGGTGATTGGACGAAATTTGAAATAGATAATATCGATGTAACGACAGGCACTGTTACTATTGGAGTATATTCTGATGGAAATGAGCATAATTGGGCAGCATTTGATAATATTCAACTGATTAAGAAGTAAAATAATTTTTATTGATATATATATAAAGATGTTTTTTCTCGGAAGAAACAGGCTTGAACTTTGTTGTTGTATACTAAACGATACTGTAGTATAAAAAGCACCCTTAATTTATAACGAAATAAACAGACTAAATTTACGAAGTGATTTAGTCTGTTTATTATGATATTCTAAGATGCTGTCTTCGGTTTACTAATAAGAAACAAATGCTAACGTTCCTAATACGATAATTAACAAAATGAATAGGACAACAATTAGCGCGAAGCCAGAGCCGAAGCCCCCGCCACCGTAACCGTAGCCTGGTGCTACGCCACCGTATCCACACATAAGCTCAAACCTCCCTTCTTGTGTAGTTAACTCCTTTTAATTAAATACTCTCCCGAATTTAACATTATTTTATTTTTTTTGTTAGAGAGGTGATTATCTCACCTCACAAAAAATGAATGATACAAGTTTTATCATGGGAAGGATAGAAAGTACAATTGAGTAAATGTGAAGTATGAGTGGTTGAATTAGGGAGCTTTTATGCTGTGTAGATTAGGAATTAGTAAAATCCTTGGCCACAAGCACAGCCGATGATAATCAAGAGCACAAAAAGTACAATAACTAAGGCAAAGATACCGCCAAAATTACTCATAATTACCATTCCTCCTTTCTTGATATATTAATATTTTATGGAATTATTTAAACTCTGATTGTACGTTTAGACATGATGAAAACATACATTTTTAGATATTTTAATTAATTGATTTAAAAATATAAAGCAAAAAAACGGTGATATCATCTTTATATCACCGTTTTACACATCTTATTTTACTTAGGGTCAACTGTTCATTAGTATCATGCCTTATCTGTTTATTGCTCCTTTAATTGTTGGAAACCAGAAATAAGCTGCTTTGTTATAGGGTTATTCATTGATATATTCATGTTGTCAATTTTATTGACAGGTAATATTTCGATTGATGTACTCGTTATAAAAACTTCATCAGCATTGTAAAGAAAATCAATATCAAATGTATGTTCCTTAACAATAAGGTCATATTGTAATGCAATATTGATGATTGCTTCTCTTGTGATACCATGTAAAATGTGGTTTGTTGCTGGATGTGTGTAGGCAACACCATCTCTTACAGCAAACAAATTACAACTAGAGCATTCTGTCACAATGCCATTACGTATAAAAACTGCTTCGTCATAACCTGCATCAGAAGCCTTTTGTTTTGCAATGACATTTGGTAATAAATTTATCGATTTGATGAAACAATTTGCCCAACGAGTGTCTTCGAATGATTGAAGAGATACGCCGTTTTGTCGTTTAACACGGTCTATATGACGTGAGGGGCGTACAGTCATTGAAAACTGTGCGGGAACTTTAGGAAATACATGATCTCTCGGTGCGATTCCCCTAGTTACCTGAATATATACTTGTGCATCTTTCAATTCTGAGCGCGTTATCCCTTCTAATATTAGTTCGTTCACTTTTTCTAGAGAAAAAGGTAAATCGATTAATATTTCCTTAGCACTCATTTCAAATCGGTTTAAATGTTCTTTTAATAGAAATGGTTTGCCATCATAAACTCGAATAACTTCATATATCCCATCTCCAAATTGATGCCCTCTCTCTTGAATCGGTACGACCTTTTCATTAATATCAATAAATTTATTTCCATAAAAACCAACTTCCATGTCATCAACCTCCGCTAATATTTCTTTATGCCCAATTCATTTTATGTCATGGATTGTTCATTAATTATGGTTTATTATAGCAATTTTGGTGTGAAGTCAACAGCTTAAAAGTCACAGGAACGTCAAATCTATTAGATTATCAAACATATTTATACCATTTTTATACTAATCGTTCTATAATTAAGAATATAAATTAATATGATTGACGGGTGAAGTCTATGAATATTAAAAATTTATACAAACTAGCATTTGAATCGGCAGGAATTGCCATGGCAATCTATGATTGTCAAGGTGAGGTAGGAATACCGCTTGCAATAAATGATGCTTTTTGTAAATTTCTTGGATACACAAGGGAAGAGTTGTGCTGTAAAACTGTTGAAGAAATTTCGCATCCAGACGACTATAAACGTGATTTACATAAAATTAGCTGTTTATTAACTGGACATATCGATGAGATTGCTACAGAAAAAAGATATATACATAAATCAGGACGAATCGTTTGGGGAGAATTGAAAGGTATCCTTCAAAGAAACGAAGATAAAAGCCCACAATTTGCTATTGTTCAAATTCATGATATAACCCATCGTAAAAGTATAGAAAAAGAACTATTAGAAAGTAAGCAAAAATACGAAAGTTTAATTCAAGATTCATTACAGGCTTTTTATGTTGTACGTGATGAAAAGGTTATTTTCGTAAACCCAGCTGGTTGTGAATTATCGGGATTTAGTAAAGAAGAAATAATCGGTTCGAATATTTATGACTATTTTTCACAAGATCGTGTTGGACTTGCTGAGTATAATTACAATCAGCTTTTAATGGGGAACTCTTACACAAATGAAGAACAAATAGTCATAACAAATAAAGGTGAACGTGTAGTTGAATATTCAGCAACAAAAACTATATATGAGGAAGAAGAAGCCATTCAAGTCATTGCACGTGACATTACAGAAAGAAAAAAATATGAAGAAATGTTGGTTAAATCAGAAAAATTAGCGTTAGTAGGTAAACTTGCAGCCGGCGTTGCACATGAAATTAGAAATCCATTAACTACAATTAAAGGATTTACACAGTTATTACAAATGACCAAAGAGTATAATGAACAACACGCAGCTGTTATGATGAATGAATTGTCTACAGTCGAAACGATTATAGATGAGTTTTTATCATTGGCAAAAACAAAATCAACAACATCTTTTGAAATGAATGATCTTCATAGCATTATTAATAGAGCTATTACTTTGGTTAAAACGAATACTGATTTACATAATATTGAACTTGGTGCACAGTTTGACGAAACAATTCCGCTAGTGGAATGCGAAGATGAGATGTTAATACAAGTATTTACAAATATTATTCAAAATGCAATTGAATCGATGGATACGGGGTTTATTACGATGTCTACACTTAGGAAAAATGATGTTGTAAAAGTTGATATTGTTGATAATGGGTGTGGCATACCTAAGGATAGATTGAAAAACTTAGGTGAACCGTTTTATTCAACGAAGGAAAAAGGTACAGGATTAGGGTTAATGATAAGTTATAAAATAATTGAACAACATCAAGGGCAAATTTCATTTTATAGTAACCCTGGAGAGGGTACTCGAGTAGAAATCGTCCTACCAATTAAACAACATAATACTATCGGTCAAATCAATGAGAAGCTCTTTTAGAAAGAAATGCGTAACTAGCTAATGATTATAAAAGACCATGGAAAAGTAAACCTCACAACATCCATAGTGTGAGGTTTACTTTTTTCACTTGAAATCATTTATCTGTTATTGTCTTTTTTAGATTGCTTTTCATTCGTTTCACTCAGTTCATTTGCAAATTCAGCCTCAGCTGCTGATACTGTTGGGTTTGCTACCTCTTTTGACACTTTATTTTGTCTCCCTTTTTTACCCAATACAATCACCCTTTCGTCGTTGTAAAAATAAACACAATGTTAGTATGGTAGACAATTTACTTTTTACTCATATTAGAACGTGTTTTTTTTGTGAAATAATAGTCATTTACAACAAGAGTTTCTCAGTTCTTTTTTATTCGACGATAAAATTTGATCAGTATTGAAAATAACATTACTACAATAACAAACAAATGAGAGTGTACTCTACTTATTGTCCACTTTTCATCAATAATGTTTTATATAGTAATTAATGGTAAGTGTGGCGTTTGAACCCCAACGAAAGTCTAGCTGAACAATAATAGTTACAGCATTGTAAACTAAATGTTAAGCTACACAAGACTATAGACCTATCATTTTGAAATAGAGCAACTTTGGAAGTATATGGTAGAAAAAATGATGATGAACCAGTGTTATGATTTATTTAGACAAAAAAAGTAGTGTGAAAGGGAGAGAGAAATTATATGAAAAAATTGATAGTAGCTGGTACAATTTTAGGTTCTTTATGGTTTGGTGAAAGTGCATTAGCTGCATCTTATACTGTTCAATCTGGGGATACACTTTCAAAAATAGCGAACAAGCATCAAACCACTTTAGCTGAATTAACAAAAGCAAATCCACAAGTTCAAAATCCTAATATAATTTACATAGGACAAGCTATCCAAATTCCATCAGCAAGTAATAAAGAATTAAACACATGGGAAGAAAAGGCTGATCAAGTCGTGTCAACAGGAATGAAATATATTGGAGCTTCTTATTTATATGGGGCTTCAGTGACAAGAACTGATGCGTTCGACTGTTCTTCCTTTACGTATAGAGCTTTTAATGAGAATAATGGTATTAAACTGCCACGTACTTCAGTAGAGCAATCAAAGCAGGGGACACCTGTAGCGATTTCTGATATTAGAAAAGGTGACTTGATTTTCTTTGATACGAATAAAGACGGGGTCATCAATCACGTATCTATCGTCGTTGATTCAGACACAATCCTTCATGCAGGGAGTTCAACAGGGGTTACAAAAGCTGATTTAAATACTTATTGGCGTCCATTTGCTGTAAAAGCTGTACGTATCATTAATTAAGCTGGTTGTTTTTATTTAGTGACGAAGGGAACAGAATCTACGAAAAAAGAATGTATATGCTTAACAAACATAAATAAAGCACATATAAGAAGGCTTGGATAAAGAAAATCCAAGCCCTCTTATATTGTAGTTTACTGCATTCTAAGAATTAAGTTAACAATTTATAAAAGCGGGTGTTTTAAGAATTTTTGTGCTTCTTTTGGAGATTTAAGTACAATAATTTTCTTATCATTAGAAAATTGTTCTAGTCTCTTTAGAATTTTAGGTCTTTTAGTTTTTGGATAATCCCATATCCATTTAAAAAAAGCTAAGTCAAATCTTTCTTGGCAAGCTTCTCCCATATCGGGCCTCGTTTTATTTCTATATTTTAACATTCTTTTGAATGCACGATACATACATATCGTTCTAGGAAAATCAAGAAAAATGATCGTGTCTGCTGATTTAAGTCTTATATCCATCGTCCCACCATAATTTCCATCAATAATCCATTTTTCTTTTTTGACTAAATCTTTTTGCATGTTGCGCTGCTCGTCTTTTGGAACACTAACCCAATTAGGTTTCCAAAATAACGCATCGAGATGATAGACATCTATTTTGAGTTGATCACCTAGCCTACTTGCTAAGGTAGATTTTCCTGAACCGCCCGAACCAATTAATATTATTTTTTTCATGATGCTTCCCCTTGTATAACGTTTATAATTGTGTTTTTCACACTTAGAAATCAGACGTCATATCTATAAAGAGGTGACATTTGTATAATATCACTTCTTGAAGTTATAATTATTGAAGCTATAGCAATTGTTTAAGAAAGGCTCTATTCGTAAAGACAATGTTGCTATTGTTATCAAATTCATATTATAAAGAGTAGATTTATAACGCTATCCATTGCTGTACAGAAGAAAAGATGCCAAGAACTCTAGTTGGTAGGTGTTTATACCTTAATACAAAAACAACAATCAATGCGAAAGCAGCCTTATAATAATAAAACAATCGTGCTTCTGTAAACATTTACTATAACACAACTGCTCATTTTAGGTGTTATACAATGAGAAGAAATCTGCTGAAAAGAGACTTAACTAAATATTGCTGATATGAAGGTTTTCTTTTTTTGTGTAACAGGTTCCATTGACTTTTGCTGAGTTAATATTTGTGCGTATTTGTGTTCAATTTCTTCAATTTTCTTTTCTAATGTAATAACATTTTTTTGTAACATATCGATTTCTTTACGATGTTGTAATAGTTGGTATGATACAACTTCATCTGCCTTCTTGTCCAAGCTTTGTTCAATGCTTTTTACCTGATCAATAAGTTGTTGCAAATCAGATTTTTGTAAGTAAGTGATAGGTGATTTATGCTTCTCATTAAGTTCGGTATTTGTATTTGATAATACTCCTTTGCGTACTTTTGTTAACTGCACGTCCTTCATCACAACACCACTGTTTAATTGTTTTTGAATATGGCGAAATAATTCCTCGTCTTCATGAGTAAATAAGTAATGTCCATTACCATTTTTGTTAAATGGTAACTCAAAATATTGTATCCAACGGCGAATTGTTTTTGGGGAAACACCAATTTTATACGCAAATTCAGATGTATTCATTTGCTTATCTCCTCCCACACAAGTCATTGTCTACAAATTCTTTATGCATGGAAAGATTCCTTTACGTGTGACAAAACTAGTGATAATTAGCAAAAGAAAGTTCTATTATTACAATTTGAGTGCATATAGCAGAAGTGTTTGTCGTTTTATTAGTGGATTTGTTAAAAAGCAGGTTAATATTTAAAATTTCATGAATATTCGATAAATATAGAGGGTACCGCCCCATTATATCGGATATAATAGGGCGGCCTCATCTCTTATTCAATCCTTAGAGAACATATAGTTATAAAACAACATTTTCTTTCAATTGATTTTGGTTAATGACATGGTCAATTGCTTCACTAACTGAATTTACAACATAGTTAGCTTCCTTTTTAACATCTGGATGTGCTTCAGCCATTGCATAACTATTGGTAGTTAATTTAAACATAGGTATATCGTTAAAAGAATCTCCTATACATGCAATTTCATCAGTAGATAAATTAAGGTGATTTAGTAAATTTTGTATAGCATTACCTTTACTAATATTTTTTGGCATCACATCTAAACAATTTTCTTCAGATACAAAAGCATCAAGTTGTGTAGGGAACAGCTCTAATAAGTTTTTTTCATGTTTTTGTACGTCATAGCCACCAATAATTATTTTTGTTGGTGCCATTCCTGCTTTCATTTCTGCTAATAAATCTGGTTTTTCAACTATTGGGAAAAACATACGACCTTGTATTCTTTCAATATGCTCATCAATCTTCTCAGCATAATTAGTATTGTCATGACAAACCAATGTAATAATGTCGTTCTGGTCACGTGTGTACTTATATATGTCATGAGCAATTGCTGGAGAAAATGTTGCGTGATGCAATACTTCGTTGTCATTTGTAATTACAAAGGCCCCATTTTGGCTAATCCGGTGAAAGTGATCGTTCACGACCTTTAAAACCTCAAGGACTTCAGGCTCCATTCGTCCAGTTGCGATGGCAAATGAAATATTTTGCTCATTAGCTCTTTTTAGGGCATCTATATCTTCATCGGTTACTTGCTTATTGAAATTCAATAATGTCCCATCTAAGTCAGATACAATAAGTTTTATCATTAATTATCCCTCCAATATAAAAGTGATAACATAATTGAAGTTCGTTGTAAATGGAAATGCATTTTTCAGAAAATTTAATGTATAACTTTACCTCAACACAGTGTTTGTTATGAGCTAATTTATTTGTAGAAAAAAATGTGTATTTTTGATAAAATTTACTAATTATATCTTATAGATAAAAGGTGATGTCATTGAAGAGAATATTGTATTGTTTGTTGGCTCTATTCATAATGTCTAGTTGCACGAATGACCAAGAACCGAGTAGTAACGAAGCTGTTACGATTATGCCAATAGAGGTAGATCAAAGAGAAAAAAATTTACTTGACTCAATAGCTGGAGATCAATTGTTTGCATTTGATGTTAAGGTAAATGATAAAACGACTGAAGAGCAATATTTAAATATAAGTATCGATTATTATGAGAATGGGGATCTATTAAAAGAAGTTGCTGGAATGGGTGTTCAATTGGTTAAAGGTGTAAACACCGTCCTAATAAGTAAAGTAGAGGAAGAATTAAATGATGATAAGTATATAAGGTGGGGTGGAGCAGTTGTTACTGAATCAGGATTTAGTAAGTTTAAATCTAATATGATATTAGCTAACAACAATTCTGGACGTGCATTGTCCTCCCAATTATCAAATGAGAGATTACTTTATGAAAACAAGCCGCATATTGTAGCATACATTATTAACGATCATGAAAGTTCTATTAGTGCATCTAATAACGTGTTTGATGGTATTGAAAAGGAAATAAATAGGATCATTCAACAGTATGAAAGTGTCTACTTCGTGACAGTTGAACTTGATAGTAAGAATGGAGAGTAAATAACTAGCTATTTCCATTGACGAAGTGCTACCTCTTTCGTTACTATGTAGCCAAGTGTGTGTTGTAAAAGGAGGGAGCACCTTGCAGAACTTTACCGTCGTAAAAGTGTTAAATAATAATGTGCTCATAGCTAAACATGAATCATATGGAGAAGTGATCGTCATTGGTAAAGGCATTGGCTTCGGCAAAAAGAAGAACGATGACATACCACAGTCGACAATTGAAAAAATGTTCGTTTTAAAAAGTGAGAAGGAGCAAGAACAGTATAAAAAGTTAATACCAAATATCGATGAAGACTTTATAGCTATTATGAATGATATAATTCATATGATTAATAAGCGATTAAATAAGCCATTAAACGAGCATATTCATATAGGCTTAACAGACCATCTAGCATTTACAATTAAGAGGCTTGAAGAAGGATTAGAAATACATAACCCATTTTTATTAGAAACACATGCGTTGTACCCGAAGGAATATGAAACAGCTTCAGCTGTTGTAAAGTTTCTAGAAGAAACTTTACACGTATCACTTCCAGAAGGAGAGATTGGCTTTATTGCACTACACATACATAGTGCAATTACAAATCGAAATTTACAAGAAGTTAATCAAAACTCTCAACTCATACATAAGTTAATTGAAATTATTGAAGATTCGTTAGAAGTAAAAGTGAATTATTCTGATGTGAATTATTTACGACTTGTACGTCATTTGCAATTTGCAATAGAGCGAGTCAAATCTGGTGAACTTGTAGTTGAACCAAAAAAATTAGCTGAGGTATTGAAAGAAGAATATCCGTTGTGTTATAATGTTGCTTGGAAGTTGATCAAAGTTATGCAGCAAACGTTACAATTACCAGTCTATCATGCAGAAGCAGTGTATTTGACATTGCATTTGCAAAGGCTTTCAACTAAAACTGAATTATAGGTATTATACTTTACGTGTTACTGATTCGATCAGGCATGAGTAAAGAAATGATATAAACAACAGGTGTATTCTCTGTTGTTTACCATTTTCTTACTCATGCCTGTTTTTATTTGTTTAAAAAGTAATCGTTTGCACAATATAACATTATGAGCAGCTTTCGAATATTTCATCCATGATTAGGAGGAAACTCACATGTTTAAAAAAGCCTTTGGTGTTTTACAAAAGGTCGGGAAGTCATTAATGCTTCCAGTAGCGATATTACCAGCAGCTGGTATTTTATTAGCTTTTGGTAATGCACTGCAAAATCCAGCTTTAACAGATCGTGCAGAATTTTTAAAGGCAGAATGGATTATGCTTATTGCTTCAGTAATGGAAAATGCCGGGGGAATTGTATTTGGTAATCTCCCATTACTTTTTGCTGTTGGTGTAGCAATCGGTTTGGCTGGTGGTGAAGGTGTTGCCGGTCTTGCAGCAATTATTGGTTACTTAATTATGAATCAAACAATGAGTGTGATTTTACAAGCAAGAGGCACATTGGATCCGGCAGTCGTTGGAACAGATCCGTCCTTCGCGAATGTACTTGGGATACCGACATTACAAACCGGGGTGTTCGGTGGTATTATCGTCGGTATAATAGCAGCATCATTGTATAACAAGTATTTCAATATTGAATTACCATCTTATTTAGGCTTCTTTGCAGGTAAGCGATTTGTTCCGATCGTAACTGCGGTCGCTGGTTTAGTTCTTGGAATTGTAATGATTTTCTTATGGCCACCTGTTCAACATGGCTTAAATACGTTCTCGACGTCGATGATTGACGCAAATAGAACTTTAGCAGCATTTATATTTGGGGTTATTGAGAGAGCATTAATTCCATTTGGTTTACACCATATCTTCTACTCGCCGTTTTGGTTTGAATTTGGTTCGTATACTAATGCAGCAGGGGAGATCGTCCGTGGCGACCAAGCTATTTTCTTTAATCAGATTAAAGACGGTGCCGAGCTAACAGCTGGTACATTCATGACAGGTAAATTCCCATTCATGATGTTTGGTTTACCAGCAGCGGCGTTAGCAATCTATCATGAAGCTCGTCCTGAGAAGAAAACAGTTGTAGCAGGTATTATGGCTTCAGCAGCGTTAACATCGTTTCTCACAGGGATTACAGAACCAATTGAGTTTTCATTCTTATTTGTAGCACCAGTATTATTCGGAATTCATACCATTTTCGCAGGTTTATCATTTATGACAATGCACCTACTAAACGTAAAAATTGGGATGACCTTCTCCGGTGGTGTCATTGACTTCCTATTGTTTGGTGTACTTCCTGGTCGTACAGCCTGGTGGTTAGTTATCGTAGTAGGTTTAGTGTTCTCAGTTATTTATTATTTCGGTTTCCGCTTTGCAATTCGCAAATGGAACTTAAAAACACCAGGTCGTGAAGATGAGGATGAAGATTCTGCACCTGCAACTGTTGAAGCCGGTGAGTTACCTCATAATATTTTAGACGCAATGGGTGGAAAAGAGAATATTGATCATTTAGATGCATGTATTACTCGCTTGCGCGTATCTGTTAACGATATTCAAAATGTTGATAAAAACCGTCTTAAACAGCTTGGTGCTGCTGGTGTACTTGAAGTAGGAAATAATATCCAAGCAATATTTGGACCAAAGTCTGATCAATTAAAAACACAAATGAAAGATATTATGGATGGGAAAGCACCAAGACCAGCACAACCAGTTTCACCTGAAAAAGAAGTGAAAAAACAAGTTGAAGATGTACAACCTCAAGCACTACAATCAGAAAGTAAAGAGGATGTATTCGTTTCACCGCTAACTGGTGAAATTAAGCCATTAGAAGAAGTACCAGATCAAGTGTTTTCACAAAAAATGATGGGAGATGGATTTGCAATTATACCAACAGATGGTGAATTAGTAGCTCCTGTAGATGGAAAAATCGTCAACCTTTTCCCAACGAAACATGCAATTGGTATTGAATCCACAACAGGCCGAGAAATCTTAATCCATGTTGGAATTGATACAGTTAATTTAAAAGGTGAAGGATTTGAAACACTTGTTACACAAGGAGATAAAGTAAAAGCTGGGCAGCCTTTATTAAAAATCGACCTTGAATATATTAAAAAACATGCACCTTCAATAATGACCCCAGTCATTTTCACTAACCTAAATGCTGGAGAGTCTGTTAAAATAAATAAGCAAGGAAAAGTAAGTAAACAAGAAAAAGGAATCGTTAAGATTTCTAAATAATTTACCATTTTCTAAAGTAGCTGATAAAGAGGACCAGGTCTTACTTCTAAATGATTGGTGATACTATATATGTAAGCCGAGTTATAGATGTAGGACCTGAGTCAAATTATCTTGAGTTACTTTATTAATGGGACATTCAAAAGGAGAGATAATTAATGGCAAACAAAACATTTTCTATTACTAGTGACACAGGAATTCATGCTCGTCCAGCGACAGCATTAGTTCAAGCAGCTGGGGGATTTCAATCAGACATTAATTTAGAATATAACGGCAAAACAGTAAATCTTAAATCTATTATGGGTGTCTTATCATTAGGAATTCCTAAAGGAGCTACAATTACTATTTCTGCTGAAGGTTCAGATGAAAACGAAGCATTAACGAAAATAGAAGCAACAATAAAGGAAGAAGGATTAGGTCAGTAATGATTAAACAAATTAAAGGCATTGCCGCATCATCAGGAATTGCAATTGCAAAAGCATTTCGATTAGAAGAACCAGAGTTGAACATTGACAAGCGTACGATAGTCAATACAGATGAAGAATGTGCTCGGTTTGACGCAGCAGTAGAGTCGGCAAAAGGTGAGTTACAGCAAATTAAAGATCGTGCCTTTGACGAATTAGGGGAAGATAAGGCAGCTATTTTTGCTGCTCATTTACTTGTATTAAGTGACCCAGAGTTATTAAATCCCGTGAAAGACAAAGTTGTAGCAGAAAACGTTAATGCACAATATGCTCTACAAGAAGTAGCAAGCATGTTTGTAACGATGTTTCAACAAATGGACAATGATTATATGAAAGAACGTGCTGCAGATATTAGAGATGTCACAAAACGTGTACAAGCTCACTTATCTGGTGTGTCGTTAGCTAACCCTAGTATGATTTCAGAAGAAGTCGTAATCATTGCAGAAGATTTAACACCATCCGATACCGCGCAATTAAATAGAAATTATGTGAAAGGATTTACTACTGATATAGGTGGAAGAACTTCACATTCGGCTATCATGGCTCGTTCTATGGAAATTCCTGCAGTTGTCGGAACAAAAACGATTACAAGTGATGTGAAAAATGGTGATATAATTATTGTTGATGGACTTGAGGGCCAAGTTATTGTTAATCCATCTCAAGAGCTTATTTCACAATTTGAACAAAAGAAAGCTTCATTTGAAGAGCAAAAAGCAGAGTGGGCAAAGCTCGTTAACGAAAAGACTGTTACTGATGATGATCATCATGTAGAGTTAGCAGCAAATATTGGGACGCCAAATGATGTTGTCGGCGTTAAGAATAATGGTGGCGAAGCAGTCGGCTTATATCGTACTGAATTTTTATATATGGGTCGTGACAATTTTCCTTCAGAAGATGAACAGTTTGATGCGTATAAAGCAGTGCTTGAAAATATGGAAGGAAAACCTGTCGTCGTCCGTACGCTAGATATCGGTGGTGATAAAGAGCTTCCTTATCTAGATTTGCCGAAAGAAATGAATCCATTTCTGGGCTACCGTGCTATCAGGCTTTGTTTAGAGGAACAGGATATTTTCCGTACACAGTTGCGTGCTCTACTAAGAGCTAGCACTTTCGGTAATTTAAAAATCATGTTCCCAATGATCGCAACATTAGAAGAGTTTAGGCAGGCGAAAGCAGTACTAATAGAAGAAAAAGAAAAATTAGTTGCTGGTGGTGTCAGTGTATCTGAAAGTATTGAATTAGGAATGATGGTTGAAATCCCTTCTACAGCAGTTCTTGCTGATCAGTTTGCAAAGGAAGTAGACTTTTTCAGCATAGGCACGAATGATCTTATTCAATACACAATGGCGGCTGACAGAATGAACGAACAGGTTTCATATTTATATCAGCCCTATAATCCAGCTATTTTACGCTTAGTCAATATGGTTATTGAAGCTGCTCACCAAGAAGGAAAGTGGGTTGGTATGTGTGGTGAAATGGCTGGTGATCCAATCGCTATTCCAATTTTACTCGCATTAGGCTTAGATGAATTTAGTATGAGTGCGACATCAATATTACCTGCAAGATCACAGCTGAAACGTTTATCAAAAGTAACAGCTGAAAGCTATAAAGAGAAATTACTTTCAATGAGCACGACCGATGAGGTTGTTCAGTTTGTGAAAGAAACATTTCATGTAGAATAATTGTATATTAAAGGATAAAAATTAAAGAAACTGATTTGAAGTTGAATTTGAAATCAGTTTCTTTTTGTTGGTTTGTTAAAATTTCAGAAAAATCAGAAAAAGACTTGACGGAAAGCGATATTTTCTCCATAATGATTATACGCATCATATAGGTAGAAGCACATTTGGCGACATGCTAAATGGCTCTTTCTGTAAACTTTGTTGCAACAATTCTTAAACTAGATGATAAGTCGATTCTTACAAAAGTCAACGTTTTATAAAAAAAAGATGGAACGAAATGTAGGTTTATACGTGCTTATACCTTAGTGCGAAAAACAACACTCGCGAAAACAGTCTTACTTAAAATGGACGATGAGTTTTATGAGAGCCTAATAGTTGTAACTGTAGAAAAAATACTCGAACGCTGTACGTATATGTTGGAACGAAATTGAAATTGCTAAAACAACACTTATAAATCTTGTTGCTATTGCAATTACATTAGAACAGCAAGCTTACATTCACTAAGGTAAGATGACACAAACGCTTGGTGTATAAGAGGGGACTTGTTTGTGCGCTAAACAACTAGTTGTGAGAAAACAGTCTGAAAAAAGGAGAGTGGTTATTTGTCTGTCAGAAAAAAGGTGAAATTTAAAAATAACCTACAGGATGTACTGAAATTATTTTTGCTTTTACTTTTCACATCCATATATTTACTAACACATTCAATTCAAATGACAGCATTAATCACACTACCAATCTTTTTATTAATTATAGGAATTTTATATTATAAAAAAACTGATAATGACAACAAAAACGAGCAAACTATGCGATAACCCAATAAGGCAGTTTACAAATGTTTTCATTATAATGACTTAACAATGGGTTAACCATCTTTCGAAAACTTATTAGGAGTGTTTATTGAGTGTACATGAAATTATCAAAAGAGTCTCAGGATGACATAATAACTAATATCCAAAGATATTTCTATGATGAGCATAGTGAGGAAATTGGTGAATTAGCGGCGAGGAATTTGTTAGATTTCACCATGAAAGAACTTGGTCCACATTTTTATAATGCTGGTGTAAAAGATAGTATACGTATTATGACCCAAGGAATTTCTAACATAGAAGATGATATGTATTCTCTACTCAGAAAAGAAACGAACGACTAAACTAGTAAATAATAATTGACAACAAATTCGTTTTACACATAAAATAGTTATTAGATAGTAGATACTTTAGTTATGTATTAATGAAAGAGAGAATATGTATGTCGATTAAATTGGAAAATCGTATTGGAAAGATTGCCATGCAGCTTGTTCTAAGTGTAGACGAAACTGACGTTTCTCAACAGCAGTATCCCTCCTCTTGGAGTACGTGTGTAGGTAAAGTAGGCTCAATGGAATCCAATAAAGTCGTAGCTGCAATTGAAACTGCAGCAAGGAAAAATGGCATGATTGATGGTGAATTATACCGAGAATCACATGCGTTGTACCATGCAATTATTGAGGCGCTTCATGGAGTTACGAGGGGGCAAGTTCAATTAGGCTCTGTTCTACGTACTGTTGGTCTTAGGTTTTCAATCGTTAGGGGTAAACCGTATCAAAATGATGCTGAAGGAGAATGGCTTGCCGTTGCTTTGTACGGTACCATTGGTGCCCCAGTAAAAGGGAATGAACATGAAGCAATTGGTTTAGGAATTAATCACATATAATCACACTATAACCAAAGTTTCATGCTCTATTGTTGAATAAAAAAATCATATATGCCCATAGTTTTATAGACATTAGGGGGCTGTATCTAGGTATAACATTTTGTTAACTAGATATAGCCCCTTTTGTGATTTACGCTTTAATTAACTAAAGAGATTTGGAGTGGATTAGAATGAGTGTGTTAGTAAATGAGGTCGAAGAAAAACAAAGAAAGATGGTGGACGGACTGATTACATTAACTGGACAGACACTGTCAATTACTGATATGAGACAAATATTAAATGACAATATAAAAGTTAAAGCTTGTTCAACTAGTATGGAAAAAGTTAAAAAGAGCAGAGAAGCTGTAGAAAGAATTGTATCCGAAAAGAAAGTAATCTACGGAATCACAACTGGTTTTGGTAAATTTAGTGATGTTTTAATAGATGCTAAAGATGTAGAGGAGCTACAATTGAATTTAATCCTTTCTCATGCTTGTGGAGTAGGTGAGCCATTTCCAGAGGTTGTGTCACGAGCAATGCTTGTGTTGAGAGCGAATGCACTATTGAAAGGAGTATCTGGTGTTCGACCAATAGTAATTGAAACATTATTAAAGTTAGTTAACAACCAAATTCATCCTGTCATTCCTCAGCAAGGATCACTAGGTGCAAGTGGAGATCTGGCTCCACTATCACATTTAGTATTACCACTACTTGGTGAAGGGAATGTGTATTATCAAGGCAAAATACATCCTGCAAAAGAAGTGTTAGCCGAAGTCGGCATTTCACCGATTGTACTACAAGCAAAAGAAGGTTTGGCATTAATTAACGGAACGCAAGCTATGACAGCTATGGGTGTTGTAGCCTACATTGAGGCAGAGAAATTAGCAATTCAAGCTGACTGGATTGCATCCTTAACAGTTGAAGGCTTGCGAGGAATAATCGATGCATTTGATAACGACATTCACGAAGCTAGAGGGTATCAAGAGCAAATTCATGTAGCTGAAAGGATAAGAAAGATTTTGGTTCAAAGTAAGCTTACGACCCATCAAGGCGAAATACGAGTACAAGATGCTTACTCAATACGCTGTATACCTCAAGTGCATGGAGCGACATGGCAAACATTATCTTATGTGAAAGAAAAGCTTGAAATAGAAATTAATGCAGCAACAGATAATCCACTAATTTTTGATGATGGTAACAAAGTCATTTCTGGCGGGAACTTTCATGGCCAACCGATTGCTTTTGCAATGGATTTCCTTGGCATTGCCATGGCCGAACTTGCGAATATTTCTGAACGCCGTATTGAAAGGTTAGTAAACCCTCAATTAAATGACTTACCTCCTTTTCTCAGTCCAGAGCCAGGACTTCAGTCAGGAGCTATGATCATGCAATACAGTGCTGCGTCTCTAGTATCGGAAAATAAAACACTCGCACACCCGGCAAGTGTTGATTCGATACCATCATCTGCAAATCAAGAAGACCATGTAAGTATGGGAACGATCGGCTCAAGACACGCTTATCAAATTATTAACAATGTACGTCGAGTATTGGCTATTGAGTTAATATGTGGTATGCAGGCGGTCGAATACCGTGGGGAAGAACAAATGGCTTCGCTAACTCGCAAACTATTCGAAAATGGGAGAAACGTTGTTCCATCAATTAAGAAAGATAGAGTGTTTGCTACAGATATAGAAGCGTTAGCTTTGTGGATGAAGGAAGAAGAAGTGACTCATAATGTTTAAGTATGATTAAACCCCACTTACAATAAAGTGTACCCTTTGTAAAGGACAGTTTTAAAAAAAGCCTAGGCTACATTAAGAAGGTGATCTCTGTATTGAACAGGGGTCATCCTCTTTAAATTCCATTGATATCTGTATTTATTGTAATAAATCATATATTGCTTAATTTCAAGTTT
>NZ_JBPXRQ010000058.1:0-23708 GCF_051842895.1 Cytobacillus sp. Hm23
TCGAGGTGTTTTTGGAGATCTATATTCCAGAATCTCTTTAAATGTCCTTAATACATTCCCTACATCAGAGTCTGTATTAAAAGTATCTAATTCAGAGCTAGTCGGCATCATTTCGTCTCAGTGTAAGAGTAGATCAAGTAAGTGGGCTGAAGAGAAAGCAGTAAAACTTATTGAGGCAGCTGAAAGAAATCCATTTCAACATAATATGTACGACAGTCACATTTTTAATCTTAAGATATTAATCAATATCGTTCTTCAATACGAAGAGCACCTATCAAAGTTAGCAGCTGAAATAGATGCCCTCGCTGAAGAAATGAAAGAGTATGAGATAATCCAATCTATCCCTGGTATCGGAGAAAAAATTGCAGCAACAATCATCTCAGAAATTGGAGAGATAGAAAGGTTTAATCACCCTAAAAAGTTAGTTGCATTTGCAGGAATAGACCCTAGTGTTTACTCTTCTGGTCGATTTACAGCTACTCAAAACAAAATTACTAAACGAGGATCTAGCCGATTAAGACGCTCTCTTTATATGGCTGTCAGGTGCGGAATTCGTGATTCCAGAAAGCAAAAGACAACTGATGAGATCATTGCACGAAACAAGAAACTACGAGAGTTCTATGATAAAAAACGCGATGAAGGTAAACCATTTAGGGTTGCGATTATCGCATGTGTGAATAAGCTTTTACATTGGATTTATGCCTTATTAAAAAACAAAACAACCTTCCAAGATATAACCTAGTTACTATATCTAACTACCAAATGAAAAACCTTCCAAACTGCATATTCGGAAGGTTATTTGTCATGGACAATTTTAGTATAACATGGATAATTAAAGTTTTTTATTGAAAAATGTTGACAAACTATTAGCTGGTTTTGTTGAATAACATTTTCTTGTTCTCCAATAGTAAGATGAGCTTATTTCTTAACTAATGGACTAAATAATCATTGTGTTTCATAAAATAGTCTACGATTTGCTCGTATTTTTTGAATTGGATACCATAATAAATGAAATAAAATATGTACAATTATTGCAGAGAATATACCCGCCTCTAGAAAAGCATATCCAGTTAAAAACCCCACCCAAATATTTCCTGAAATTGCATATACATATATCGAAGGGTTCGGCTCTTTAATTACTAACTTAATTGAGGGTAAATGTGCCAAAGCAAAAAGAATACTAGAAATTCCTATTGCAAAAAAAATAGTAAAAATGCCAATCTGTTTGAATAATAGATGTGAAATCCATAGTACTAAACTCATTATGCCCCAACGAAATATAACTTCTTCAACAAACCCTCCATAAAAAACACGACTTAAAATCCCCGTGTTATGGTAATGTTTTTCAATTGCAAGATAATCACTTCGTGAAATTTTTTTGTTCAAATAGAAATAATACAAAAACATATTCCCCACCGAACAAGTGGCTCCAAGAATAATGCCGTATTTTAAAATATTATATAATTCTATATCCGTAGGCAAAATATTAACTTTTGGGACTGTGTATGCCCCAATCCCGCTAAATATTACCACTAAAATCAAATGAGAAATTAATCGTTCCCTATCAGTAATATCATCATTATCGATCAATTTTTTTTCAGTTTGAAACATAAAATATACACCTGGTAAACAAATGATAATTTGTAAAATAAATAATTGCCAAAACATTCAATTCACCTCAAAAAAGTAAATATTTCTTCAATTCTACTACCGTTTCTACTTATACCAATTATTTCAAATTTATTGAGTCACTTCAACAACTTTTTCAATCATAATAAGCACAATGTTCCTAAATCAGCATACAAGATTGTGATGTTCAATGAAAGGTTTGAAACACAATATCACATAAGTTGTGCGCCCATAAGGGCAGATAGAAAATCGCTGTTGCCATCCAGCGATTTTTTATCTGCCCTTATGGAGTGTAGCATGTTGTGGAAAGCCATAAGTTGACGAGTCTACCACGTCACGACTGAAGGGCAAGATGAACTTTGTAAACAAGGATTAAAAGAAAACGTGAAAGAGAAGTTAAATTAAATCAAAAAAAAGGTAGCGAAAAACCTATTTCGCTACCTTCTTACTGTCATCAATACAATAACCAATTTTGTTTGCTTACTATTTTTAAGCCTTCTCATTTGTATTTTTTAAATACTAATACTGCATTGTGACCACCAAAACCTGATGAGTTACTTAACGCTACAGACACTTCTTGCTTTCTTGCTTCATTTGGAACGTAATCAAGGTCGCAATCAGGGTCAGGTGTTTCTAAGTTAATTGTCGGTGGAATGATCCCTTCCTTTATCGTTAGGGCTGAAAATATTGCTTCTATCCCTCCAGTAGCACCTAGTAGGTGACCTGTCATTGATTTTGTTGAGCTGATTGGGAGTTTCTCAACATGTGAACCAAATACTTCTTTAATCGCCATTGTTTCAAATTTTTCATTGTACTGAGTGCTCGTACCATGAGCATTAATATAATTAATTTGTTCAGGCGTAAGCCTTGCATCCTCAATAGCCTGCCTCATTGCACGAACACTACCTTCTCCACCTGGTGCAGGGGAAGTTAAATGATAAGCATCTCCAGCAGATCCGTAGCCGACTACTTCTGCATAAATTTTTGCTCCCCTAGCTCTTGCAAACTCTAGCTCTTCTAACACAATGATTCCAGCTCCTTCACCCATAACAAAACCATCTCGATTTTTATCAAAAGGGCGGCTTGCTGTTTTTGGATCTGGGTTTGTTGATAATGTAGTATTTGCACAAAATCCTGCCATAGACATTTTCGTTATTGGTGCTTCCGCTCCACCTGAGACCATAACATCCACATCACCTCGTTGGATAGCCTTAAATGCATCACCGATAGAATTCGTCCCAGTGGCACATGCTGTAACAGTACAAGAAGTTATCCCTTTGGCACCAAGAGCAATTGATACTTGACCTGCCGCCATATCAGGGATAATCATCGGTATAAAAAACGGACTAACGCGACGATATCCTCGTTTTAGAAATGTTTCAAATTGATTTTCAAACGTCTCCATACCACCTATACCAGATCCGATCCATACACCTACTCTTGGTGCGATTTCATCAGTTATTGTTAAGCTAGCATCTTTTACCGCCATCAAGGATGCAGCTAGTGCAAATTGGGTAAACCGATCCATTTTTCGGGCATCTTTCTTTTCCATAAAATCTTCCGGATTAAAGTCTGTTGCTTCACCTGCTACTTTAGTAGGGTAATCATCTGGAGCAACCCGTGTAAGAGTTCCAATACCCGATACACCATTTTTTATATTTTCCCATGTAGCTTCTACTGATGACCCAAGAGGTGTAACAGCACCTAAACCTGTAATAACAACTCTACGTTTATCCATAGTAAACATCTTCCTTTCCAAATTACCGTTTGTCAACCCACGCTCCAGGCATTTCGATAGGTATCTATCATTCGGCTTTTATATGTTAATCCCCCTTTTTTATTATTAGTACGTATTAGTACTTGGTACTAATTTTACTCTATCTCATCCCATTTTAGCAACTTTAACCCCTCAATAAAGAAAAGATAAACATCTAATGTGATTTATATGTAAACTAGAAATCGGACTATAATATATAATGTGACTAAAATGTATAGAAGTCTATGTTAATTGTACATTTCCCAACAATTATGATATTTTAATCATAGACAAGCAATAACTGAATACAATAAGAAAGACCGCAAGTGCTCCAACACTCACGGTCTCACACAATAACGATTCCCTCTGTGGATCGGCTTATTAAGTGACATAGACCGCCCTCATCTGTTCAGGACAAAGGGTGGTCTATTTGTTGTTATTCGACTGCATATGCACAAACAACGCAACAAGTACGATTATCACTGAAGAAAATCCCAATGCTACCATTAATGCCTCGTATACAGTCATACGCCTCACCCCCTTTCACGAATGAAGCCGACCACCCTTAGAAATTCGCTATTTTATTCCATTTATACCAAAGTTGCCTATACTGGCGGAGTTTGATATGAAAGTACAACTAGCGTTCGTGGCACCTTTTCTCTTTTAATCAGAACAAAAAGAACAAAAAAGACTGAATTTCTTCAGCCTTAGTAACCACAATATCACTTGTGTTTCCTTAATAAGGAAATTCGAGATAGTCTTTACTAGCCTCTTGCGCCATATTGCTGAGGAGTAGGATGAGAGAACCTATCACTCCCATCCTACTCCTCGCATCTTATTACTTTGTAATTTGAAAGGTATAATCTACCACAGGCTGACCTGACCATGTATACACAATGACATAGTATCTTCCTACAGATGCGTTAAATGAACCATCACTTAGGTTTGCTACAAGGTTTCCACTCTCATCTTCTACTTGAACATTGAAGTCTCCTCCAATAGATGTTGCATCTATCATAACATTTCCAGATGTATCTATATCAAAGAAGAACCAATCTTGATTATCACCTGCATCATAATCTAAAGAGCCTTCTATACTACTATCAAGCAAGTTAGCGTCTGATCTTCGATCGTTTGGTTCAGTCTCTGTATCCGGGGTTGTTGTACCTCCATCGCCATTCCCTGCTCCATTTACAGTAATAGTGTATTCAACTGTTGGCTCTCCACTCCACGTATAAGCGATAACATAGTATCTTCCAGCTGGAACATTAAAGATACCATCAGTTAATGGTCTTGCTATGACATTTCCAACCTCATCCTCAACAACTACATTTATTTCTCCACCAACACTTGTTACGTCAACAGTTACATCTCCTGCTGTATCAACATCGATATAGAACCAATCTGTGTGATCACCTGACGCGTAATCTAACGTTCCACTAATTTGATCAACAAGTTGATTCGCTTCGGATTGTCGGTCGTTGGGTTCTGATTCAAAGTCCCTTGGTGGTATAATAACACCACCATCTCCAACGGTAATGGTGACACTATCTCTATCCGTTAAACCGTCATCATCCTCTACGGTTAACGTTACATTGTACTCACCAGCAGAAGTAAATACATGAGTAGGGTTTACTTCATTACTCGTTGTTCCGTCACTGAAATTCCATGTATAGGATACAATTGTTCCATCAGAATCAGAGGATCGATCTCCATAAAATTGAACATTTTCATTCACATCTACAGGAGAACTTGGACTCTCAAGGAACGCTGTTGGTGGAGTTCCTATAACTGCTCCACCTGGCAATAAACCATGGAACACCACATCGAATTCATAATTTCCACTTGAATTTACACGATGATTCACAAAGTAAGCTGTTACAGTTCTATAACCACTCCACCTTGTGTCTAAGCTTCCCAGCACATCGTTTACAATGGTATTCATTGCCTCCTTGTCACTACTCCAGCCGTTTGATCTTCCCCCTTCATACGTACCCTCCACCGAATAGGTATTCAAAAGATCGGATCTATTTTGCCTATTCAATATATTGTATAATGGAATTTCATTTAAAATATCATTCTCAATCGTACTCAAATTTCGATCTGTATGGTTCGCCGTATAGTCATCTCCAACAAGAACCACCCGGCCTCCATCCCTGACTAGCTCGTCTAAATGAGCTTGGTATTCTGTTTCTAAAGTTGTATCACGAGACAATTCATCCATGTATCGATCGAAGCCTGAACCATCCTCTACTTGTAAAAGCTCAAGAACTCGATCAAATATATCCATGTGCTTTTTCGCAATAAAATCATAGAAAGCATATGAATAGTCATAAATATCCCAAGAACCATATGTTCCATGTAATACCTCATCTAGCGTATAGCGATCCCTAGGGTCTGAATGAATATTTCTAATTTTGGTTGATCTAGTGTCAATTCCAGTTCTTGTTGCTCCAGCAAAGAATTCACCTCCTCCTTCTTCCACCCAAACCAATCGATTCCAATCGTATAGAGGAGTACTTCCCCACAATCCTGGTATTAAATATCTACTTTGTAGATAATGGAAGTACTCGTGACGGAATAACTCCTCAAGTTCATAAATACTATCGGTTGGTACTTCTCGATCCCAGGTAAAAAAAGTTCCCCATGATTCAATGTAAATCCCGCCATTATTCGTATCAACATTGTTAAGATATCGATTTATATCGTATTCGTCACGGTCATTATAAATAATCGCTGTAAGAACATCATCTGCATTCCCCAGTTCAACTGGTTCATCTACTCCATAATAGCGATGGAATTGAGCCTTTTCTTCCTTAGCAGCCCAATAAATTCTTTCAATTTCTTCTTGTGTTACTCTATCCCCTGCTTTAATGACAAATTCCCCATCATCAAAGACATACTCATTTCCATAGTAATGATCTTCATAATCTCTAACAACTCGATCATAATTAATGCTTCCACCTATATCTGAAATTTTCTTCGCTAAGGCTATATAGATCATACCGAAATACGGATAGTCATTGAGTGCACGTTCAAATGTGTCCAATACAAAATTATTATTACTATGAAATCTTCCTTCTTCACTTATGAACCAAACGGCATTATCTACTAGCCACTCATGTTCCGTCCCCTCAAATTGACTAAATGTTATGATCTCTGCTATTTCACTAAAGAAATAATCAATTTGTCCATACCAAGGTACTTCATTCTCAGAATTGTATGGACCGTTACGATAAGTCCAGTATTGAACGTATTCTAGTCCACTAATTAAACCATAAAATGCGGAATTTTTTGATGTTTCTTCTATATATGTGTTTACTCTAGAATTATAATCTTGGAAAATAGGGAGCGCTTCCTCATAAAAAGCGAGATCAACCGTTGCATGGCTGATAAAAAATCCAGTTTTCGATACAACAGCATCTTGAGTAGCTGTTCCTAATGCAAAATTGCTATTTCTCATAACAGAAACAATTGCAGGTGTGACTTCTTCCCTAAATGAAAAGTCACTCATATAAGCCATCTCAGGGTCCTGATAATCAAACTCATAAAGAAATCCTTTATTCACCACTTCTATTAAAATAGCGAGTCCTCTATCATCATTTGCAGTGTATCGAGACCCTAAGTATTCAATCTCATCTAATAAATAGCGAATACGCTGTTGATCTCCATAGAAATCCACTACATCCATGCTATAGCTCCAAAAATCTGCAATATCATCAATTGATTCCATTGAGACTAAAGTATCTACTAATTCAGCATCACTCATTCTATTTAAATCATAAAACGAATATGACGATGCTGCAGAAATGATAAAACTACCATTGTCATTCTGGCTTTCAAATATAGGGACATCTGGACGAATCCGGTCTAAAACATCTGTATTCTTAACATGTACTGTTTTTTTACTTTCCACTGCTTTTTCAAATAATTGTTTAGTCTCGAAACCACGCTCACTCATCTGATCATAATTTGCTTTACTTTGCTCTTGTGCATAAGCATTATATCCTACAGGAAGTAACAAGCTGGCTATGAGAAATGAGCTACCTACCTTTTTTAATACTTTCTTATTTAATTTTTTCAATAATTTAGTCCTCCTAATATTCTGTTTTGTAATTATACGTTTGTGAAATAAGGATTAAACTAAATAAACACTAATTTTTTTACTATGTTTACAAAAGATAAAATGCTGTATACTCAGTGCATAATATAGGCAAGGTTCTATGTAAAGAATAAGAATAGTAGAATTGCGGTGAAAATTGATAAGATAGATTCAAAGAGAGGTTTTAAAACAAGACAATCGGCTTAACAGAAAAACGTTTTTGTTAGTTTATTCAGTAACAAGGTTAACATATTGTTTATTTCCCCCCTTTTATAAATCTATAATAATTTCTTTATGTGAATATTAATGCAAATCATGTGCCAAGTTGTGATTTTTTTGAATAATCAAAATACTATAGTTGTAAAAAAAATATTCTTGAATGCCACTATAGAAAAACAGTGTAATCAATGTAAAATTAAGTTTACACTATTTCTGAAATTTACATTTAAATGTTCAAAAAATTGACAGACTATAAAGTTCAGTCATCATGGAACGAGAGAAAAAGTTCATCCTACTGCTTTAAGTCAGAATAATTACCAAGTTAAATTTCTATAAATCGCTTCTTTTATAACCCCCGCATATTAATTAATAGTTTTACACAAAATGTCTCTATATAAAAACCTTTATTAAGAAACGCGCCATATCGTATTATAAGGTCATCCAGATTGATATTTTATCTGGTTGACCTTCTTTTTATAGGCTATTCTTTGGCATGTGACAATAATGTCACGTGCCTTTTTTATTTTGTTAGGATAATCGAAGGAAATGACTTCGATAGGCTTTTATAATTAAAATATAACTTACAAGAAGGAAGTGACTTCATGAATATTTTAGAGGCAAATAATATCCACAAGAGCTATGATAATAGATTTCATAAACGAGAAGTTTTAAAAGGAATAGATCTATATATCGAAGAAGGCGAATTCGCTAATATTATGGACCCTTGGATCCAGGAAAAACAACTTTACTTAATGTGCTATCTCCTATAGATAAGGTAAGTCAAAGGAACTCAAGTAGAAAATGTATAGTTTTGGTATAAGACATACTTCATAGTAATTTCGGCGTTTAATCAGAATGGTTTTTGTTTGGAACTGAGGTTTGGATACCAATGATTATCGTTTTGATATTATATACAGCCTTGTTTTCAATCTTGGCTTGTTATCTGCTCTTTATTACAAAAAGGTTATAAGAGCAGCATTATGGTTTATAGGATTTTATACTTGTATTTACATCGTGTATTATCTCTTACCTGTAAATACCTACTACAAAAGTTACGAAATAAAAATGAAAAGGAGAATTATATATGAATAAAATAATCATAACCATATCACGTACGGTTATCGTTGCTATTGTAATTGGAGGGTTGGTGTTTATTAAATATGGAAACATAAACAGAATTGGGACAGATCAATACTATACCCAAATTGAAGGAAAAGGGAAGGAGATCAAATGGCCTGAGCTAATAGAATATGAATATGAGTTACCTGCTTATGATAAAGATGGCAAGCAAAAAACACTGACTTTTACTTCTATCAATAAACAACTTCGTGAAAAAGCTTATTTAATTCTGTTCGTTAAGGATGGACAAGTTACGTCCTATCAGGAAGTAACAAAAAAAGCAATACCCGATAAAGTAGATAAGTTAAAGTAAAGAATACTTCAGGGAAGAATCCTTTTGATAAAGGGTTCTTTTTTGAGCTACAGGAGACTTCCTGATTGAAAATAAAAACTATATTACTGGTTAAATTCCGTAGAATGATATCAATCATTCCGAATAATCATGAAAATACACCCAAACTTACATTATTTAATTAATCAATCTAATTGTGCTGAAAGAGATTCTTTGAAGTAAATATATAACTTATAAGGAAATAGGTAAAATTGTACCTGTTTATACAAAGGTTGATCTTCCACAATCTGGCCCGATTGCTGAAGATCGTTTTATTGTATTTTGGCTACACTTTTATTCCTGAAAAGGCCCCGTTCAACAATAACCTACCCTTAAGTCCACTCTTTTCCTTGTTCACGAATGAATTTAATATCGTTTTGATAATGTTCAAGATGCCCTTCATCTATCATCTTTTGAAAAGCAATGTCACCTTCACTGGCTTTTCTTGTAATTGTTTTACATAACCCTTCTAATCTTAGCAATACCATCTTCAAATAATCTTCTTCTATTCCCTCACCGTAGGATTCAAAAAACAATTTAACTCTTTGTTTTATACGGTCGGCATGCTGTAATGAATTATAATAAACTGCCTCACCTGTTTCAGAATGATAAACTCTACTTAAGGGGACGCAAGTGTAAAGAGTATAGGCTATGTCCCAAAGTCTTGGACCAGGACCAGCAACATCAAAATCAATTATACCTACTGGTCTTTTATGATTAAAAATAAGGTTGTATATTGCAAAATCATTATGGCATAGTACCTCAAATGGTTGGGGGGTGTTATCTATTGATTGCCAACTTTCTTCAATTGAAAAATCACTCACAGAATCATGATAAAGACGGAGCATCTTCGCTATTTCTTTTAAAACATCATTAGACCACATGTATTCTTTTAAAGGATAATTACCAGCTTTTCCTTCAATATATGATAATATCTCTCTACCTTTTTCATCAATACCTAAAAACTTTGGTGCATAACTGAAACCTTTGTTCTCCAAATGCTTTAATAGCTTTTGAATTTTGGGACTATCTGGCTTTAATTCTCGTCGTACAGTATCTCCCGAACGATAAACGTTAGAGACATTCCCTCCTGTTAGCATTTCTTCGTTTTCATGGTTTAACATCTAAATATTCCTCCCGAATATGACTTTCGATAAACCGTAATACAAATCCTGTTTTTCAACTAACCCCTTTAATGGCATGACTTTAAATTCAAGATATACCGTCTAATTTTCTTTTTCACTCCAGAATATGGCCCAATCCAAAAGGACGCCTTATTACTAAAGAAAGGTGCCCGATTGTTGAATAAGTATTCTTAGAGGGGGTCAGTGTAACTTTCAAGCTAATTTGCTAATTTCGTCCCAACCATAAACGATTTCATTAAGCTTTTTTCCACCTATCTCCAACTCGATCTTATCTAGCATCTGAGCACCCATTGCCTCATAAAAATATCTAGAAGGATTATCTTCTAACACAAGTACAAGCATAGAATTAATTCCCTTGCTTCTCAGTGTATTTACTACAGAATTCAAAAGTCTTTTACCTATACCTTTACCTTGGTACTCCTTTAATAAGTAAATAGAAGATAGTTCACCATCAAATCCTTTATGCCTTCCGGTTCTTTCCGTTCTGCCTGTTGAAAATCCAATTATTCTACCCTCATTGTTCTCAGCAACAAAAACATCAAGTTCGAGTATGTTCTTTTCCCATAATTTTTGCCTATTTTCATAAGTTAGTTTATCTAAGTATTCTGTAGGAATTATTCCTGAACTTGTAGAAATCCAACTATCTACGTGAACTTGAGCTATTCCGGCTTCATCATTAAGTATTGCCTTTCTTATTTTCAAATTTAATTACCTCACTCACATTCTTAGTTGAATAAAAGAATTCAATAAAAAGGACGCTATCCCTTTATTGGATTAACGCCCCATTTAAATGAGTAAGGATTTCACCTTTAAAGCAACTTCTTTCGGTCTAACCTCAATAGACGATAAACTTTCTATATCTACCCACATTGGCAAGTAAGTTCCTCTATCTCTATTTTCATCAGTGTATTCTTCACCTTTCCCAGTTCCAAATGTTCCAGCAATGATTTGAGAAAGAGAAAAGTATTGTGTTCCGTTAAATTCAACTTCTGAAATGCACTCGTTAACGTTGACTTCTACTCCTAATTCTTCTAAGACAACCTCTTTATTTTCAATTATTATTAGTGAATTTCTATCTCTCATAGCCGCCTCCACATTATCAACAAACCCTCTTCCTCAATTAAAAGAGCGATCACACTTTGCTGCTTCAATAAGCATTTCAATAAATTATCCCTTAATCGATGTTTAATATGATTTAGTTTTTTATTAAGGGAATCAATTTATCATTTTCTATAGGTGATGAAAGCACTATTAATGTAGTTGAATCTCCGAATGTGCCCATCTCATTAATTGCAACTTCTAGCGTTTGAAGAGTTTCTGTAACAACTTTTACCAAAAAATTATATTGCCCACTTATCCTATGTAATTCGATTACGTCGTTTGATTCATTACAAAATTGCACAAAACTTTCACACCCTTTGGTCTGGAATAAAACAAAGGCTGTTATAGGCTTGTTTATTTTTCCAGGTAAAACTATAGCCCTATAATGATCAATGATCCCCTTTTCTTCCATTCTTCGAACTCTTTCAGTAACTGCTGGTTGAGATAATACTACCTCTTTTCCCAGTTCCGTCATCGAAATTCGACCTTTCTCCTGTAGAACTAGGAGAATTTGTTTATCTAAGTTATCCATATATAAGACCACCTTTATTTTATAAGTGAAATATATAAAAATAAATGAATTTAAAAGCACCGGACCAATATTAACTTTAGTTTTCTATATATTTACTTACTTTCATTATATAAAATTATACAAGAAGTTAATACCATTATAAAGGAGTTATGAACATGGAAAAAAATGATCTATTAAATCAAATTAAAATCATTAATTGGAACCTTAGAACAAAAATTGTTATGGCTCCA
Source organism: Cytobacillus sp. Hm23 (assembly GCF_051842895.1). Taxonomy (NCBI): domain Bacteria; kingdom Bacillati; phylum Bacillota; class Bacilli; order Caryophanales; family Bacillaceae; genus Cytobacillus; species Cytobacillus sp. Hm23. The sequence continues at coordinate 12,165 of NZ_JBPXRQ010000058.1, forward strand.
ATGACACGTAGTTTTGCTAACAATACTTCTGGCATTGTTGGTGAGGATATCGTTGCTTACTACCGAAGACGCGCCAAAGATGGTGTAGGTCTTATAATAACAGAGGGTATTAATCCAACTCTTAGGGGCAAAGGAACATTGGGTGTGCCAGGGTTGTATACAGAAGACCAAGTAAATGCTTGGAAAAAGGTAACTGGTGCTGTTCATGAGGAAGGAGGAAAAATTGTTGCGCAGCTCTGGCATGTGGGAAGATTAACACACCACGACCTGACTGGGGGATTCGCTCCTCAAGCACCCTCAGTTGTAAAAGCAGATGGTCTTGTCCATCGATTACGTAAGCCTTACGAAACTCCTGAAGAAATGTCTTTGAATGATATAAAAAAAGTGATTCAAGATTATGCTTCGGCTGCAAGAAATGCAGTTAAAGCAGGATTTGATGGAGTTGAAATACACGGAGCGCATGGTTACTTAATAGACCAATTCAATTCTGAAGTTACCAATAAACGGACTGATAAGTATGGGGGTGATATATTCAATCGATTGTTATTTATGAAGGAAGTATTAAATGCAGTTATTAACGAAGTGGGTAAAGATAAAACAATCATTAGATTTTCTGAAATTAAAGATGATATCCCAAGTTATAGATGGACCAATCCTGAAGAGAGTGTAAAGGCTTTTATACAATTATTTAATGAAGTTGGAATCAAAATTCTCCATCCATCAACAAATGATTTTACTGAGAAAGTTGCTAATGATATGACCTTTCATCAGCTGGTGAGAAAATATTGGGATGGAATCATTATAGGTGTAGGAAATTTAAATCCAGAAATTGCTTCTAATGCTATTAGAGAAGGTACAATTGATTTAGCTGCATTTGGACGCCCTTTACTTGCTAATCCTGATTTCGTTCAAAGAATATTAGAAGAAAGACCTATTAAACCCTATGAAGCTGTAACTGATTTAAAATACTTGAATTAGAAGACTTAAAATGTGCGTTGATCTTTTCTCGATCAACGTATCCGTTATTTGGAAGAACATTAATTTATTTATCCTTGCAGCCTGACATTTTTTATTCAACTATCCTGCCCCGTTAATTTAAGTAAATTTCTTCACAATCTCCATACGAATCAACATTATGGTTTTATTTGAAAGTCTTATTCCATTATCTGGCCCGTTAGTTGAATAAGGATTATATATTCTTAAAGTAATCAGTAAGGTCATCATTTTCTTTCCATTAAGCGTAACATTATTAAAGGGGGTTGCAATATTATATCCCATTGGTGGGAAAAATTGACCATTCGATGCCGTAAATATGCCAGAATTATCTCTTAAAACACCGTAAGATAAGGGGTTACCCTGTGGTCCTGTTTGGTCCTTGCATTCCCATTGGTCCTTGTGGTCCCGGTTTTCCTGGAGGCTCCTGCGGTCCTTGTGGTGGTGGAAAGACTCTACATTTACAATCTTTATCCCTCATTATTATTTTCATCTTCTATAATTGTTTTTACTATATATGTATGGATATTTGCTATAGAAGGTTGGACTAACAAATATAATGCAACTAAAATGTCAAAAACCCATTCTGTTATCGCTAATACAATAGTTGGGCAAACACCTTTAAACCTAGATATTACACAAGATGGTAAACTCATTTATGTTGTTAATGGTCCAGACCAATCCGTATCTGTTATTGATGTAAAGACCCATTCTGTTATCGCTACTATACAAGTTGATTTCTTTCCAGGTTTTGTAGTTTTCACACCAGATGGAAAGTTAGCTTATGTTTCAGCATCCCCACCTGCTTAGTTGGCTTTTTAAGAACTCTAGTAACCAAAACTATCATTGAGTGTAATAAAATGATTAACCCGACCTAGCACATTAGTACAAGCGTCTTAAAACCCACTCCCTAACAATTATTCCTTCCGCTTCAGTTAGTGGGAGTTATACTTCTATAAATTTGATTTATTTGACCTAGAACATTAATACAAGCAAGGTTCAATAATTTTACATAAGATTAAAGTAAACCCATAACTATCATTCTCCCTTACTAATCGAAACAGGGAGGTTACATATTTTAAACACTATATGACAAATATCCAATCTCCCAGTTTTATATTTGCATAAACATATAGTGTCGTATCTCCTTTTTTTCGAATAATGCCTCTCTACTTCCTCCGCGTCCACCGGTCAAGGATAGAGAGGCTTTATTGTTAATCGTTTCCATGTTTATTAAGTCTTATAAAAATGATTTATTTGTCTTAGCACATCAATACAAGCTTAACTAAAAGTCTTACATAACATAGAAGTACACCATAATTATCACTCTCTTACTGTTTCCTCCTTTTACGAACAAACATGGAGAGTTTTAAGGCTCTATTATGGACATTCCTCTTTACTCTCCTTTCGCTTCTGAGTATGGAGGAATTTTTTTATTTTCCATAATGCTTATTTGTTCTATAAAATTAGTTATCTGACTAGTACATACGCACATAACTTATACTTCAGTTCCGAATAAAATATTGTGTACGGTGACTCTCATCATTGCACTTAAGCCTCCCCTCTAGATATTCTTCCATTTATATGATCGGATCAGGGATGTTACATAATTAATTACAAATATATGAGACATATATCTAATCTCCTTGGAACATACCTGCATATAGTATCCTACAGGTGTTTTCCTATCAGTCCGACCTCTCTACTCTTGACCAGTCATCAAGAGAAGGGAGGTTACATAATTTTCGATAATCGACTGAATTACTCTTGTGTTTAAGAAAATATATTTCACACCAATTCTAATTGCGAATTAACCAAACAATTTACTCATATCTATGAAATAACATTTACTTTGAAGAGGTGGATTTGGTTTGACTACTACTGTGATTGATGTCAAAACTCATAGTATAATTGCTACTTTACCTATGGGAAAAGCTTCATTTAAACAGTCAATCTTTACTCCTAATGGAAAAATCGCTTATGTAATTAATCAAATTCTCGGTAATATTTCAGTCATCGACGTCAAAACTCATATTCTAATAACTACTATTCAAGTTGGCCTTGGCCCATTTGATCTTACTTTCACATTTGATGGAGAAATTGCTTATGTTACTAATTTTCGCGATAATCCTGGTACCGTCACCGTTATTGATGTCAAAACTCACAGCATAATAGGGACGGTACAGGTTGGTCTTAGGCTTTCTGATATAGCTTTTACACCTGATGGAAAACTGGCTTATGTGGTTAATAATCTACAGAATGGCGCGGTATCAGTTATTGATGTCAAAACTCATACTCTCATTGGAATGATTCTTACTGGAGCATTCCCATTTAATATGGCCTTCACACCTGATGGAAAAATTGCTTATGTTACTAATTCCTTCGATAACCCTGGTACCGTCACCGTTATTGATGTCAAAACTCATAGCCTGATAACGAAAATTCCCGTGGGAGGCAGCCCAGACGCTCTTTCTTTTACACCTGATGGAAAAATTGCTTATATAGCAAATAATGATTCAGTTTCAGTTATTGACGTAAAAACTCATAACGTGATTTCTACTGTTCTAGTCGGTGGCGGTAATCTATTTGATATAGTCTTCACGCCAAATGGAAAAATTGCTTATGTTATTAATAATGTCAGTAATGGTTCAGTTTTAGTTATTGATGTCAAAACTCACAGCATTGTTGCAACTATTGCAATTGGAAACATTTCAAGTGTTGTAGACTTCACCCCAGATGGAAAAATTGCTTATGTTACTAATGGTGTTAATAATGGCTCAGTTTCAGTTATTGATGTCAAAACTCACAGCATTGTTGCAACTATTGCAGTCAGAGACCTTCCAAGAGTTGTAGAATTCTCCCCAGATGGAAAAATTGCTTACATAATTAGCAGTTGATTACACTATTCCTATTTTTGAGTTGTATCTAAAGCCCCCCTAGAGAAGATTAAGCATTACAGATAATGATCCACCTAAAGATGAAATTATAGGGCAGATTATAAACGTTATAGATACAACTATTGACATTCAAATTTTTGGACTGAAGATTATTGTTATTTGTCACTAGTTTTTAAGTAACCACTATACAAAATAAGTCTAATAAGCTAAAATCATTCATTGTTTCATCCAGAAGATCTTAGCTTATTCCTATATACCATGATGAATACTTATCCTGCGTATAGAACTAGAACTTAAAAAATCCCCCTCCTATAACGGAAATGGGATTTAATATGTTTTTATATAGTCTGAGGCAGCTAATTAAGCCAGTTCCTGCAAGTTATAACCTACTAAATGATTAATCAAAAAAACTTGTTATTCTACAATATGGCCATAAAATAAATAATGGCACATATCTATATTTCAGATATGCGCCATATCGTATTATAAGGTCATCCAGATTGATATTTTATCTGGTTGGAAATCTTTTCATAGGCTATTCTTTAGGTAATAGGGGTAGGACGTATTCGCCAGTGGGACTTGATCCCGTCCACAATACTGTCCACTCCCTATTTGTAGAAACATGTTTGAGGCTGGGTGGGCAATGACCCCTGTATAACAAGCGAAGCTATGACACTACCAAATAGACAGAGGCTACCGACAAATCTACTAAAAGGAGATGTGATACCGTATGGATCCAGTGATTGGCCTCGATGTCGCAAAAGGAGAAAGCCAAGTTCAAGCTTTCTTGGCAGGAAAGCAACAATGTTTACGAAAAGAGCCTTTTATGATTAGAAGAATCACATAAATTACAGAAAATGAGCAATCTGTATGGTTACTAGTCCAAGCAGTACTAACAATTATATATAGTATGTACTATATATTTTTAAGGATGCAAAGCATATCAATACCTATTTATTTACAATGACCATGGTATGCTGGATGTGTATGATGGTAGTATGGGCACTTGCTGAAGAACCTAACCTTGCCACACCATACTTAGGCCGGTCGAGAGGGTTTCCTGACGAGGATATTATTTGATAGTCTCTACCACAAACTTAACACATTAAGTGAGGATGTTATTTCTTTTTGTATATGTTCTATAGGTAATTTGACATCTTGATAACAGTACCTATTATTTATAATTCTGAGTTGCTACTAGGTAGCAATCGAGAAGAAAGTATGTATCACACATTACGCAACAATAAAACTACTATGATAGGACGAACATTAAATAGTTCATTTCTAAGAGCGACAAATCAGTGTATTGATAAAATAAAGGAAAATGGATATGATACATGTACCAATTGCAACTTTTTATTACATAATTGTAATGACAATAAAATGCAGATTTTAGCGTAAAATCTGCTAAGCTTATTATATTGATACTTCTCAATCTAGTAGGTGAGACAAATGAAGAAAACGAGGAGATTTACACAAACTGGAGAAATAGATGGCTTCAAATTATACGAGCTAGATAATTATGATGAGATCTGGATTGTTAAGGGAATTCTATATCGAATAGATGAGAAATGTGAAAAGCACTTAATCGGTCATAGGTAGGTAGTTTATCTGAGGATTAAAAAAGCATGTTTAACCAGCTTACATATGGTCAATAATTAATATGATGATTTTTCATAAGTTTTTCCCCTTCTTTTTTGCCCTAGATTCAAATAATCTAGGGCTTTTTTTCTTCATTAAATAAACTGTTTTATCTTTCAACGTTCTTGAAAATATTCCATTTTAACAATCTACTACTTTGATATTTGTAACTTCTTCCGCAAGCTCTTTCCCATCTGATATTCTAAAAACCGTCACTTGAAATCTATAATTATCTTCTTCAAAAAATGTAATGAGAAACTGACTACATTTATTATCAAGAATCGCTGGGTTAGATAAAAACACACCGTTTTCATCAAAATCTACTTCAACAAATGTATCATTAACCAACACTTTAACCTCGAATTGTCCTACTTGCTTTGGGTTACCTAATGAAATTAATGTTCTCACTTCGGTACCAGTATCAGGTTCTGTTGAAAGATCACATGATTGATAGGAATATTGTTGATTAGCTAAAAGGAAATCAGGTAGAGTTGTATCAATACATACAGACAATATACTCACCTCCAAAATATTATATCCATTCCTCAATTTTAAAAGGAATCTAAGAATATTTTATTCAATTAAATAATAAATGCTTGGACAAACTGCTTAGAGATGATTTTGTAGTTATCCATCTTGTGTTGGTTGTAATTAAACATGATGCTGGATACAATTTATTTTTTTAAAGTATACAGAACTATTGAACTCCCCCCCACTTAACCTTCACTCGCTTCGCATTGTTTTGGTTTGAAGTAGAGGTCTTCTGTCTGGGGTTGATAAAAAGAGAAAACAAGAGAATCTACATACTACTGTCCTACAATTATTTTATTAGCTTCATACATAATTGTTTTCAAATATTTGGTATAGGAATAGCTATATCATACATAGCATTCAAGTGTCGGTGGAATTTTCGCCTAAAATTTGAAATGGAGGATAGTATGATGACCAAAAGCGTTACACAACTGTTTGCCGTTCAAGAAGAACGGTCAATATTATTACCCGGCGATGGAACTGAGGTAGCCCTTTTAGAATTAAATTTACCTGAACATGTTCAAGGTCGACAAATGAAAATCGATGGTAGTTTCCAGTCAAATTTTTTTATAGGTGAATTACCCGAAGCAGACGAAACTCTACCTCCTCAACCCGCCTCTTACAAATTCGTCCTAAATTATCGCTTAGCTGCAATGCTAGAAGGCAACAAAACTCAAATCTCTCCGATTTTCGCAGATACCGTTAGTGGCGTACAACTTGCATCGGATTTCCAAGTTGAACACAGTACAGCGCCTAACTTTACTTTTGGTATGAATTGTTTAACTGCCGATACTATATTTCTGATGGCTTCTGCGACTGAAATGCAAGGCGATGTCAGAGATGCGTTTGTTCGGACTCGCGCTATGAATGTAACTGTTTTTTAAAAGGTTGATTCATCCGTTTTACTTCTCCAACTATTTTGTCACCCCAATCATTTCATTTTAACTAATTTATAATCTGTTATTATAAATTAGTTAAATTCATTTTGAGTTGAGGTGTAATATGACAGGTAGCTCAGAACTAGACTTAAATAAAGTGTACAACTACAAAGAATATCCAGAAAGCTAGTAGCCACTGCGACAACTGTGACTCTACCAGTTTTAAAAGTTCTGTAAAGGATTATGTTTTCATACGTGAGTGTAATATTTGTGGAATGAAGAAGAGCATATAGCCCGATGTTAAAGTAGGACTTATTACTATAAAATCTATCTTTTATTATATCTTCATCAATTTTTGAATTTTTCATGTTAATAAAATGTAGCTTTTATTGTAAATTTAACATTTCACATTACAAATGAAAAAAGAGCTGTTTTCAGCCCTTAGTAACCTCAATAATCATTGAGATTACTAGTATTTTAATTAAAATTAATACTCCCTGCAAGGTTCCTACTTCGACTGTAATTAACACAGGATATAGAAAAGTTGGCCGCGTCAGTTATATTGATGTGAAATCGTCTTACACCTTTCTGTGACGCTTGCGTCAAAATCATAGTCGCATTCAAATCCACCAGCGTCAATACATTCTACTTCTATCTGGGTCACATTATTCAATATAATAGATTGCTCCTCACTACTTGTATTATTTACCAAGGTTATGGTTCTAACTACACCGTTTGACGTAAATCTAAATTCCACCTCATTACCATCATCTATATCTAGAGTACCAGTAAAACCTCGAGGTGGTCCGCTATAAATCACTTTCGTTTCACCTTGCGCAAGGTCATTAGATTCAAAGGTTTCTCCAATAAGAACTGGGCAATCACATTCATCACCTGTTCTTTTACACCTTTCTGTGACGTTTGCGAAAAAACCATAATTGCATTCAACTCCACCAGAATCAATACATTCTACTTCTATCTGAGTCACAGCATTCAATATAATAGATTGCTGCTCGCTACTTCTATTTTTCATCAAGGTGATACTTCTAACTATACCGTTTGACGTAAATCTAAATTCCACCTCAAAGTTATTTAATCTATTCTGGAAAGCATCTCTCAACTTCATGATGACAATCAGGTGTAAATATTCCGTCATTATTCACCGCAGCTGAAACTCCATTAGCAGAAAATAAAAGACCAAGCGTTGCTACAAGCGCGACAATCTTACGCATTTATTTTCCTCCTTTATACATTATTAGTGTTTTCTTATATTTATTATAAGAATATTCAGATCATTAAATAAGTGGCTTAAGTCATTTATGATGGTGACTTAAGTATTAAATTATTATGTGTACTATGTAAACACACTAATATAAAAGGTTTTATATGTATACAAATTAATTGTTGGGTATTCTTAATTCAAAACAAAAAGGACTATTTTTCAGTCCTTAGTAACGTCTTTATCACTTGTGTTTACAATAAATTTTTATTTGTTATATTAATTACATTTTGATGACAATAAATAATAAATAGAAATTTTTGTAAAAAATATAGACAGTATAATTATCAATTGCTATAATTTAAATGTTCTGACAATTCTGTTAAAGGAGTGTTTATGTGAAGAAAAAACTAATGATGTTTGTTGCAGCCTTTACATTAATTTTCGGGATGGGATTAGGTACAACTAGCGCAGATTATCCACCACCTCCTCCTCCTGATGATGGCGGTGGTACTGGTGGCGGTGGTACTGGTGGTGGTGGCACTGGTGGCGGTGGTGATAACTGCGACCCATATCCAGTTCGAAGTTATGATTCATACATCTCTCCAAATAAAATCTGCCCACCTGATGATCCCGATAATGGTAATTATTGATCTTCAAGAGTCTTATAAAGTACCTCACTTTTAGTTGTGAGGTACTTTCATTTTGTTTAATAACCACAATACCCAACATATTTACTAGACAAAACGAATGTATATTGTAACTGTTCATATAAAACAATAAAATGGATATTTTATCTTTTTCCGGCAGAAGACTCTCACCTCAAGGAATGAGAAGGGCGAAGCCCAATGAGTAGGTGTGAGATGAATGTCGGTGGCGTCAGCCAAAACTATTGGTAAAATATACTTGTACAGTTTTTATTTGCTCTCTCCACTACAACTTTTCCATAATATCTTTAAGATTTTCTAAACCTTGTTTTGCCCGTCTTTGCATAATACCTTTTGGGTAGTGGATGTTTTTAACAACAGGCTTGTATTTATACTTCCCATTCCCCATGTCTCCACCTTTTTTAAAAATGATTAATAAACATTACTTTTTCTTTTCCCTGATCTAGTTCCTCAAATGTACAAGAAGAATAATAATAAATACATATATTACTAATAAGGAGGTGACATGTATGACAAAGAAATCTTCTAATCCTTCAGCTAATGATCTAGCAAAAGCAATGATATCACGCTCTACTAGAAAAAGGAGTCTAGTCAATTCTTATCATTGGTCAACCAGAACAGGCTGCGATTTTTTCAAAACCACTACAGAGATTTCCCACAAACGGAAAAAAATTTGTCTTATTAAGTAACGGAATTGCTAAGCAAGCACCAGGAGTTGCACCTACATTTGTTTCAACTGATACTGAAGGTATAATTATAGGGAATAACTTCGATATTTTTATCGTTGCATTTGTTTTTAAGTTACCAAAAAGACCAGGGTCACTATCTTTTGATTGGAAATTTGCTACAGAAGAAAATCCGAATCTGATTCTAGACTTTCTTGACATTTTTCAGGCTAATGTAACAACCTCTACAAGCACAAAAAATATTGCGAGATTACCTGATGGATCGGAAATTAACGACATCAGTGCCGCTCCTTTTTCAAATGCACCTACAGGTACTAGTGAAAATCCTTCTCCTCCATTTCCAATCCCTAATGATGTAACATATAATGCTGTTACATCAAATGTTATGACCTCTTCTATTGACTTGTCGCATTTTAGGTGTGAAACTATTACAATATCATTTCTCATTGCAGACGGTGGAGATGCAACATTCGATAGTGCTGTTTTTCTTGATAACTTAAAAATTGATGGGTGTGAAGGGGACTAATCTTGATCAGTATATAGTTTCATATATATTTATACTTTGATAATAAATAAAGCTATTGTAAAGTAGTTTCAGAAACTGATCCATAATCATACAAAAAGCTTGTGAAACTAACTTGTTATACTCATACTTCTGCATCTATTCTGATTGTGTCGTTTTTAAAAGTCTTCCTTAAAAAACCATTTAAGGCTTCTTTTGAATATCCTTTTCCTCGTAATTCTTAAAAGTCATCTTTTAAAAAATGAGTACTTTGCTTAAATAGTTCATCAAGCCAGCTTAACTTTGAGAAAACATGGTTGGCACCTTGTATAAAATGAATTTTGACATCATTGTCTTGATAGGTATCGTAATATTTTTGTCCATATTCAGGTGGAACAATTTGATCATTTGTCCCGTGAATAATCATTAAAGGTCCCTTATAGGAAGTAATCCCATTATATAAATTACGATTCTTTAGATCCTGAAAAAAAATTAGACCAAGCTCAAGTCCTTCTAAATCAACATTTCCGTTTGGTAATTTTGGGTATTGTTCAAAGTATGCTTTCGCTTTACCAACCATGTTCCCAGCTGGACACCATAAACAAACTTTATGTATTTCATGAGGAATTTCTTTTGCCACTTGTGTAGCTATAGCACCACCCATACTATGTCCCGTAAGCATGATTTTTGATGGATCTACCCAATCTATTTTTTTAACCCTATCTACAATTTCTAACCCTTCAAGTATCTCACCGCTAAATGTCATCTCTGCAAAAGCTCCATCACTTTCACCAGAACCAGAAAAATCGAATCGAACGCTTCCTATACCGTGCTTCATCAATTCTCGTGAAAATCGTACAAACAGAAAATTGTCATCTATTTTAGAACCAGTAATCCCATGAAACAGAATAACAATAGGATATACTGATTGACTGTCCACTAATGGTTTGTGAGCCATCCCTCGTAATGTTAACCCATTCACTTCTATTGATATTGGATATTCCATAATGATCAACCATCCCCTTTTCTAACTTTCTTAAATAAATACGAATAGATGTGTTTACCGGAATAGACATATTATATCTCTTTCACTGAATATATAAGAAAATTACTCTGTTCTCCTTTAAAAACTATGTGGCATATCACTCAATACCAAAAACATAGATAAGAATATTTGAATTATACAAAAACTTTCTATTTATTAAAAGAATTTACACTCCAAAATGTTATAACATACTTTCATAATAACTAGTTTCTTTAATCTTTCGCTTATTCAAAAACATGGCCCTTTCAATAAATAAAGACGCCCTTTTCCAGATAGGCGTCAATATTGTGGAATAACATCTAATTAGTAGTAGGGTAAGCGCCCAGCGCCTTGTCGTATTTCTACGATAGGTTTCCAAACGCTCCCCTCCGAACCGTACGTACACCTCTCAATGTATACGGCTCTCCACCTATCATCTAAATATTTAGACTTGTTTAATACTACTCTAAGGTTTTGTAATGCCTCACGCATTAACCTCATTTTG
>NZ_JBPXRQ010000059.1:0-23443 GCF_051842895.1 Cytobacillus sp. Hm23
AGAAGTTTCAAGCGTTTTAGAGCTAAAATCTTATTAGCTCATAAGTATAAAAAAGTGGGTGTTCATGTTGGATAGGGCGAAGAGAACTTGCTTCACCCCAACATTTGACGTTGAACCTTATTTAAAACTTTTATTCTGTCGATTTCGTTTAAGTTTTTAGGTAAATACTAGTGATAAGTGAGGGTGTGAAAATTAGCGTGAAAGTGAATAAAAAGTCTTTTATATATATTGGCATTGTCTTAATAGTAATCTTCTTTGGCTACTCAGTTTACACGAATGAAAATAACAATCAAACGTTAGTACAAGAATGTAAAGATAGGGGGATGTATCCTGAATATGAAAGAGGTTTTTTAACTTTTTCTTCTACTGTTTCTTGTTTAGATAGGCTATCAAAATAAACTATAATATTATCATTTGAAGTAATTCCATCGTAAGGACATTTAATAAGAAGGCCAATTTCTCATTTGAATCTTGGGAGGTTGGTCTTTTGTTTTTGCTTAATCATTTGCAGAACTTACATCATTTATTTTAATTAATAATTAACATCCTATTATTTACAATTATATTTTTAAAACTTTTTTTATTATCATCTCGTTTAACTAACCGAGGTAATAAAAAAGAAGGACTTGTATACTACTAGCGGTCATTTTTATCTGCACTGCAAGATTGGTCAATATAAAGTTTGAAAGGTGTTCCACTTGAATTTAACAATTGAAAATATCTTAAACAGGTTTGTAGATAATTTATATTTTATTTGAGTTATTAACACCGAACCTTGAAGATTTCTATTTATTAGAACAGGAGGTAGTACGATGAAACAACTAGTGAAATATGAACTATACAAAATTTTTAGACAAAAAGGGATATACATTTTGATAATACTTATGTTTTTCCTTTTTGGTATGATGATGTTTAATGAATCGAGAATCCCTAATAACCTGGATACTTCTGCTGTAGATATTAAGGAAGAACTTCATGGAGTTGCAAAAAAGTGGGAGGGAAAAATAACAGAACAGAAGATAGAAGATGCCTCGGAAATTTCACAATTGCTTGAGGCTAAAGTACAGCAGAAATATGAAGAAAATAATAAAGGAGTAATGACGGAATTAACATCAGAAGAAGTTGCTGAATACTTTATCCTAAATAAAATAATTATTGCAAGATCATATTTAGAAGACTATAAGATAACTATGAAAGGATTCGATGATAAGTTAAATACGCTAAATAAAAATGATTTCACTTATAAGGAAGCTTTGTTAGAAAAGGAAATGTTAGAAAACTTGGATGTAGATACTTTCAAGTATAATGAAGGACCAAAAAATACAATTGGTTTCGCCAGTGGTTACGCCACTTATTTTACAGGATTAATTATGCTAGTCGGACTGGCTTCAGTTTTTGTAAATGAAACAAGTACTGGAATGGACCAATTGATATACAGCACACGCCATGGACGCAAAATAATTGTTACTGCAAAAATAATTGCTGCAACGGTTTTGATCTTAGTTATTACATTGTCATGGGTTATTTTTGATGTGTTAATGAACACATACATTTATGGGACAAGTGGATGGAGTTCATCTATACAAAATTTAGGATATCCTCAATCTCCTTATAGCCTAACTGGTCTAGAGTATTTTGGTATTCAAATCAGTGCTCACATACTCGCTGCAATTGCTTTTATGGCTTTCATATTAGTAGTGTCAGCACTATCGAAAAGTGTACTCGTATCTTTTATTATTAGTGCATTAGTCTTCATCTTGCCATCTATCTCTATGCCTATTCCATTATGGGAATATGTGAAGAAGTATAGCTTTGGAAGTTTTATGTCTGCTTCAGAATTTATAAACCCATTTCATGCAATAAATGTTGTTGGAGTCCCAATATTAGATCCAATTGTTCACTATCCACTAGTTGCACTCCTAGCAATCATTTTTACAATTGTAGTTTACAAAACGATTCGAAGAAAACAAGTTTCATAAGGGAATATTCACATAATAATGATTATGTAACTGAAAGACCAGCTAATGCTTACAAGATTAGCTGGTTTTAGTTGCCCAATAAATTTATATTATGCTATTTTTCCTTATCATGATTAGTATCTTCTTGCGCTTTATGGATAATTCCACTAATGCCAGCTGCAAGTTTTGAATCAACTATTTCAGCATCTTCAATATGCTTGAGAATCGTTTCATTAATTTCATCAAAAACAAACTTAGTGTCATTTATTTGCTGAATGACCTCTTTAGAAAAGGCTGTTTGTTCATTAATTGCTTGAAGTACGCTATTTACTTCTTCTTGTTCTTGTTCCATTATTAGTAAATTGTTATTTATTTTTGAAGTTGTTTCAGCACTTAATTCAATTCCTTTATCAACTAAAGAAGAGCTCTTTGTCGTTTCATTTAAGGCACTACTTATTTCACCTTGTATATGACTTGTAAGTTCAGCAATGTTCTTAGTACTTAACGCTGTGCTTTCAGCTAGTTTTCTAACTTCTTCTGCCACGACAGCGAAGCCTTTACCTTGTTCACCGGCACGTGCTGCTTCAATAGATGCATTTAATGCAAGTAGATTTGTTTGATCGGCAATATCGTTTATAACATTGACGATATTTTCAATTTCTTTAGATCTAATACCAAGCTGTGTCATACTCTCAGAAGCATTATTCGTTTGATCACCTAATTGTTTAATGAGAGCTTCTACTTCAATAACAGAATCTCTACCTATTTTTGACTGCTCGACCATTTTGGTTGTAGAGGCTATAAGTGATTCTCCTTTATTGATAACAGATGTAGAAATGTCATTGGATTGAATACTTAAATTTTGAACTTGTTCAAAACGGCTTTTTATTGTTTTTACCAAGGAATCTAATACTTGATGTTGATCATTAACGACTTGATGTTGATCAACCGTCGCAACTAAGTCTGTTTGTAATTGTGCTAGAAACTCATTTGTCATCATTTCTTGTTGTTTTTTCTCTAATTCTAGTATTCTTACTTTTTCTTCTAGTTCATCTATGTGCTTTAGTAAATCTTTCGTCTTTTTTGTTTTTATTAACATATCGGTGCCTCCTGAGCTTTTTTCCTACTAAGTTATATTTTGTCATATTATGTGTGATTTTGTCGAGATTAAGAGAACATGTAATTATAATTTAAATGAAAGAGAATGAAGGGAATATGTATAAATTAGAGGAAATGTCATAAAAAAGTAGTAATTAATAAGTTAACATTAAAATTGAAATTGTAAATCATTTTATGAAAGAGCAAGAGGTTCAGCTTGCACGACCAATCGAGTTTACGGTGTGAACAACGAAATAATCTTTCTAATTAAATAATGTAATCAGATCATTAGCTTACAATGGTTTGAATTTATATGACATAGAGTAGCAAAATTTACCAGATGAGCCGTGGTGGAACTATTTAGAGTCTAAATGGGGTTTGGCAACCTGATTAAAGAAATAATAGGGTTTATCTATGAATTAGATAATTATAGTATAATACCAATCCAAACTGCTATTGCACCCAATTTATATCCCAGTCTGGTGGGTAGCCTGACCTACAATACTTATTTGTGTTTTTTATAACAGCCATTATAAAGCTTTGTTCGGGAAGCATTGTATATTAAATTGAATTGGAGCGAGTCACTTGTTTGATAAAATTGAGCTAGTAGTAGATGCACAGGCAACGTTAGGAGAAGGCCCGTGCTGGGATAGTAAAACTCAACAATTGTATTGGGTTGATATATTTGAAAGAAAACTATTCGTTTATGATTCTCATTCTGGTGAAAATAGACAAATACAGTTGAATAAACTTGTAGGTGCAGTCGTTCCTAAGGAAGCAGGAGGGCTTATTTTAGCGATGGAAGATGGCTTCTTTTCAATGAATGTTGAAACAGAAAGAATTCAGCTGATAAATGATCCAGAAAGTCACCTTCCTGAAAATCGATTTAATGATGGGAAGTGTGATCCTGCAGGACGTTTTTGGGCAGGAACGACCGATAGAAACTTGAAAATGAACGAGAATGGCGCGCTTTATTGTTTAAATACAGATTTAAGTGTTGTAAAGAAACGGACACGTGTAAATATATCTAACGGACTAACGTGGTCCCCTGACCATAAACATATGTACTATATAGATACTTTAACTAAGAAAGTAATTAGGTTTGATTATGATATTTCGACTGGTCAAATAAAAGATCCGATTGATATTATTTTCTTTCGTAACGGCGATGGATTACCAGACGGTATGACGAGTGATGAGGAGGGTAAACTATGGATTGCCCATTGGGGAGGATCAAAGGTTTCAAGATGGGATCCAAGCACAGGTGAACAAATAAGCAAAATATACGTTCCAGCAAAAAATGTGACGTCTTGCGTATTTGGTGGCAAAGACTTAAATGAATTATATATTACAACAGCTAGATCAAGAACTTCCGAGCAAGATCTAGCGATTTATCCACATGCAGGAGGGCTATTCAAAGTAGTCACTGATGTAAAGGGAAGTGGGACATACCGGTTTGGAGGCTAATAGTCACTCAAAAGTGAACTTTGCCAAAGAGTTTAACTCTCATCAATTGATGAGAGTTAAACTCTTGATTTTCCCCTATGTATCGTTAGGGAAAGTTTTTTAAAAGTAAAAGCAAATCTCGTAAACTTATTTTTTGCTAACAATAGACAGATAATGAGTTTTAAAAGAGCTCAATAATTGTAAAAGTAGTAAGATGCCAAGAGCGTTAGTCGTATACTTGCTTATACATTAGAACAAAAAAGCAACAATTAATTTGAACTCATTTTTATGGAGTGAACAGAACTTCCTATATTTCTTAAATGTTCTTCGTTCTTAAATACAACACATGCATTTTCGTCAATGCCATAGCCAAATGGAATAGAAGTCTGATTCAAAGCACTATGCAAATAAGGTTCCTGCTTGTCCTCTGTATAATGTACACCTATAAGGATATTGGAAAGTAGACCAATACCTTTAATCATCTCAATTTCCTTAGTTTTAGATTCGTCAGGTGAGATAAAACTATCTGTTAATGAAATGAGTGCACCAGCAGAGCAGCCTGCGACAGGAATGCCATTGTAATAATGTTCTTTTATTAACTGTTTTATTGGTGACTTTGTATATTGTTTATGGTATTCGTATGTACTTCCACCACCTATGAAAATCCCCGTAGATTGAGCTAATGTATTTGTAGCTTGCTCGTAATCTAGTTGATTATTTTCGTCTGGCATAATGACAGAATAGCTATTAATACCTATCTCCTCCCAAGTCTGTGCATAGTACGATAAGTATTCTTTCCACTTAGGAGAATAAGTGATTAATAATGCAATATGAGCTTTTTTGCCCCTACATTTTTGAACAAACGTTTGATTAGCTTGTAATAATGAAGGGCTTCCACCAAATAAAAATAAATATCTGTCTTTCATTACATTCACTCCGAACGGGGTGTATTTTTTATTAGACTACTTACGTAAACTTTGTTGCTATTGAGATTAATTTAGGGCAGCAATAAATAAATTTAAGGAATTGACCTTATTATAAACGAGAAAAGATGCAACGAAAGCTTAGCTAATACGTATTTATTTCTAAGTACGAAAAGCAACAATCAATGAAAACAACCTTTTACTAAGACTCTTTTCGTAAACTTTGTTGCTATTGAGAATAATTTAGGACAGCAATAAATAAATTTAAGGAATTGACCTTATTATAAACGAGAAAAGATGCAACGAAAGCTTAGCTAATACGTATTTATTTCTAAGTACGAAAAGCAACAATCAATGCGAAAACAACCTTTTACTAAGGCTCTTTTCGTAAACTTGTTGCTATTAAGATTAATGTAGGACAGCCATAAATAAATTTATGGAATTGAACTTATTATAAACGAGAAAAGATGCCACGAAAGCTTAGCTAATACTTATTTATTTCTAAGTACGAAAAGCAACAATCAATGCGAAACAATCTTTTACTAAATAAGAACAGATTTCTCCTATATAGAGAAAAACATCAATTAAACATCCGAATAAATGGTTGCCTCATCTACTGTAACATAAGCCAAATCATCCGATGGCTACTTACTCAGTATATGTCGTTTAAATCGCCAAGGATTTTTTTCATTTCTATAATTAGTTGCTCCGGCCCTTCAACTCGCGCATGTTTACCTAGACTAATAAAAAAAGAAGCGTAATATTCTAGATCGGGTTTGGTGATTTGAGTATATAAGTTACCTATGCCATCTTGTTCTTCGACAATACTCTGTTCTAAGAATGGGTCGTTTTTACAAATTTTCACACCTTCACGACTAAGCTTTACTTTGAGTGAAACCTTTTCAGGCTCTTTACCCATATATGACCAATTGTGAATGTTGAACTTACTTAAGTCCACACCCTCATGTTCTTCAACGATGGTTGCATTTATAATTCGATCAGCTCTAAATAAGCGTGTATCTTCTCTCTTGAAGCAATATGCAGGGCAGTACCAATGCCCATTTTGTGAAAAAATACCGACAGGCTGAATGGTTCTAGTTGATTTTCCTTTTATTGAGTCATAGGTAATTTGAACAACCAGTTGATTAATGGAAGCATCTAGTAATAATTGTAAGCAAGGAGATGACTGCTGTCTTTGTTGTGTATAAAAGACAAAACGCTGTTCCATTTCCTCAATTCGTTTTTTTACATCACTCGTTAAGTAATGATGAAACTTTTTTAATGCAGATTTAGCATCTGTTTCAAAGGGAAGATCGTTATAGTATTGGAGTGACTGGTTTGCAAAGAACATTGCAATCGCTTCATTTTCAGTAAATGCAATTGGAGGAAGAATGCGTTCTTTGATAATTTTGTATCCTCCTCCTGCACCAACTTCTGAATATAGTGGGACACCTAGTTCTTGTAGATCAAGTAAGTCCCGTTGAATTGTACGAAGTGATACACCAAATTCATCTGCTAACTCTTTTGCAGTAAATACCCGCTTGGAGTTAATGACCATCATTAATTCCACTAACCTCTTCGATTTATTCATTCAATACAGCCCCCTGATTAGTCCCACCTTTATACGCTTAATATATCATATTAATACGTCAATAATTGTCGTAATTATAAGTTAAGATCTAAATGAAGGGAGGTAAATGTATGTATTATATAGTAGCGAGGAGTCATAAAACGAATTATCCCAATCCTATTACTTTGATGAAGGGTCAAGCAATTGTTGTAAGTGAAAAAAGAGAGGGATATTGGATCTATTGTAAAACAACAGATGAGGCAATGGAAGGATGGGTTCCAGAAATCCTTATTAAAATTGATGGAGACACAGCGTTTGTCTCGGAAAATTATACAGCAAGGGAACTAAATATAGACGTAAATGAAAAGGTTATTGGATTAAAGGAACTTTATGGTTGGGTATGGTGTCGTAACGTTAGCAATGATGAAGAGGGTTGGGTGCCAGCCGATCATCTAAAACCAATAGTTTAAAAAACTATTAGTCTGTTGGATTCGTAAAAATTTACTACTCATATTTATTTAAGTCGTGGCATCTTTTCATCTTAAATACGAGAAAATCGGAGGTTAGTTAGTAAACATAGTAGCAAAGTTACGTAAAGAACTTTTTAACAGTTTGATATTAATAATGGGTCTTAAGCTAAAATTCTTAAATGTCTATCTGCACATAACCACAATGTGCCTTCATGAGGAATGTCTCCAATGTTTGTCTGGGATAACTTAAGCGAGAGGCCTTTTCTTACGGCTTGATATGGGGAATTAATCTTTGTGATAAAATTTGTTGCTTTTTCACGTGATTTTGAGTAACTCATATGTATTATGTGATTGTTATAGTCTTTGGAGAGGAAAAGATGCCCTAAAGCTTAGTTGTATTTTTCTATAGCTTGCTATTTTTAGCGATAAGGAGCTAATAAATAATTTGGAAAAATATAATAAATACGACATTAGTTGTCGCTATTATTAACTAAGATGAAAGTGTAAAAGAAAAGGAGGAATAAATAATGAATATTAAAACGAATGAAATGAAGCTTGAACCGACAATTAAAGAGATGGACGAGATGGTGGTTGTAGGACTAGAATGTCATACTTCAATGACTGAAATGCAAAAAAATAATCCGATTCATGGTTTATGGATGGACTTTATGTCTTTGGAAAATAGCATTCCTTTCCGAAAAGACAAAAATGTAACGTATGGCGTTTGCTACGATGAAAATAAAGAAACAGGTGATTTTGTTTACGCTGCGGCTGTTGAAGTAGAAAAGGTGGATCAATTGTCAGATAAGCTAGTGACAAAAACAATTCCTGCACAGCGCTATTTAGTATTTACTCATAAAGGGCTAATAAGTGAACTTGGTAAAACATTTGGCTATATTTTTGAAGATTGGCTGCCGCAATCTAATTATGAAGTCGTTAACTCAGCTTCATTTGAGTTATATGGCGAGAGATTTCTTGGACCAGATAATGATCAATCGGAGACCGATATTTACATCCCGATAAAATAGCATATGAAGTAATGGTTGTGAAAAAATATGTCGTTTATTTTACTAATAAACAAGAAGAGCGTTGTGCTTGCATATTTGTATTCAAAGATGTTCAAGTACATTTGATATCGATGAACCAGCTGAAGGTTGGTAATTGTCAATATTTAAGCCCTTAATAGACAAACATAATTTCTACAACATATAGGGTGACTCACTTAAAGATAACTAATTTGAGTCACCCTTATGCTATGAAAGGAAGGTTATAATATGAAACCAGAGACGATCATTGAACGCATCAACAGTTTTGAAGGATTTATTCATTTTGTAGAGTCCTTACGGAATATGGAGAATGAGAAGTGGGGACTGCCAATTGCTGAGGGAAAGTGGACTGTGAGAGACATCATCGCGCATATCATGCTTTGGGACAAATATTTTCTTGAAAATGCAATACGTAAGATAAAATCACAACAACCTTTAACTAGTCGTCATGTTAATTTTGATGACTTTAATAATAATGCGGTTCAATATGGGAAGACAAAAGATAAAGATACACTTATTAGTGAGACAATAAGTTATCGTCGAGAAATTATTGAACATTTAACTTCCGTGCCACGTGAAAACTATGAACACAAGTATGTAGATGAAGACGGGAATCATTTTACTATCAAAAGCTATCTCGATGGCTTTATCCCCCATGATAGCCACCATAAATCTCAAATTGAACAATATTTAAATAAACCATAATTAATATCTCTGCATAGATGAGGTCATACTGTAAAACACCTATTGTTAGATCGCACTTATACTATTTAGATAGAGGAGGCTTTTTCGTGTCTAACACACTTACAAAAAGTAATGTTATAGCAAGAGAAGGTTTTGATTTCGTAGGCAATTGTACAAGAACAACTAATAAAGTTGAAATGACAGCAGATAGACGTATCCCTAAACTATGGGACGATTTTTACAAAAATGAAGTTTTAGAAGCTATTACTCATAAGAAGAATTCGAATGTATTAGCAATCTATACTGATTACGAGACAAATGAACATGGTGCTTATACCTTTGCATTAGGTGCAGAAGTCAGGGACAACAATCTAGTGCCGAATGGGATGGAATCAATACAAGTTCCTGATCAAAAATATATTGTATTTACAACTCGAAAAGGTCCTTTACCGGGAGTAATTATAGAGGCTTGGGAGGAAATTTGGAAATGGTCGGAGCAGAGTGCAAGAGCCTATGGAGCTGACTTTGAACTATACGACGAAAGAGCAATGGACCCAAATAATAGTCAGGTTGATATTTATATATGTGTGAAATGAACTACAAAACATTTAACTAGTATTGAAGAGGGAAACTTAAAGCTTACGTAACTAGCAGTTAGGAAGTTGTACTTTATAAAATAAGACTTGTACGTACATTCCCACGTTCTCTTCTTTATCTTGGTTTTCACACCTTTGGTGAGCGTGGGTGAAATCCTACTACATCCTCATAGCTCCAGTTCTGAAGGAGCAATCTGAACTTATAGGCTGAAGTAAATATTCATTCACCATTTATACATCTGTACGCTCCGAAGTGTTTCCGCTTTAGTGAGGTTAATATGATAAAATATGGTAAACTATTGTATATAGGAATTCTTTAGTACTAGTATTTTTAAACGAGAGGTATAGATAATGATATTGTTAGAACATGAAATATAACAACTTTGTTGCTATCCTAGAGGACCTCCTTCCTAAATTGTTATACTGTACAATTTTGAAAATTTAGGAGGAGAAATAATGGTGGCAGTAAAATTTGAAGAATATATAAACGACGTGAATGAGAATTTTTCAGGTTGGGATTTTTCCTTTATAACTGGAACTGGGCGAATGAAAAGCAGTCTACTTTCCTGGTCTTACGGAAGCATGGCTAGGCAATTAATGAAGCATGCAAGTTCTATGTTAGATATGGGCACAGGTGGCGGAGAATTTTTGTCAAAGCTTCAACCATTTCCTGAGACAGTTTATGCTACAGAAGGGTACAAATTAAATATTCCGATCGCAAAAAAACATTTAGAGCCTATGGGAGTTACAGTGGTTTCAGTTGAAGAAGATTCTAATTTGCCATTTTGCGATAGTCAGTTTAACGTTATTTTAAATCAACATGAATCTTATTGTCCTGAAGAAGTTAGAAGAATAATAAAGTCTAATGGGGTATTTTTAACTCAACAAGTTGGTGGCTTGGATTGTCTAGGGATTAATGAAACACTAGGGTCTTCGATAAATAATGAATTTAAAGACTGGAATCTGACTACGGCAATGACTGACTTGGTGAACAATCATTTTGAAATTTTGTATTGTAAAGAAGAATTTCCAACACAGCGTTTTTTTGATATAGGTGCCCTTATGTATTACTTAAAAGCAATACCGTGGCAAGTACCAGATTTTAGTGTAGAACAATATTATAAAAACTTATACACCATTCATAAACATATACAATCTAAAGGTTTTTTTGATGTAAACCAGCATAGATTTGTCATTAAAGCTCTTGCAAAATAGAAAATATAAGTTTAATAGTATATATGTTGTTACACAAGGTCTTCTTATTAGAAGACCTTGTTATATATTCAAAAACTCCTTCAACAAAGGGTAGTGTACAGATAGTATAATGATTGAAGGAATCAGTCATTCACAGAGGAAGGTAATTAATGTTAACTAGAGATTATAAAGTTTGGAAGGCTGATCTTGAGAATTTCTTGTTAAGATTAGTTGGAGGGCAGCATCAAAACTCTTTAGAAATTGCTCATCCAGCTACAGAAGATGAAATAAAGACTATAGAGCACCAATTGGGGATACTTATTCCACAAGATTTTCGGCATGTATTGCTTCATTTTTCTAAACATCTACACTTTTATTGGTTTTTGAATAATATAACCTATCCAATGACACGACAATCAAATTTCATTGATAAGGCTTGCTTTAACATGGGGAATGTAGACCAACGTATTATTGATTGTGGAGGAATATTGGATAACCCTTTGTGGTCCATACAAAACCTTATAAGCTATGAAAATGCCAGAGAGACATACGAATTTTTAGATGATGATGATACATTCGAAAAAAAATATTGGGAAAATTGTTTACTGTTCACATCTTTCGGAAATGGTAGTTACTTAGGAATTGATCTAAAGTATAATGTTGGTGAAATTATCTATTTAACGACTAGTTATCATATGCATGGCTTAAGGTTAGGTGGAAATTTCTATACTTTTTTTAATAACTGGATAAAACTTGGTTGTGCTGGACATTGGGGAGAAGATTTTTACTTATTTAGTACAAAAGATAAGCCATATGTAAATGAACAATCTGTAAATGCTACTGGATGGAAAAAATGGATAGGTATCATTTAAGAAGCTATTAAGGAGTTGACCTATATGGCAGTATCATTAGATCCGGCTTTGCAAGAACAAAAGCACGTATTAAAAAATCTGTATTCACTCTACCTTCATGATTTATCAAAATTTACTTCTAGTTTAAATATTACTAGTGACGGAATATTTGAGATGGAGGAATTGAATATATTTTGGGATACAGCTGGTTTTTCTCCATTTTTTATAAAACAAGGTGAAATGATTATTGGTTTTGTTTTACTTTTAGAAAGACCTTTTTTAAAAGGACAATATGATTACTGTATTAATGACATCTTTATACTTAATAAATATAGGGGAAAAGGAAATGGAATAAATGTAGTAAAAGAGCTTTTTGAGCAGAAGAAAGGGAAGTATTATGTAATTGAGCTTGCTAGCAATGAATCAGCTGTATCTTTTTGGAATGGTATTTATAAAAAGATGAATATAAAATATGAAAACAGCAGAGATGTGATAGATGAAGAGGAATGTTTTGTTCAAACTTTTCAAGTTTAAGTAAAATACCTATTTAGTTCAGATAGGGCAAAAGTCTTGAAAAAGTTATTGTTAATATTTTCAGAATATAAGATTTTATAAGATTATAACCTTAATTTTGGTATTTTACTACTTAAATAGTAGTGTTTTTTTTTGTTTATATTGACGGAATTTTTGTATTTTTATAAAATTTATTCATAAGTTTATACATTTCGGCCGAGATGTATTTTTATTTTTTTGCTTTAATATAACTATTTCTATGAGAAAACTATACTTTTGAATAAAAAAACTAGAATATAAAG
The DNA here is from genome assembly GCF_051842895.1 of Cytobacillus sp. Hm23. Taxonomy (NCBI): domain Bacteria; kingdom Bacillati; phylum Bacillota; class Bacilli; order Caryophanales; family Bacillaceae; genus Cytobacillus; species Cytobacillus sp. Hm23. The sequence goes on from NZ_JBPXRQ010000059.1 coordinate 12,652, forward strand.
AGGTGTAAGCATGAAAAATAAGAAAAAATTAATGACTACTGTATTAGCGAGTTCATTAGCATTAGGCACTTTTGTTGCGCCTACGGTAAGCTATGTATCTGCAAAATCTATTAATCAAGTAGAAAAGGCCGCTGAAAAGGTAAACTGGAGTGAAAAAGTTAATGCCCCTGAATTCGTTTCTGGTAAATTAACAGAACCTTCAAATAATAAATCGGAAGATATACTCTTTAGCTATATTGATAGTAAGAAAGATATCTTTAAGATTGATGATATAGCAAAGAATTCGTTTATTGTTAAAGAAAGTAAGAAGGATGATTTAGGCTACACGTTTATCCGTTTGCAACAAGTATTTAAAGGTACGCCAGTATTTGGTGCTACGTTGACAGCACATATTGATCAAGATGGTGTTTTGACAGCTATTTCTGGAACCGCACTTCCAGAGCTAGAAAAAAAGAATTCATTAAAAAAAGAGCAAAAAGTAGCTAAAAAAGACGCGGTTGCGATAGCGGAAGAGAACTTATTAGCATCCTTAGCTGACGTACCTGAATACGAAAAAAACCCGAAGGCAGAACTAGTCATCTATTCTGATGGTGAGATTGCTAACTATGCATATGCAGTAAACTTCCTTTTCTTCTATCCTGAGTTAGGAAACGTTGATTATTTTGTAGATGCTGTTACAGGTGAAGTGTTAGCGAAGCATAATAATATTCATACAGCAGAAGATTCTGTTGGAACTGGTGTAGGTGTGTTGGGGGATCAAAAGTCTTTAAATACTTCTTTTGATGGAACTGCATACTCATTAATTGATAATACCCGCGGTAATGGAATCTTTACCTATGATGCTGAAAATAAAATTAATGACAAAAACTATAGAACTAAGCTCCCTGGTAGTCTTTGGGTAGATACTGATAATTTATTCACAGATAGTTATGACAGCGCCGCAGTTGATGCCCATTATTATGCAGGTATCACTTATGATTATTTTAAAGATGTCTTTGGAAGAGACAGCTATGATGGAAACGGTGCACCAATAAAATCGACAGTACATTTTGGTAGAAGTTATAATAACGCTGCTTGGGTAGGCACCCAAATGATTTATGGAGACGGTGATGGGAGACAATTCCTACCTCTATCAGGGTCACTTGATGTAGTTGGACATGAGTTGACACATGCGGTAACGGATTTTAGTGCAAATTTAATTTATCAAAATGAGTCTGGCGCAATTAATGAATCAATGTCAGATGTATTTGGAACATTAGTCGAATACCATGTAGGCTTGAACCCTGATTGGGATATGGGTGAAGATGTTTATACTCCAGGGGTAGATGGGGATGCATTACGTTCAATGTCAGACCCTACTAAATATGGTGATCCAGATCATTATGCAGACAGATATACTGGTACAGGGGACAATGGTGGTGTTCACATTAATAGTGGTATTGCTAACAAGGCGGCATATTTAATAAGTGAAGGTGGAACACACAGCGGAACGACAGTTACAGGTATTGGGAAAGATAAGCTCGGTCAAATTTATTATCGAGCACTTACACAATATTTAACTGAATCATCTACATTTAGTCAGTTACGCTCATCTTTAATCCAATCTGCTACTGACTTGTATGGAGATAATGGCTCTGAAGTTGCAGCAATTTCAGCAGCATTTGATGCAGTAGGAGTACAATAATTATAAGTTGAGGCTTTTTTCTAAACTATGTTGCTATTGTCACCAAATTATCATACTGGTTTAAACGTTAGATATCGATTTTCTACACACAATAAAGGTGCCGATGGTGATGTACGTATTTATTACATGATTCGAAAACAACATTTAATGCGAAAACAGCCTAAGTAACAAATAGAGGATATCTTAAAAGTGTAGGGCTATATGTCCAACAACTTCCTTAAGTATCCTCTATTTTTTTATGTGTAATATCCTCGTTATATCGTTTTATTAGTAGGGGGCATATTGTGCTTTTTATAAATACCATATGAACCTAATAGCATAATGAGAAGTATCATTCCTAGGACGATAAAGAATGTGATTAGTAGTACTTTTGGTGTTAAGAAAATAAGAGGGAGCATGAGTATTCCTCCCACGAAGAGAACTTTTGCTAGAAAAAATCGAATGTTATTCCATGATTCATTTATAGCTGAATTTAATGGTGACACATTGTCAGTGTTTATTTTAAATTGTTGAATAACATTTCCAGTTACGATAAAAATTAACGCTAAACATAATGGTAATAGGAATAAAATGTTAACTTCATACCCTAAACCGTTTACGACCACTCCAATATAAACAGCAAAAACAATAAGCATCACTACCGTTAAAATCTTTTCAACATTGTGTTGAAATCTTCTGTATTGAGATTTTTTTTGTAAAACCCATGAAATAATAATGGCTGACAGATAAACGGTGATGACAGATATTATTAAGCTAAACAGGACATTGATTGTTGAAGTATAACTACTTGGTGTTCCAAAGTTGTTAAATTTATTAGGTAGCTGCTCTGGTAAATATGGGTATAGTAACAAACTTGATCCAATTACCACAATAACGACAACTCTTGTGATCCATTTACTCATCGTTTAATCCTCCTTGTTTTGAAATTGTAAAACCCATTTCATTAAATCTTGAAAGACAGTCGTGTTAAGTGAATAAATAATGTACTGGCCCTTTCGTTCATCCCATACTAGGTCTGCTTGTTTTAACAAATTCAAATGACGTGAAATGCTTGGCTTAGTCATATTAAAATGTTCAGCAATTTCTCCGGCTGTTAAGTCTTTGTTTTTTAGTAAATCTAAAATTTTTCGGCGGGTAGGATCAGACAAAGCTTTGAAGGCCAAATTTAGAGACATAGAAGTTCCCCCAAGATTGTTTTTTATTTCAACATTTAACTAATTAGCTAAATGTTAATTTAAATTTTACTGTGGTTGGATTTATTTGTCAATGTAAAATTGAAAAAATTTACTTTTTGTAAAGGGTGAATAAACAAATAGCCTTAAATGAATAATGAATCAAAGCTACAAAATTGAATAGAATAATAGCTTTGATCCATAACAGGTTTTGAGGACAGGTCACATAGATTTAGAATATATTATTATAATGTTGTTGTCTCTTTATCGTTAATTATCGTGCCACATTGAAAGCCCTCGCATATTTTCTTCATAGAGCCTACTTGATCAAAGTTAAATATGTGTACAGGTAAATGATGGTCTCTTGCTAACAGTAATGCGGATTGGTCCATTACTTTAATATCTTCTTTGACGATATCATTGTAGTTTAATGTGCGGAACATTTTAGCTTGTGGATTGGCGTTCGGATCTGAATCAAAAACGCCTGAAGTACCTTGCTTTGCTACTAGTATGGCATCACTATTCATTTCAATAGCTCTTTGCACACTCGGATAATCGGTCGTAACAAACGGTTGGCCGTTTCCACCTCCAAAAATAATAATATAACCTTTATTTAAATGCTGGAGTGCGCGCAACCTTATATATGGCTCAGCAACAGATGTTACAGGAATAGATGTCATAACCCTCACTTCTTTGTTCGTAGTCGATGTCAGAACGCCACGTAGCATTAGACTATTAATAATTGTTCCTAATGTTCCTATATTATCTGCTTCCACACGGTCGATTCCCCACACGTCAGCTAAGTGACCACGAAAGATGTTTCCTCCACCAATCACAATGGATACCTCAATGCCCATATTTACAATACTTAATACTTCTTTAGCAATATGATTTAATTTTTCAATGGAAAAGTTTTCACCATTGTTATCGCTAAGTGCTCCTCCACTTAATTTCAATAGAACTCTATTGTAATTGTTCAACTCATCAATCCTCCAATATGTATAATATAGTTTGATTCTTTAAAGAGCACATTTTTAAGTTGTGGTGATCACATTTAATACGATTTTCTAAGTCACTCAATTTAAGCTTAAAGTTTTTCCAATTAATATCTGTTCCACAAAAGGAAGCCCTCCGTTAATAATTGATTTAATAGTTTCTTCTGACATTTGTCCACCATCTTTACTAGCAGTTACTAACATCACTTCAGAATTGGTACTTTCTGACATTAATTAATTAAATTCAACTTTCGTAATGAGAGGTTCTTGAATATATGATGGAAAAACCAATGTGAAATAATAATCTTCATCTGTATAATTATTAATTTCAAATTGAAATTCCAGCTGTATTCGGTCATCGAACTCTGTTACTTTACTTTCTGTTTTTATGATTTCATAAGGTTTTTCTTCACCACAAGCTGTGAGAACAATACTAATTAAAAGAATTAATGGAAACAACAGGTGAATAGTCCTGTGCAAAACAATTTCTCCTCCCGAAATTAGTTTCTGAAACCTATGTTTTTGAAAACTCTTAATCGTTCGTTTAATGACGACGAGATGATTAATGTTGATAATAGTGGGGGGCATAGCTTAGTCATTTTGCTAGGTGTCCTTCGTGGAGATTATTTCCGGTTTTTGTAATACTCTAGCATGCTGGTACTGCGTAAAGCTCTTTTGTAAGCTCTGTTGCTTAAGTAACTGATGACTTTTTTATGTCTATAGAGAAGAAAGGTTCCCAAAACGTTCGTTATATTTTTGTATAGCTCTTATTACAAGGGTGTTTTCGTACTAATAAATACAACTATTGTTTTGTGGATCTATTTTTCTATATATGATGATAATCACATAAGACTTCTTTTTTACTGGAGTAATTTTGTATTAATAACAACAAAGTTTACTAAAAGCAACTCTACGCGAAAACAGCCTTGTGTATTTAGCTCAAACTGTCTAAATTATACTATTTATGAAACGTATGTCAATATGTAGTCATAAACTAACTATTAATATTAATATAGTTATATGAAATGGAAATCAGATGAATTGTAATTTTACGCTTAATCATTATATGTCTACGGCAAATTCAAATTAATTTATAAAATGAAAAAACTGATAATTCGTAAATATTTTAGGAAACAATTTCGATGTTACTTAGCAAATGCATGAATGCATTTATGGAAGAGCTATACAAGAAAAAATGTTAAATCGTTAATAGTGGGTGACATTATAGAAACAAGTACATATACATAACAATGGCAAAGGGTTAATTAAGGGAGGACAAATACAGAGATACAGTATTTATCAAAATGCAGGGGCGTAAGCTTGTACATGAGCATTTGAGTAATATGGAGAAGTTTCATTAGCAAATTTCTTTTGGCTCTTTTCATAAACTCTGTTGTTTTTTACTAAAAAGGGATAGTATAAAGAGTTTTTTGAGAGCTCAATAATTTTAAAAGTAGAAAAGATGCCACGAACGTTATATATACGAGTTTATAACTAAGAACGAAAAGTAACATTCAATGCGAAAACACCCCTAATTTATGATAAAGCTATGTAATTTTATGAAGGGTTATATGAAAGAATGAGTTGACGTATTTATATAAGCATTCTATTATATAAGCATATATTTATATTCTTATGATAACTAAGTTTTAAAACTGAAAAAGTGATACACTTTGAATGATCTAGCTTAGAACAACAAATCGTTTAAACAAGAAAAAGTTCATACGTATTTCTCAGGATGAAAATAAAGCAACCTTTACTAAAGGGGGAGGACAAAATAGAATTACCTCATATTGAAATTGAGCATATGGCTAAGCAGATGAAATTGTTAGGTGATAAGACCCGCTTATCAATCATTGCACTTCTTTATCATGATGAATTTTGCGTATGTGAATTCGTAGATATTTTTGGAATGAGTCAGCCTGCAGTTAGTCAGCATTTGCGGAAATTGAAAGATAGTGGCCTTGTGAAAGAAAATCGAAAAAGTCAATGGATGATCTATTCTTTAAATACTGATAGTCAATACTATCCATTGATTCAAGATATGATGAAGTTCTTGCCCGATCAACTCGAAAAAATTAAAGAGCTTGAAAACAAGGGGTTACGCATATCATGTAAGTAGCCGAAAATGTATAGTAAAGGTAGTTGAAATATGAGAAAGAAGTTAATTTCAGAATATTTAGGGACGTATTTTTTAGTATTCGCTGGGACTGGTGCGATCATCATTAATAGCATTACAAATAGCTTGACACATATAGGTATTGCGATTACGTTTGGGCTAGTAGTGATGGCATTAATTTATACGTTTGGGCACGTTTCTGGTGCACATTTTAATCCTGCTGTTACTGCTGCATTTATAGTTAATGGTGATATTGAATTAAGAGAAGGGTTATACTATATCATCATCCAATTTCTCGCTGGAATCAGTGCAAGTGCATCGCTCTTATTGTTATTTGGGGATGTGGCAAATTTAGGTGCCACGCTTCCACATGGTTCAGCAACCCAATCTTTCTTATTAGAAATCATTTTAACCTTTTTTCTTATGATGGTTATCTTTGGATCTGCAATACATGGCAAGGCTGTCAAATCCTTTGCAGGTATTGCGATTGGAGCGACTGTTGGACTCGAGGCGATGTTTGCAGGTCCTATTAGTGGAGCCTCGATGAACCCTGCACGCTCTCTCGGGCCTGCATTAATTTCGGGAACATTCGATCATCTATGGGTTTATATCATTGCTACCACAATTGGAGCAGTCGCTGCTGCAGTAGTATACAAAACAATTCACGAATAAAAGGAGATAATACAATGACTAAAAAAAAGATCTACTTCTTATGTACTGGTAATTCATGTCGTAGCCAAATGGCTGAAGGTTGGGGTAAAAAATATTTAAGTGACGAATGGGATGTATATAGCGCTGGCCTTGAAGCACACGGTTTAAATCCAAATGCTGTGAAGGCGATGAATGAAGTTGGGATAGATATTTCTGAACAAACATCTGATGTCATCGATACAGAGATTCTACATTCCTCTGATTTAGTCGTTACACTATGTGGTCATGCTGATGAACATTGTCCGGTTACACCTCCTCAAGTAAAACGTGTTCACTGGGGCTTTGATGACCCTGCAAAAGCGGAAGGATCAGAAGCAGAACGATGGGCATTTTTCCAACGTGTCCGTGATGAAATAGGTGAAAGAATAAAAAAATTCTCAGAAGAAGGAAGATAAAAAAGCAGAGGGTCAGTCACCCACCACTTTAAAGCGGTGGGTGACTGACCTCTATTTTTAATTTCTTTAAGCCATATACGACGGGACTATTTATAGGTTCTATTGCCATATCATCTGCAAATTTCATTTCTGGAAAATGCCTAATTAATTTAGTTAAAGCTATTCTTGCTTCCATACGTGCAAGAGGTGCACCTAAACAAAAGTGTACACCTTTTCCAAATGCTAGATGAGGATTTGATGAACGGTCTAGTAGGAACTGGTCAGCTTGAGGAAATTTAGTTTCATCTCGATTGGCTGAACCAATATGTGCAACAACATAATCACCTGCTTTTAACAATTGTCCATGAAGTTCGATGTCTTGTTTAACGATCCGTTCCATTGCTTGAACAGGGGATCTGTATCTTAATACTTCTTCTATCGCAGGTACGAGCAATTGCTCATTTTGTTTTAGTTGTTCAAAAATAGTTCGATCGTCAAGAAAACAATAAACTGCATTTGTAATAAGGTTCGTTGTAGTCTCATTTCCAGCAACGAGCAATAATATACAAAAACCAATCAATTCATTTTGTGTTAATTTCTTGCCATCAACTTCAGCTTGAAGAAGTATTGAAATAATGTCATCTGAAAAATTGTTTCGTTTATGGTTAATCATTTCTGCGAAGAAGCTCGTAAGGTCATTGATAGTAGAAGCATATTTTTCTTGCGCTGCCTTAATGGCTTCCTCTGACGTATCAGAAACCCCTTCAACGATATTATCCGACCATTCTTTAAATAAATGTAGTTCTTCAGTAGGAACACCCAGTATATTTGCAATAATAATAACAGGCAAAGGCATTGAAAATTCGTTGACGAGGTCAAAAGAATGTTTTCCATGTAAGTCTTCAATTAGCATATTTGAAATCCGTTCAATTTTTGACTCCCATGATTGCATTGCTTTAGGAGTGAATGACTTATTAACTAAATCTCTCATTTGTTTATGTCTAGGTGGATCGATAAAAAGTATACTTTCTCCGAAAGGGTCATTATCCTGCCCCTGATATCGAGCTGAAGAAAAATATTTATAATTACTTAAAATAAAGCTTACATCATCATATTTAAACGCATCCCAATAGTTATACTCTGTATGTAAATGAATAGGATGATCTTTCCTCATTTTTTTGTACCATTCAAATGGCTCCCATTTTGTATACATCAAATGCTCAGTATCATTAATACCAATAACATTATCCAACTCGACACTCACCCTTCACTTTAAAATGGAAAATCTAAATATAATTATTCAAGTTAGAACTGTTATATACCTTCCTTCAAACAGTAATTCTTCAAGGGCAATATTAATAAAGGAAATATGGAAGTTGACAAATTACATTAAATTATATATCGTAATATACAGATATATCGTATAATAAGATATTATAGAGGTGAACCTAAATGGATGAAGTAAAACGAGTGAATGATGCTTGGACAGATATATATTATTATTTGCATATGACACATAAGGAAACGATCTCCCATCAAGCAATACGCATACTTCAGCATCTTGAGAAGAAGGGGAATTTGACAATAGGGGACATTTCGAAATATATGGAAATTAGTCATAATACTGCTTCCGAGCATGTGAAGAGGCTTATTCAAAAAGGCTATGTGAACAAAATGAGAGATAATAACGATGAACGTAGGGTGTATGTATTTCTTTCAAAACTAGGCCTGGATATTATTCATAAGCATTCAAGACTGGATGAGGAAAAATTGACAGCTATCTTTTCATCTATTTCTCCAGAGCAGCTACAAATGATTGATCAAGCATTTAACGTATTGCAGGAGGAGGCTGCTAAATGTACGTGATGGTAAAAATTTTAGTTTCTGCATTGATAATTGGTATTGTGACAGAAGTAGCGCGCAAATATCCATCGTATGGAGGTATTATTGCTGCGTTACCTCTCGTAAGTTTACTTAGCTTAATATGGTTGTCATTTCAAGGTGAATCGTTAGTGAACTTAAGCAAATTTACAACAGGGGTACTAATCGGCATACCAGCTACAGTTGTTTTACTAGTAATTGTCGGGATATGTTTAAAATTAGCAATGCCACTAGTGTTTTCAATCGGATTAGGGGTTATTGGTTGGGCTGGCTTCTTATTTGTACAACAGCTTGTTATGAAAGTAGTTTGAACACATTTTATGAAAATAATCAAGCAAAGCCAAAGATAGCATATCTTTGGCTTTGCTGAAGTTCTTTCTAAATTAGCTGTGTGCTATTAAATGTTGTTTTTCGTATTAACAAATAAACATGTATACAACTAGGCTTCGGGGCATCTTTTCTTCTATAAAACGATGTTTTCTTTCCTACAATTTTATAGGAGCTATAGCAACAAAGTTTACGAAAAGAGCCTTCCAATTAGTTAATAAAGAAATTTTATTTATAGACTATCATCATTAGAGTTTATACTATTTAAGATGTCCTCTTTTAATAGTTCTTTAACCTCTTCAAGTGTTTTACCTTCTGTATCGATACCATGCTTTTCAGCTCGGTCATACAATCTATCTTGGCGCTGTTCGAGCAATAAATCAACTAGTTCTTCAGTTGTCTTACCTGTCGTATCTATGTCTAGTTCTGATGCACGATCAAGTATTTTAGCTTCTTTCTCTTCATCAGTTAAAGTGTTCCATTTTTCAGCAAATTGTTCTTGGTTCATTCTTTTGCCATGAGCTCTACCACTAGGAGCTTGGTCTTTAAGTAACTCCTTTACTTCATCAGCAGTTTTACCTTCTGTGTCAATTCCCTGTTCTTCTGCGTGGTCAAATAGGCGCTGTTGGCGTTGATCGTTAATTGAATCTATTACTTCATCAACAGTTTTTCCATCAGTATCAATCCCAAACTCTGCTGCTCTTTCAAAAATTCTAGTTTCTTTTTCTTCATCAGATAGTTGACTCCATTTTTCAACGAAACTATCTTTATTCATCACCTGTTTTTGATTTTGTCCTCTTTGAAACAAACCACCGTTCTCATTAGCAAATGCATGACTAGCTCCTATTCCACCTAAAGTTAATGCACCAGCAAGTGCAAATAATCCAATTTTTTTCACTTTTTTTCCTCCTCATACGAGATGTAATTATTGTTTCTACACTTATAGAATAGACAAGAATGATGTGTAAACTGTGATAATTTTATGTTAAATTATGTGATTAACTCGTTGGTGCACACAACAAGTATTACGAGGAAAATTGATATAAAATCATAACCACGTTATTATTAAAGTTAAATATGTAAGATAAAAGGTGAGGAGCATGGAGAATACGAATATTAAGCTGATGTTAAAATTACAAAGCTGGGATCCATTAGGCTATGGTATTGGCTTTTATGAAACTGAAAATATAGATGTACTACAAGCCGTACATGAATTAAATGACAGAAGTGTTTTGGCGAAACGCATTCAATCAATTTATGAAAATTCCTTTGAGGAGTTAATTCCACTTAGTGAATGTGAAATCATGGCGCAGGAGCTTTCGCAGATTGCTAACACAGAAATTTGTGATTTGTAAATGGAACAATCGTCAGGTGGATTAGTTGTTGAATAAGCAGGGAATTTAATATTTTAGAGGCTGGGACAAAACCCAACTCTGATATGAAAAAGCCGGTGAAATTTTACGACGAGTAAAATTTCACCGGCTTTGATTATTTTTGAATTAAAATAAGGACCACTTCTGATAAAATAA
>NZ_JBPXRQ010000060.1:0-23240 GCF_051842895.1 Cytobacillus sp. Hm23
GTATCCCCATTTCATACTTGTTTCTCGACAACTCAAGTATAAAAGAATGGGTGATATCGTGCTCTTTTTTATGCACTCAAATTGTGTATAAACCCCAACATTTATTATAGAACCTAAAATAACTTAAAACTTTTTTAATGAACATACGAAACCCCATAAACGACTGTTTATGGGGCTTCTAACTAAATAAGAAAATTTGTGTTTATTACTGCATCCACAAAAAGCTATATACAAAGCTAGTGACTGCAGACAACACTATTATTTAATAGCTTCAAACCACTTAATTTTTTCTCTCATACCAACGACATTACCAACGAGTACAACAGCTGGGTGGGTAATATTCTCTTTTTGAGAGATTTCAAAAATCGAATGTAATTCTCCAGTTACTGTTCTTTGTTCCGCTGTTGTGCCCCATTCAATCATGGCAACCGGTGTTGAAGGGTCTTTCCCGTTATTTATTAATTGTGTACAAATATGTTTAAGATTACCTACACCCATATAAAATGCAATCGTATCAATTCCTTGAGCAAGCGCCTGCCAGTTAATCATGTCTTGTCCTTTGCTTTCTCGACCATGGCCAGTTACAATCGCAAATGATGATGCATGATCTCTGTGAGTAACAGGAATTCCAGCATAAGCAGGTGCCGCAATACCAGATGTAATCCCTGGAACAACCTCGTAAGGAATGTCATTTGTGGCTAATACTTCTGCCTCTTCTCCACCCCTTCCAAAGACGAAAGGATCTCCGCCTTTCAAACGAGTTACAACTTGCCCTTCAAGTGCTTTTTCAACGAGAAGCTCATTTATTTGCTCTTGAATTAGTTCATGCTTGCCTGGAAGCTTGCCACAAAAAATCAATTCCGCTCCATCTTTTGCATGCTTTAAAAGCTCATTACTAATTAGGCGATCATAAGCAATCACATCTGCCTCTTGAATACACTCTAATCCACGTAAAGTAATAAGTTTAGGGTCTCCTGGACCAGCTCCTACTATATACACTTTTCCCTTTTTCATAGATGTCTCCCCTTTATCTTAAATATTGTATAAAGGGGTTAAGACTCACACCTCATCTTGTGTGGAACCTTACATTCATGTGCAGCAGATCTCCACATGACTCCCCATTGTCATTCTTTAAAGAGTACGCTTTACTCTTCTTTATTAGACACACCTGCTTGAGTAAAGGTGGCCATGTCTTTCAACATTAGTGTGGCAGATTTTACGATTGGAAATGCAACTGCTGCTCCACTTCCTTCACCTAATCGAAGTCCAAGATTTACCAAAGGTTTTTTTCCTAAAAACTCTATTGCAATTTTGTGTCCAGGCTCAACCGATTGGTGTCCAACTATCATATAATCCACAACTGCAGGATCAATTACTTTAGCAAGACATGCTGCAATGGTACAAATAAAGCCATCAACTAGAATTGGAACCCGATAATGAGCAGCTGCAAGCATTGCACCAGTCATTCCAGCAATCTCTAATCCACCTATTTTAGACAGTATATCATATACTTCAGTTGAATTTGGATTTCGTTTTACTATTCCTTGCTTAATTGCCTCAATTTTTTTAATTTTCCCATCATCTGAAATACCCGTACCATGACCGACAATTTCAGTTACATTCTCATCTGTTAATACAGCCAATATTGCACTGCTTGTTGTCGTATTTCCTATACCCATTTCACCTAAGATGAGACATTTTACCCCATCCTTTATAAACTTCTCAGCTTCTTCATAACCAACCTTGACAGCTTGCTCAGCTTCTGTATAACTCATTGCATCCTGCTGTAGGAAATTTGCTGTGCCATACTTTATTTTTCTATTTACTAATCCTTCACCATCAATATCATTTGCTACTCCTATATCTATGATTTTAAACTTAGCTTCTATTTGTCTACTAAAAACATTTATAGCCGCTCCGCCTGTTAGAAAATTGTAAACCATTTGAGATGTTACTTCTTGAGGAAACGCAGATACACCCTCCTTGGCAATCCCGTGGTCTGCTGCAAAGACGATCACACCAGGTGGCATTACCGTTGGAAAAGATTCTCCCGTCATTTCAGCAAGTGCAATCGCTATTTCTTCTAATCTACCAAGGCTACCTTGAGGTTTTGTTAATGTATCAACATACCTACTTACTTCTGTTCCTTTTTGCTTCGCTAATGGTGGAATCGTCACATGAATAGACATAATAATGAAACCTCCTTGAATTGTTTATATGTAAAGCTCTTTTTATAAGCTTTGTTGCTATTGTGACAAAATTAGAATAACAATAAATGATTTTTAATTAGTTGATACCATTATATAACAACAAATGAAACCACAAAGGATAAAGTGTATACGTCTTAATGTTAAATAAAGTACGAAAAACAACAATTCATGCGAAAACTACCTTATCAAATTTGAATTGCTAAATGAGAGTTACACCTTGTACTACAAACCTCAATCTATCCAAAAATAGGCTTGTATTAATTTTTTGTGATTTCTTTCACATAATTAACGTTTCTTATTTCCCCATAACAATGGCTAATTATTTTTCTTCCACTGTCGACATTTAGTCACCCAATTTTGAACCATTTCTGGACATGAAGCGAAGTGAAAATGAATATAGCCTGCTACAACATTACTATTCATAAAGCCTTCCTTTTTCACCCCTCGCATCCCCTTTGTTTCATAAGCATATTGTACATTAGTGGCCGATGAAAAGGTCGAGTAATGAAACTCATGGCCTTTAGCATGTAAGTGATTTGGTAATAGGTAATTACCTGGTGCACCACTTATTTCACGATAGCCAAGTGCAGCAAGCTTTTGCTGCATTTTTACTTTCCCAGGGATAATACCGACCATCTCAAAACGCTCATCTTCTGTAGATTCTATCGTTTCTGTTAAAAACATAAATCCACCACATTCTGCTAATGTTGGTATCCCACTAGTTATCGCACGTTTGATCGAATCTTTGACTGCAGCTTGTTCTGATAATTGCTTGGCAAATTCTTCAGGAAAGCCTCCTCCAATGTATAAACCAGAAACCCCTTTAGGTAATTGGTCACCTCTCAACGGAGAAAAAAAGACGAGCTCAGCTCCATAGGCTTTTAAAATATCTAAATTTTCTTCATAATAAAAATTAAAAGCTTCATCCTTCGCAACGGCAATCTTAACACTTTGGGTATGTTGTATATCAAATAATCCAGTCGGGTGATGATCAATTCCTTTTGATTCAGCAAGCTCATACAGTAGATCAAGGTCTATTGTCTCTGACACAAGATTTCCTAAGGCTGCGAAAAAATGATCCAGCTCACCCCTTTCTATGGACGGCACTAACCCTAAATGTCTCTCTGGAATTTCAATATTATCCTCTCTTTTTAAATAGCCAACCACTGGAATATGACACTCTTGCTCTATCGCCGTTTTCACAAGTTTATAATGACCTTCGCTACCTACTCTATTCGCAATAATACCTACAATATTCGGCTCCGGAGAAAGGACTTGAAAACCTTTCACAATAGCTGCCGCACTTCTAGCCATACTCGCACAATTGACAACTAGTATAACTGGTGTATTTGTAATCACACTAATTTCTGCCGTACTTCCTGCATTCGTTTGTGGATTTTTGCCATCGTAAAAACCCATCACACCTTCAATAATTGAGATATCAGCGTCATCACTCCCACGACTGAATATTTCACGAACGACTTCATGAGAAAGCATCCAACTATCTAAATTTCTTGATGGTCTGCCTGTGACAGCGGTATGATACGTAGGATCGATGTAATCTGGTCCACACTTAAAACCTTGTACATTCAATCCTCTTTGCTGAAAGGCAGCCATCAAACCAATCGTTAATGTCGTTTTACCAACTCCACTTCCCGTTCCAGCAATTACAAATCTTTTGCTCATTTTGTAGCCTCCTTATAAGAAATGCAAATGCGCCCCGATTCCACACTTTGCCCACGTTCTGTGAGCAACTGTGGAAGTAGATAACTTCTTACTTTACTGTCCAAATAAATCTGTTTACTGTCTCAACTTCTTATTTTACTGTCCAAGTAACTTTATTTTCTGTCCGAACTCTTGATTATACTGTCTTAACCTAATGATTATACTCACAAGCTAGGAAAACGAGATTACTAGCCATCATATTAATTAATGTGGAATAACTGCGACTGATATCGTCACATTTCCTGATTTTTTCTTTACTAATAGTAGCTCCTCGGCTCCGCTATACAGCTTCGCTGCTGGTTCACTAACGCCGTATGCGCCAGTATATTTAAATACTGTATTTGATGGCTGTTCGATTGATACATTATTCAGCTGCTCCGCTGTATAATAGGTAAAATCCCAATGGTTCTTTTCAGTTACCTCCAATAAGCCTACTTCATCTTTTTTTAAATCAATTGTGGCAATTGCTTTGACACTTTTTTTTGAAATCTGTAATTCTACTAATGTATCATCTATGACTTGCTCTATTTCATCATGGCTAGTCCCCCGATTACATCCCATCCCTAAAACAACAACTTTAGGGCGATACAATACGCCATTTTCCAAAATTGCCTGCTCTTTAGTTGTGAGCAGCCGATGGGTGATGACAAGGGCTGCTGCAGGATTGCTCGCTAAGGCTTGAGCTATGTCCGAATAAATAGAAATATGATTAGGTATGGACTTGTCGTAGTTCCACCAATTCTTTTCACCTGATTCTTGCACAACTGCTACTTGTTCTTCGTTTACGACTGAAGCACTTACAGGTGTGAGCTTTTCTGCTGATTCCCACTGCCAACCAAACCGCTTTCCAAATAAGTCAACTGGGATTGTTTGCTGAACATCTGAAGCTGTAGTAATCACTGGTGTAGCTTGAAGCACAGCAGCTACCTCTTTCGTTAATTCATTTGCACCACCTAAATGACCTGATAAAACACTGATCACGTGCTCACCCTTATCATCGATGACAACAACACCGGGGTCTGTTTTTTTATCCTTCAATAGTGGGGCAATCATTCGTACGACAGCACCTAATGAAATAATCATGATAATCCCTTGATAAGCTTGAAATAGTGAGGGAAGAAGCAACCTTACACTTCCTTGAAACATTTGAATGTTTTTTTGTTCCTCGTCCCCTTTTGCAAATTTACTCATATAGTAAACATCCGTATTTGAGAATGAAGAAGCGAGCTGTCTAGCAAGGTCAACCCCATGCTTTGTTATAGCAACAACAGCATATGTATTCTTGTGCTTAATAACTGGAAGCTTGTCCTCCGCTAACGTCAAAATCACGATTTCACCCCCGGGCGAAATCCGTGGAAAAATTCTTTGTCATATAGCTTTGATCGATAATCTTTTTCATGTATATGCTCATCAAGCGCCCAGCCTGCTAAAATCATCGCTTGTTTTCTTATACCATTTTTTTTCATATCTTCATCAAGATGCTCCAGCGTTGATCGAACAATCTTTTGATCAGGCCATGTTGCTTTATATACTACAGCAACAGGTGTTGCTTTGCTCCAGCCAGCCTCTAGTAGTTCATTTATAACCTTTTTCGTTAATGTTGCGCTTAAAAAGAAGGCAATCGTACAATGATGGCGAGCTAAATCTTGTAATTTTTCACGGTCAGGTACAGGTGTCCTCCCTTCTGCCCTAGTTAAAATAACCGTTTGTGTTAAATCCGGTATTGTCAACTCGGCACCTAATTCAGCAGCAGCTGCAAAAACAGAGCTTACACCAGGAACGATTTCTATTTCCACTCCCTCACTTTTTAGAAGTGAAATTTGTTCCATTATCGCTCCGTAAACGGCTGGATCTCCTGTGTGAACCCTTACTACTTTTTTTCCTTGTTTCAACCTGCTTACCATGATATCTACCATTTCTTCTAAATGCATACCAGCTGTTTTGAGCACTTCTGCTGTAGGCTTCGATTCCTTTATTAACTCTTCACTAACTAGCGAATCAGCATACAAAACAACATCTGCCTCTTGAAGTAGCCTTAAGCCTCTGACAGTTATTAAATCACTTGCACCAGGTCCTGCTCCAACGATATATAGCTTCATTTTCTCACCACCATTAGCGTTAAATACTCAAGATCTACACCTTCGAGTTCTTCTACATTCCAAATAATTTCTTCATTTGAAGTTACCTTCGTGACCACTGAAGCTTTATCTAACAGTTGAAGTTCCTTTAACACGTTAATCATAAGGTCTATCACTTTTGCAACCTTTATAAATATGACACAATCATTTTCTTCAATCACTTTTTTCATCGCTTCATAATCATCTCTAGCAGGGATGATTGCAACATGATCATCTCCTTCAGCTAATGGAATACCTAGCCTAGAAGCTGCACCATTAATTGATGAGATACCAGGTACCGTATGAACTTTTACATCTGGATATCGATTCTTCATCACATTCAACATTTGAATGAAAGTGCTGTATAAAAGCGGATCTCCTTCTGTTACAAAAGCGACGTCTTTTCCTTGTTGGAGCTTTTCCCATACCTTTTCCGCTGTTAAATTCCATTCACGCTCTAAAATGCTCTTATCCTTTGTCATAGGAAACACTAACCCAAGCATTTCCTTTTCGTTCGGATTCACATACACATCGATAATTTGATGAGCATAGCTTTTACTTCCTTTGCGTTTCTTTGGATAAGCAATTACTGGCGATTCCTGCAAAGTACGAAAAGCTTTTACCGTAATCAGCTCAGGGTCACCTGGCCCTACTCCTAGTCCGTATAATGTTCCAGTCATATAAGCTTTAAGCCCCTTTCTTCTTTGTAGCTGTAATAATATATATTGGATTTAATGCGTCGAATCTTGTTAAGTTCAAAATCGGTTTGCTCCTTGAGACTTGTGCCAAAATAATTTCAGTATGAAAGCCATATTCGTCAAACAAGGCATTTGCTTCTGATAAGTTCTCAATTGTCACAGCATTAAGCACAATTCTTCCATCTTCTCTTAATTTGTTACAACAAATTCGCAAAATGTTACGCATGCCACCAGCTGTCCCTCCAATAAAAACAGCGTCAGGGTCAGGGAAAGAATCGAGGCCATCAGGTGCTTTTGCATTTACTACTGTTATATCTGTACGGAATTTACGTATATTCAACAAACAATTTTCAATATCAGCTTCATTTTTCTCAAGCGCAAACACTTGCCCTTCTCGAGCAATTCTCGCCGCTTCGATAGCAACTGACCCAGTACAAGTCCCAATATCCCAAACGACACTATCGAGTTTAAGCTGTAGTGCACTTACACTTAGCGTTCTGATTTCCTTTTTCGTAATTAACCCTTTTTCGGGCTTTCGTTGGGCAAACTCATTATCATTAATTCCTAAGCTCCAAGCGGGGCTTTCTGCCACCTTTTTCAGAATGACAATATTAAGAGGTGAAAAAACATTGTCCACGATGTCATGGAGCTCATGAAGATCATACCAGCCACACCTTTCCGACTCTCCACCTAAGTTTTCAGCTACAAAAGCACGATACTCTACCATGTTGTAAAAAAGTAGGTACGTAGCTATAGCTGAAGGCGTATTTGTTTCATCTGTCAAAATAGCTACTTTGTCTTTGCCGTCTATTTTTTGTGCTAGACCTTGCATCTTTCTTCCATGTAAGCTAGTTATATATGCATCCTGCCAGCTCTCACCCATTCTGGCAAAAGCAAGCTGCACTGAACTAACATATGGATAAATTTCTAGCTGAAGTTTCTTTGCCAAATAACTGCCAATACCATAAAATAACGGATCACCCGAGGCGAGTACGACGATACGTCTCGATTCACTTTCAAGGCGTTCAACAATTGAACGTAACCCTCCCTTAATCACTACCTTTTCTCCACAGTAATCAGGAAAAAAAGCGAGCTGCCTTTCTCCTCCAACAAGCACTTCACTTTCATAAATCCATTGTTCATATATAGATAGGAGACTTTGTTTCCCTTCATCCCCTATACCAATCATCTTAATCGCTCTCGTCATAGCATTCCGCCCTTCCTAACAGATCACCCTTTAATGTATACAAAGTTGTATCGACATCTACTCCACCGGCCATTTCCTGAAGAGCTTGCTGACAGCAATAATTACAAAGAACTTCAAAAAAACTATGAAACCCATTCGTGACCATCATATCCCCAACTTGTGAAGCGGTGTTTGCCTGTTCAATTTCCTCAATTAAATCCCCTTTCACACCCACCTCGGATGCAACTTGTGCTAAAAAGCCAAAATCGACAGGTGCACTTTTCGAATGAACCATCATCACTCCTTGGGCGACTTTTGAGAATTTTCCCATCATGCCAACCATAGAGATCTTCTTAATCCCTAGACGCTTACACTGCTTTAGGGTAAAGCCGACAAAATCACCCATTTCAATAAAAGCCTCATCTGATAAATTAGGAAGCTGTTGCATCGCATATTTTTCACTACGCCCACCTGTTGTAATTGCAACATGCTCACAATCGCTTGCACGAGCTACTTTTATCGCTTGTACGATACTCGCTTTATAAGCAGCAGTAGAAAACGGTACAACGATCCCTCTTGTACCTAAAATAGAAATACCACCTAAAATTCCAAGTCTTCCATTAAGTGTTTTTTTGGCAATATCAACTCCATCAGGTACCGAAATAACGACCTTTATTCCTTGATGAATGTGAAATTGGGTTAACACTTCTTCAGCTGTGGATCGAATCATTTTTCTTGGAACAGGGTTAATTGCCGCTTCTCCAACTTCGATAGGTAACCCTGGTTTTGTTGCTCTACCAACACCTACTCCACCGTCCAACTCAATGCCAGCGGTATCTTTCCAGCTCACTGTTGCTTGTATTAAGGCACCATGAGTTGCATCTGGATCATCACCAGCATCCTTAATCACACCAACAGTTACGCCATCCTCATGAAAATCACAATGCTCCATTTGGAAGGTAACAAACTTTCCGACCGGAAGATAAATCGTTGCATCAGTTTGCTCTTCCTTCGTAATTAATGCTGTGAGTGCTGCTTTCGTAGCTGCTGTAGCACACGATCCAGTCGTATAACCTTGTCGTAATTTTTTTTCCGTAGACTGTTTCTGGTCTTTCATACTTATCCTCTATCAGCAAGAATTGAAATTGCGTTTAATGCTGCAACTGTTACGGTACTTCCACCTTTCCGACCTATGTTCGTAATAAATGGAACATCCAACTTAGCCAGCTCCTCCTTTGATTCAGCAGCTGAAACAAAACCTACTGGTAAACCGATAATTAACCCTGGTTTCGCCTCGCCTTCTTTTATTAGGCGAATAAGCTCTAATAGCGCTGTTGGCGCATTTCCAATGGCATAAATGCCTCCGTCAGCTTCTTTAATTGCTTTGCGCATAGAAATAATTGCCCGTGTTGTGTTAAGCCTTTTCGCTTCTTCCATCACGTCAGCATCTGATATATATACGTTAATATCGCAGCCATATTTTTCCACGCGCGGCTTGCTAATACCCACTTGTACCATTTGTACATCAGCAACAATTTTCTTACCGCTCAGAATGGCTTGAATACCTGCTCCAATAGCATCTTTATGAAACACAAGACTTTTCCCTAGTTCAAAGTCAGCCGAAGCATGAATGACACGTTGAACGATAGGGTATTGCTCTTCGGAAAACGGGTGCTCCCCTACCTCCTCATCGATCATTTCAAAGCTTCTTCCTTCGATTTGCTGTGGCTGAACAGTTTCCGGTTTAAATTCAGTGCGAAAATCCATTAAATCGTCCTCCTTATATGTTCTGCACTTCCATTTCTTTTAGTTGCCTTAATACTTCATCAAAAGATGAAAAAGTAAGGCCGTACTCAATGCTTGGTCGTTTGATCACGATTGTTTCTATGTCTAGCTCAGCAGCTGCAGCTAGCTTTTCATCAACAGACCCAACCTTTCCACTCTCTTTCGTAATCATCAATGTAACACCGTATTGTTTGTAAAGCGCTATATCAAACTCTTTCGTGAACGGACCTTGAATGGCGACAATATTCTTCTGAGGAATACCAAGCTGCTCACACTTTTCCATATTATCTTTGCGCGGTAGCATTCTAGCAATCAAGCGAGTGTTTGGTAAATTTAATAGCTTTTGAGAAAAAACTTGTAATGTTTTACTCCCCGTCGTGAGCATAATCACGCCACCCTTGCTAGCAGCAACCTCAGCTGCTTGTTCATAGCTCTCGACTGTGATGACTTTTTCGCGCTTAACATGCTCTTGCTGCCTCTCATACCTTATATACGGAATATGTGCAGCTCTAGCTGCTTGTATAGCGTTCCTAGATGCTTCCTCCGCAAAGGGATGACTAGCATCCACAATCGTTTCAATATTTTGTAGTTGAATAACTTCTACCATCTCTTCTACATTTAATCTCCCGACCTTTATAGGAAGTCCAGCTTTTCTTAGCTCTATCGCTGCACTATCTGTGACGACCGTTGTAAGCAGGGAGTATCCCCCATTCTTCAAAGTTATCGCAAGTTCTCTCGCGTCACTTGTACCTGCTAAACATAGAATCATTTAACATGCTCCGTCTTCACATCATGATGATGGTGGTGATGACCGTGGTCATGATCGTGATGATGGTGATGATCAATATGTTCCATCGCCTCTAAACGATACAGACACGTATCACAATTCATCTTAACTTCATCTTTTAGCGCCTCAGCTATGCGGTCATGCAAAATCAATTCGAGTTTTGGATGAAACCCAAAATATTCTGCTAACACAAATTCTACTGATGGGAATTCTGTTTGAAAATCTGCCATCAACCGCTCAAGACGTTTAATTAATATACCTGTAAATAAAAAGTATGGTACAACAACTACTCTTTTGGCTCCTAGCTTCATACATCGCTCAATACTCTCACGAATAAGAGGATCAGTGACGCCCATAAAAGCAGGTTCAACAATCTTATATTTGAGGCGCTCCCATAGCAGTCTTGTAATTTTATATAAATCACTATTCGCATCAGGGTCGCTTCCTCCTCGACCTAACAAAATTACTGCTGTATGCTCTTTAGGATCATCTATCTTCTCTCCAGCCTCTACTAGTCTATTAGTACAGATGTCTAGTGCTAAATCATGAACACCTATCGGCCTACCGTATGAAAAATCAATATGAGGATACTTCTCTTTTGCCTCATCAATTGCTGCAGGAATATGAATCTTTGAATGGCCCGCAGGAAGTAGCATTATTGGAATGACAACAATTTGCGACGCCCCTTTGTTCACACAAGCTTCCAGCCCTTGAAGTATATTTGGTAACTCAAACTCTAAAAAACACGCTTCTACTAATAAACTATCATCTATACTAGGTTTCATATTTTCTATAAACTTTAATACTTGTTCATTTCCTTCTGGATCTCTACTTCCATGACCAACAAATAACACTGCCTTCATTGATAATCCTCCTTTTAATCAGCACACGGTACCGGTTCAATTGATAGATTTGGTGACACATCTTTATACTGGTAACCCTGTATTTCCTTTACACGTTTATAATATTTATGAAAGCGCTCGTTCGGATGCCCCTTCTCCTTATACTCTCCTACGATATTTTGTATTAATGGAACCAGACTTTCAGGTTCAATCCCTTCTGCGACTAGCTGTCCAGCATGAGCAGTTCTACCAACGGTTTTCGCCCCGAGAAAGAGGTCGAATTTGCCTTTACGAAATACGATGCCAATATCATCATTCACTGCACCATAGCAAGCCATCGCACAGCCGTTAAAACCGATATGAAGCTCCTTTGGAACATCTAAACCACCTATTAATGCTTGTATTTCCTCAGCCTGCGGTATGGAGTCAAATTTCTCTCCATCACAAAAATCACATGCCTTCATAGTCGCTACATCACCAACCGGTGCAAGTAAAAAGCCAACATCCGTTAGTTTATTTGTGACTGTTTCAGGGCTTGAAGTAGGAATATGAAGTAAAATCTGGTGATTAATTGTATACTCCATCGTTCCTTTATCACCAACAACATCTGCAAGAACAAGCATTTGCTGCGGCGTAAACTTTTTGTTAACGACACCTGGACTGACAGCTACTTCAAAAATTGACTCAATATTTGTTCCTACATATGTTGACCTCTCATTCGTTACCCCTTTGTCTTGATCAACCATAGCAATTGCCTTATTTGCCATATCTAAAGCTGAAGGAGACTCTTCCTTACCTCCGTGCAATGCCCAAGGCTCGTTCTCTCTTTTTAGTCGTTCATGTGGTTTCAATCTCTGCTCTTGTGTTTGCAATGTGTATTTTCTTTGATAACCTCTTGGCGTAATCATTTTGTTATCATACATAAACGTAGTGGAATTCCCAATAATCACAGTTGTTAACATACCAATATCGTGATCAAGCATATCCTGTAAGGTCGTCATAACGACATGCTGTCGATCTCTATATGCACTTTTTACTAAACCAACTGGTGTGTCTGGAGAACGATATTTTAATAGAATTTGTTGCGCTTCAACAATTTGTCTCGTTCGCTTCCCACTCTTTGGATTGTAGAGGGCGATGACGAAATCAGCCTGACCGGCTGCTTCAATTCTTCTTTCGATAAGCTCCCAAGGAGTCAAATGATCACTTAAGCTAATCGTACAAGCATCATGCATAACAGGAGCACCTAACAATGAAGCGCATGAATTAATTGCAGAAATCCCTGGAACAACCTCTACCTTAACTCCCTCAAGTTCTGACCACCCTTTTTCAATTAACACCTCGTATACTAAGCCAGCCATGCCATATACTCCAGCATCTCCGCTTGAAATCACAGCTACATATTTTCCTTCTTCCGCTAACTTAACCGCTGCTTGTGCACGACTTACTTCTTCTGACATGCCTGTGCTTACTATTTCTTGATCTGTTATAAGATCTGAAATGAGATCTACATATGTTTTATAACCAATAATACAATCACTTTCAGCGATGGCTTCCTTGGCCCTGTTAGTAATATGGCCTTCACTACCTGGCCCGAAACCGACAATGAGTAATTTTCCCTTCAAGCTAACCCCTCCTTATTCATTTACTTTTTTACCACTGCTTTTTCTTTCGAAATCCCAAGTGGACGATCACCTTGTAACTGCATCCCCGTATTTGTTGTTGTATAGCTCATCGCATGTGTAAGGGGCTGTCCTTGTGAAAGGTGTTCGGAAACAATCTGGCGACCTAGTTCTGGTGTAACTTTCTCGTACCACGTACCCTCTGGATAGACGATTGCTACACACGCATCCTTACATCTACCATTACACCTCGTTCTTGTCGTATGTACAGTTGAATCGAGACCTAGTCTTTCAATTTCTTCACGAATAGCTACTGTAGCTTCTTCACCACCTTTTCTCATGCAGCTTGAACCATTACATATCAACACGTGGTGTTTCGTCCCTTGTAAATTCCATGTCGTCAATTTCATCCTCCCCCTTCAATAAAGATATAAAGTTCTATATTTCTGCTAAAAGCTTCATTATTTCATTTTTTGTTTTTGGAATGGTACATGAATTAAATCGATCTTTCACTCTTAACTGTTCGAAGACATCAATGATCCACGGTTTCTCTAAGTGACTTTTTTGTAAAATCGCATCGTCTCGAAATACTTGATTAGGTTTGTCTTGAGCTATGATGCTCCCTTCATTCATTACAATGATCTCATCAGCCCATTCATAAGCTAAATTCACATCATGTGTAGACACAATCATTGTTTTGTTCTCTGTTTGAATATCATGTAATACATTCATAATTTTCTTAGCATAGTATGGATCTAGTCCTGCTGTCGGTTCATCTAATACCATGAGTTTCGGCTCCATGGCGACTATTCCCGCAATGGCCACTCGTTTTTTTTGACCAATGCTTAAAAAATGAGGTGGCTTTTCTTTTAATGCAGTCGTCTCTGTTAACATCATTGCCTTGTCCACAGCTAGCTCCACTTCGCTCTCAGAAAGCCCCATATTTTTAGGTCCATATTTTATATCTTGATAAACACTAGATGAGAATAATTGAGAGTCAGAATCCTGATATACAATCCCTACCTGTTGACGTAATCTCTTTATCTCTTTGCGCTTGTACCGTAACGTTTCACCTTGAAAACAGATGGAACCACTCGTCGGTTGTAAAATCCCATTGAAATGTAAAAACAATGTTGACTTTCCAGCCCCGTTATTTCCTAACAAAGCAATTTTCTTTCCTTGTTCAATAGATAGAGAAATATTGTTTATAGCATCAGTCCCATCAGGATATTGGTATGTAATGTTTTCAAGCTCTATAATTGGTGTACTCATTAAACAGAACTCCTTTTACATAGCTGATGCTACGAATGTAAGCGTCAGCATTGATATCGCTACGATCCCCCAGTTCAGTGGATGATATTTATAGCTGCTTTCAATTTCATAATTACCATCTTGTCCACCACGTGTATCTACAGCTATTTGTAGTTCTTTTGCGTACTTCATAGACTTTACAAACACTCCTACTACTAGCTGACCTAAAGAATAAATTGATAGACGGTAATGTTGATAGCCAAGTCTAGAAGCTTGTGCGATATAGACTTCTTGAGCTTTATCTAAGAGTACAAAAATAAATCTATATGTGAATGCAACGAGTTCAATAAATAGTGTTGGCAGTTTCATTTTCTGTAGAAGCCATAAAATATCATGAAGCGGCGTAGATAATATTAAGAAATACATGCAACTTACAGTTGATAAAACGGTAAAAAATAAGCTTGTGACGATTGATATATTATGTGTAGATATATACAACTGCCACGTACCAAAAGTCATTGACCATAAAGAATTAATTACTTTGTAGTCATACGGTGCAACCGAAATAAGAATAGGTATAATACTTGAAAGCAAAAAAAATGATGGTAATAAAAGTAGCTTTATATAATCACGTACTGAGATTTTCGCACCAAAAACTATTGCCATGCTCATGATTAACAAAGTTATAACAGCAATGACTTCACTTTTTGTAATAAGACAGAAAAACAAAAATAAAAATGTGAAAACTGCTTTCTCAATAGGGTGAACATGTCTTAGCTGATTCAAATAAGCAAGCTGGTCAATCCGAAGCATGCTTCACCTCACTAGAAGATTCAGTGGAGAATTTTTTTCTTGCTCTACCATAGCCGATAACATAGCCGATTATAATTGCACCTATGGCCGCTTGTAAGGAAAATAGCAAGCTTTCTATCTCACCGCTTGGTGGCTCCCATAATACGTTGAACCAAGGCTCATAATTAGGTGCTATTTCACCAATCGCTTCTTCAGCTTGTCCATCTGCCCCACCAAATTCAGCATCCTGCTGTAGTACTAAAGGAACAATAGCCAACAAGATGACCAACACTATTAAAATCAGATTTTTCATTAATTAACATACCTCCTTGTTTCAAATAGCTGTTTTCGCATTAATTGTTACTTTTCGTAATAAAAGCTAAACAAGAATATAACTAGTTCAGGGCATCTTTTCTTCGCTAAAAACTAAGAAAATTATTTCATACACATCAGATACTCAAATGTAAGTGAAAAAAATCATATACGATCAGAATCCTAAAAACTGGAAAAATAGCTGTAGCATAACTAATTGAGTTACTTCTCTTTTTGCTCAAAATACTACCTTGTTGTTCTAAGCTTTTTTTGAACTCATACTAACTGGAACATTTAATAGCTGTAATTCTCGAACATTGTATTTTGCAAGCAAGTTCATAACTACTACTGTTAATAGTCCCTCACTCACTGCTAAAGGAATTTGTGTGAAAGAGAAAATCCCACCAAATTTGATAAAAGATGCTACAACTCCTCCAACCTCAGTCGGAAATGCCAGAGCCAACTGAAAAGCTGTCACAGTATAAGTACTTAGATCTCCTAACATGGCTGCTAAAAAAACTGAGACTGCAAAAGAGAAATTCACTCTCAAACCTGCTTTAAATACAAAATATGTAACCATTGGTCCTACAACAGCCATTGAAAATGCATTTGCACCGAGTGTTGTGATACCGCCATGAGCTAGCAATAATGATTGAAACATTAATACAATCGTCCCTAATACACTCATGACTGTTGGACCAAAAAGTACAGTACCTAGCCCAACACCAGTCGGATGTGAACTACTTCCAGTTACAGAAGGGATTTTTAATGCTGACAACACAAATGCAAACGCCCCTGATAGCCCAAGCATCGTCTTCACCTCGGGGTTTTCTTTCACTTTTTTTCGGATGGAGTACATCCCAACAGCCAAAAATGGAATCGTTAAAACCCACCAAAAAATAGCCCACCCAACCGGCAGAAAGCCCTCCATTATGTGCATCGCATATACTGGCCGAAATGAATTCAGCCAAAAATAACTAGTCAAACCAATAATAATTGTTACGAATAGCCAAGCATGTTTTCTTTTCATCAGTGAAAGCTCTCCCCCATGTTTATAAAGGCTGATTCCAAATATATTGATACACACGAATATTGCTCGTGGTTACTACACAAAATTAGAAGATTCCGAAAGAGCCTTTATGTAAAATAAAAAGAGCACTCAAACCATAAAGGATCGAGTGCTCAGAAAAAGTCAGTATTAACTATATGTTTACATACTAATTCTTAACAACACCTCCCTATATTCCCGTAGGTTACAATCGTGTTACTTAAACAGGCAGGTCTCCTGACTTATCTTCAACACTTCCTGCGCCTTCCCATTTCTTTACGAAACAGTGACACATATGCAGGTTGCTCAGACTTACAGTGGCGGGAACCGCGTCGGCTTTACACCGAACTTCCCTTTTAAGTTGTACACAGCTTTTACTTATGCACAACACCTGTTTATTTCATCATTCAGTTGTTATAATTCAGTATATTCTAAATTAAATTATGAGTCTAGCTTTTTTCATATCATGTATATTTGTGAAAGGAAATTCCTAATAGTACGTGTATAATATAATAAATATTAATTTGATTTCTAATAAAACAAAGTTAAGGTGACTAACTATGAAAATAGGACAATTTTCTAAAGAAAATAAAATAAGCATAAATACAACTAGACACTACATAGACCTTGGCTTAATAACACCTGAGAAAACATCCGGACAGTATCAATTTGATGAACAGTGTCACAGAGATGTAAAGGATATTATTTACTTAAAAAACCTCGGCTTTTCGTTAAGTGAAATAAAAACAATCTTTCAATATAAAAGACTTGGTAAATTATCCGCACTAGAAAATAACGAATTTTACAAAGAGATTTTTGTAGAAAAGCTACATACGATAGAACATAAAATAGTCGAATACGAAGAAACGAGACAAAATTTGCAAAATGAACTTACCCATTTAAATACAACGAATAAACCTAAACAGCTTAAAATGGGTATGAGCTTATCAGTGCTCCCACTTTTAGAATGTAAAAAATGCAGCGCTGCTTTAAGCATTAAAAATGGAGACATCGTTAACAATCAAATCTTACATGGTGTTCTTCAATGTAACTGTGAGCATCAACACTTTATTAAAGACGGAATTCTCTTCACCCCACAAACCATTCATCATGCTTACCACGTTAAAAGTCCAAGTCATATGATGAATGAATTCAACTATTTTATATCAGATTACATTAAGGAAACAGATGAAAAATATTTAGATCACCTATATCAGGCTGTTGACTGGTTTTATAAAAGGGTTAATTTTGAACAATTAACGCATAAAATATTGCTCCATCTTGGTACCGGAATTGGTTTCTCATTAAGGCATATATATAACTCCTTGCCTAAAGATTGCCTCTATATTGCGGTTGATCATGATTACCAACGACATTACGTATTAAAAAGTATTTTAGAAACTTATGAAGAACAGAAAAATATCTTATTTATTTGTTCTGATTTCCTACATATTCCATTAAAAAAAGAAGCAGTCGATTTTTTAATTGATACAGGCAGTTCAGAGCATAGCTTTCAACATGAAAACTTTTTAATAGAGGAAGTACAGCTTTATTTAAAAGAAGAAAGTAATTTAATCGGTGCATATTTGACGTATGAAAACTATCATATAAAAAATGAAATCAAACCGTCTTATAGACAAAACTTTCAACTTAATAACATCAAAGAAAAATTAAAAACTTTACGCTATGACCTTGTCGACGATATGGTCTCTATTCCAGTTGATCAATCCCCTGGAAAGTATGAATTGCAATTACTAGATGGCGAGAAGATGTATACTTATCTTTATTATGGAAAAAGGTTGGGTTAACCCGACCTTTTGTAAATTTCATCGTAAAAAAAACGTAAATCCTACCTTGCTATTGCCCTTTCCCGATGAATTAAGATTACTATAAAGGAGGGGGAAATATTGAGGAATAAATTAAGTCAAGTGTTTGATCCAAAATCTGATGTAAAAAATTTGATCTTACTTTCATTTGGAAGCATTGTCTCGTTATTTGGATCTTTCGTTTACTCATTTGCTATCAGTTTATATGTTTTGACAGTAACAGGTTCGGGGCTTTCATTTGCAACAAACTTAATATTATCTATTATACCGACCATTATTTTAGGACCTGTAGCTGGAGTTATTACAGACCGTCTGAACCGTAAATTCATACTAGTTTTTAGTGATGTATTAAGTGGCGTGGTGCTTCTTGTTTTATATGTAATTAGTCTCCATGAGCTCCATTTATATTGGATTTATGCAATTACATTTATTTTAAATGTTTTCAGTACATTTGCTAGTGTGAGCATTGAATCATCTAAACCGAATATTGTTCATGAAAATAACTTAATGAAGATCAACGCGATCACAAGAATGATTTTTTCAATTTCTTTTACTTTAGGACCAATTATAGGAGGAATGGTATTTGCTTTTGTTAATATAAAAACCTTTATATTAATAAATGCTATCTCCTTTATCATTTCAAGTATAAGTGAGTGCTTTATTAATTTCCGATTCAACGAAAAAAATTCTCCTAACAAAGAAAAAGACCACTTTTTCATAGAGTTAAAGGAAGGTTTTTCCTATATTATTTCTCAAAAAAAATTACGAGGCATTATCGTTCTGTCAATACTTGTTAACTTTTTTATTACTTTATCATCAACCATTCCAGTTCCGTTTATTATTACAAATGTTTTAAAACTTCATTCTACTGCATTCGGAATCATTGAAGCGGCATTTCCAATTGGTATGCTAATTGGATCTATTTTCATTGGAAAATTTATTTCAAAGTTACATTATCATAAGTTTTTAATACTTATGACTATGATCATCTCCAGTTTAACAATCCTCATTAGTGGACCATTGCTCTTTAACCAAACTTATCACCCTATTTTTTACACAATATTTTACTGTGTATTAAATATAGGCTTTGGGATTTCTTCATCATTTGTCGATATCCCTATCATGACGTTTATTCAACAAACGGTTCCTGACCAGTTAAGAGGGAGAGTTATAAGTACTGGCTTAACTATTGTTAAGACCGTTGTACCGATCGCTATGATACTGTCAGGAACACTACTAAACATCATCTCACCTTATTGGCTACCATTAGTCGGAGGATCAACACTGTTAAGCATAAGTTTATATATGTATTTCACGAAAGAAATAAGATCAATATCGTTGAGACACCATACACAAAATGCGGAAGCACCTTAATATAGTTAAAAAAGTTTTGAAGCTGTATGCGATTAAGTTACTGCATATCTGCTAAGTAATAACAATTTGCATTTAGCAAGGAATGCGAATTTAATAGGCACTTTTTGTTAGGCTGTTTTCGATTGTTTTTCCTATTAATAAATATACATGAGAACAACTCAAGCTTCGGTGCATCTTTTCTTCTTAAAAATATTGATATAACAGCAAAGTATACTAAAACAGCCTTTTGTTATCTTTGTTGCTTTATTTCACTTAAATTCGAGTAACTGATATGTAGGATATGATTGTTATAGCTTAGAAGAAGAAAATGTGAAACTAACTGCTTTATCCACTTTTATATCTTAGTAAGAAAAGAAACGATCTGTGGAAAAAAACAATATCAAATTTAAATGAAGGTGATTATATGAAAACAAACTTATTTTTTGTGCGCCATGCTCATTCTACTTATACACCTGATGAATTAGGTAGGCCTCTGTCTAAACAAGGTCTATATGACGCAACTAACGTAACATCTATTCTTAAAGACGAAAAAATTGATATCGTCATATCTAGCCCTTTCAAAAGAGCGATACAAACAGTTGACGGTATTGCTCAGCATAGAGATATGGAGATAGTACTAAAAGACGACTTTAAGGAGAGATTATTGTCTGACGGACCAGTTGAAAACTTCCTACAGGCTATAACAGCCGTTTGGGAAAATAAGCAGCTTTCATTCAAAGGTGGGGAATCAAATATAACTGCTCAGGCACGAGGTGTAAAGATAACTAAAGAGATATTATCAAAATATGAAGGTAAAAATATAGTCGTCGGTACACATGGCAATATTATGGTATTAATCATGAATTACTTTGACCCACAATTCGATTTTGCCTTTTGGAAACAACTCACCATGCCAGATATTTATAAATTATCCTTTGATGGACATGAGTTAGTAGATGTCTATAGATTGTGGAGTTCTCAAAATCATTAACAGGATCCATCATTAAGTAGACTCGCTGCTTCACCCGTTGTATCAAAAGAGATGAAAGAGGCTGGGGGAAAGCCCAATTAAAATGAAGAAACCGCACGAAATCAATTTATAAACCTTGATTTCATGCGGCTTTATTTTTGCGTAATGTATAAAAATCAGTAATTTTTCAACTTATGTCCAAGCCTCTTTACGCTCTTTACTTAGTATGAACTTATTCTGAAGGCATTGTAAAGTAAACATAGTCTGATTCATAAGTAATTTGGTCTTGAGTTATCCCCCATTTAACAAGCATTTTAACTCGATATTCTGTGTCAAAATCCGCTTCTTTTGTCCAAACATCATTCCAATCAGTCGGGTTTAAAAGTTTATAATCCGTGTAACCCCATTGTCCATTTGGATATAACTTCTCACGTCGTAAATAAACATACTCTGGGCCACCTACATCGTCAACATTTGCGAGTAAATCAACAATCATTAGATTACCGCTACTATAGATCCCCTTAATTTCAACTGGTTTTGGCATTAGATAATAGCTCCAAGGGGAAGCATATTTCTCATTATCCACTGAATTTGTAATCGTTAGTTTCATTCTGTATTGCGTATCCCATACAGATTCTCTTTCCCAAGTTGATTTACCAGTCACGTCATAATCAGTATAACGCCATATCCCATCTTCATATAACTTTTCACGTCTTAAGGTCACAGTATCGCCACCGCTTATGCTTACTGCAAAATTCAGCTTCATCATACTAGTAGTATGAGATAAATCCGTAATCATTGCTGCAGGTGGTTCTTTGCCGACGATAGTCCATGGTGTAACTTGTCCTTTGTCCAATAGTACTTCTCCGTTTTCTTTCAATTGCACTTGAGGAAGAAGCCATTCTACTGTTGAAGGAAAGTATAGTTCATTACTATGCAAATAAACTGTAGGAGCGTATTTTTCAGCATATTCTTCTGCTTTTTGTAATTTTTCTGGATTCACTCCTAAGTCCGTAATATCATTATTATGACTTGCACCTGTCACATCCCTAAACCACCCTTTTGACACTCCTGGCCCTTTTGGACTATCTGGGCACGAAAGATTGCAGAGATCCACGGCATCAGACGTTCCACTTTCACCCCATCTTCCTTTAAAATCCATCCATGGTGTATTTTGTTGATTGAAAATAATAAAGTTATCGTCAGCGATATCCCATTTATGTCCTCTATTTGTATAATCATTTCCAAACCCACTTAATCTACTATGCTTCCCTTCAGTCCAATAGTTAGCATGACTTTGCTCAGCAGAATATATAACAGGGTGAGTAGGACCATTTTGAAATTCAAACTTAGATGAGTCAGTCCAATCATGTTCATTATCATGAGCTGAAGGAAGTATACTTTCAATTTCGCTTGTGTCTTTATTAACCAGTATCTTTACCCCTTCCCAGTCACCAGCATGAGCACCACTTGGAATAATACCTAGCCCTCCTATACTACCATTATATGGATAAAAAAAGCGGTAGTTTAAACCTATATAATCTTCATATTCTAGAACTTGGACATACGCTTTTGCTGTTTGTAAGTTACCCATTCTAACAAAGATACTAGCGTCCATCTTAAGGTATTGATCAGATTCTGCTGCATTGGCAGTATTCAAGGTTATAAAAGGAGAGAACAGTAGAACAATTAACATAACAATGAAGTTTTTTTTACTCTTATTGACCATTTCACTTCCACTCCCTTTTCAAATATTTTCCTAGACCATGCTATTGACTATGATCGCTAGCAATTCTAGTTTCTTGTATACTACAAGAATTTTATCTTTTATCAAACTTACAGAATGACATGTATCGCCCTATTTCGACAGTATTTTCTGAATATTCCTTCGCCATTCGAGCTTTTTAATAGTTGTAAATCAACATATTTATTTTTCCTATTATATTTTTGACTAACACAATAAACCTCGTCATTAGCGATGACGAGGTTACAATATTATTGATTATTGGTAGGTAGCGGTAGCTTCATAACTAGGATTTCTTTAATTAAAGCTTCTTTCTTAAACTTTGTTGTTATTATGGTTTTATCCAAGCCTCGTACTTTAAGGTAGGAAAGATGCACGACACTAGATATAATGTGAACATAGTTTAGTAACAACATAGAATCTTATTGGATAACGCTAAAAATCTCATCAATAAATTACTAAACAGAATCTCCACATAAACCGTTAGATTTTGACTCTCTTCAAGCGAAGTGAGTTTGTCACAACTGATACTGAACTAAATGCCATAGCTGCTCCAGCTACCCAAGGTGCTAATAAGCCGATGGCTGCAATTGGAATACCTGCTGAATTATAAGCTAGTGCCCAAAATAGATTTTGACGAATGTTTCTCATCGTTTTTCTACTAAGGTCGATTGCTTTCGGAATTAACGTTAGTTCTCCACCCATTAGGGTTATATCGGCTGCTTCAATGGCAACATCTGTCCCAGTACCGATGGCAATACCGACATCTGCTGTTGCTAGAGCTGGTGCATCATTAATTCCATCACCAACCATGGCAACTTTCTTCCCTTGTTTCTGCAGTTCCTTCACATGATTTGCTTTTTCTTCAGGAAGTACCTCTGCAAATACATGTTGAATCCCTACCTGTGAAGCGATAGCTTGTGCCGTTCTTTCGTTGTCTCCTGTCATCATATATACTTCAATACCTTGTGA